>DASXTR010000045.1:0-5921 GCA_036505325.1 Gaiellaceae bacterium
TTCTTCAACGGCTCGCTCGTCCACGGCAGCGAGCCGAACCGAAGCGACCGCTTCCGCCGGGCTCTCGTCGGCCACTACGTACAAGGTGAGGCGCGAAGGGTCGCGCTCTGGTACCACCCCGCGCTTCGAATGAACGGCAGCGAGGTCATGCTCGAGAGGAGCGTCGGCGGCGGCGCATGCGGAGAATGGGTCGACAGCGACGGCCGGTCGGTCATCGCGCTGACCGGAATCGCCCGCGATCCGCACGCGACCGAGTAGACCGTGCACGTCGTCACGCTGAGCTTCGACGACGGCTTCGCGCACTCGTCGCTCCGGACGGGCGAGATCTTCGAGCGTCACGGGCTGGTCGCAGAGCTGAACGTCCTCGCGGCCGGCTTCGACGGCGAGCCGGACGACGTGTGGCACGACCGGTGGCGCAAGGGCGACTTCGGTCTCTGGAACGAGCTCAAGGGGCGCGGCCACCACGTCATGCCGCACGGGTACCGGCACGCGAACAAGGCGGAGCTGCCGCTCGCCGACGCGCAGCGGCTGATCGAGCGCTGCCTCGACGTGTTCGGCGCCGAGCTCGAGGGATTCGACGCGTCGAAGTCGAGCTTCGCGTTCCCCTACAACCGGTCGACTCCCGCGCTCGAAGCCTGGCTGGGCCGCCTCGTACGCGCCTTTCGAACGGGCGGCGACGAGTCGATGCCGCTTCCGCGGCCCGGGCAGCAGCGGGTGACGTGTGTCAGCTTCGGCCCCGAGCGCTGCGACGACCATCTCGTCCGGACGGTCGAGTCGTTCCTCGCCGGCGCGCCCGGGTGGCTCTGTTACAACCTCCACGGACTCGACGACGAAGGCTGGGGTCCGGTCGGCAGCGACACGCTCGACCGCCTGCTCGAACGCCTCGTCGCGCGCGGCGTTCACGTGCTCCCGATCACGGCCGCGCTCGACCTGACCTGAGCTCGAGTCCTCCGGAGTGAGGCCATGTCCCCTCCGGCCACGTCTTCACTCCGGAGTGCGGACGTGTCCCCTGCGGCCACGTCTGCGAAGTCCTCGTGTCACGCCGGGTTCACGTGCTCCCGATCGCGGCCGCGCTCGAGCCGGTCTGACGTCTCGACGAGCGCGACGGCGAGCGGCGGGAGGACGATCGTCTCGTCGCCGAGATCGACCGAGGTCTCGCCATCGCCGTGGTTGAGCAGAAAGAGCAGGTCGCCACCGTTCGCGTGCAGCGGCGCCGCCTCGACGGACTCGGGCAGCTCGAGCAACGGAAGGTCGGCGTCGCGGCAGAGCAGCCGGTAAAGGGCTTCGAGCGTCGGCACCGAGGCGGCACCGCAGAGGTAGACGCAGCGGCCGGAGCCGACGGCATGCTCGACGACCGCCGGAGTCCCAGGGAACGCGCCGTCGATGTACCCCGCCGTGGCCCGCCCGTCGCGGAGCTCTACCTCTTCGTACCAGCCGTGCATCTCACCCGCGAACTCGACGCCGGCAACGCGAACCGGCGCGTCGGCGGCGACACTCATGTAGTCGACCACCTCGAGCCCGGCCAGCTCGTCGAGCCACGCGGGAACGGGCCGCTCCGGTACCGCGTTGGAGCGGTCCTTGATGCCGGCGCGCGGCGCGAGGACGAGCGTTCCGCCGGACTCGACGTAACGGGTGAACGCCGCGGCCGTCCCCTCGTCCATGACGAAGAGCCCGGGCGCGACGATCACGCGGTAGCGCGTCAGGTCGGCCTGCGGCGAGACGACATCGACGCCGAGCCCGAGCCGCCGGAGCGACTCGTAGTGCTGCAACACGGTCTCCTCGTACGCGAGTGCGGGATTCGTCGGCTGCACCTGGAGCGCGAACCGCGAGTCGTAGTCGTGGAGCACCGCGACGTCCGCGCGCGGCCGCGCACCCTCGAGTCGCTCCCGCAGCGACTCGAGCTCGGCGGCGGTCGCGCACACCTCCTCGTAGCGGCGCCCGATACGGCCGCTCGCGTCGAGCACGCCGTGCCAGTACTGCTCGGTTCCGAAGCGGGCGGTCCGCCAGCGGAAGTAGCAGACGGCCTCCGCGCCGTGCGCGATCGCCTGGAAGGTACACAGCCGCGTCTCGCCGCGACGGGGCGTGTGCAGCAGTTCCCACCCGAGCGGGCCCACCTGCTGCTCGAGCACCCAGACCGGTGCGTCTTTCAGCCCGCGCATCGCGTCGGCCGCGAGCGCCTTCGTCGACCAGCGCCGACTGGGATCGAGCACCGGGTAGTTGTCCCATGAGACAACATCGATCTCCTCGGCGAGCCTGCGGTAGTCGATCTCGGCGAAGTGGAACCCCATCAGGTTGTGCGTGATCCGCTGCTGCGGCGAGCAGCGCTCACGCAAGATCTTCGCCTGCAAGCGGAGGAAGCCGATCAGGCTGTCGGAGGCGAAGCGGCGAAAGTCCAGCGCGAGGCCCGGGTTGGGCGAGTTGCGGAGAAACCCGTCCGGCGGAATCCGAGAGCCCTCGGGGAGCGGGATCTGGTCCCAGTCCTCGTAGACCTGGCTCCAGAAGATGGTGCCCCAGGCGTCATTGAGGTCGTCGATGGAGCCGTACCGATCGCTCAGCCACGCGTGGAAGCCGTCGCGGCAGCTGTCGCAGTAGCAGCGGCCGCCGAGCTCGTTGTCGATCTGCCAGGCGACGACACGCGCGTCGTCGCCGAAGCGGTCCGCGAGCGCGGCCACGATGCGCCCGGTCGCCTCCCGCATCGCGGGGCTGTTCGGGCAGTAGTGGCGCCGGTGCCCGAACTGCTGGACGCGACCGTCGTCGCGGACGGGGAGGATCTCCGGGTGCAGTCCGACGAGCCACACCGGCGGCGCCGCCGTCGGCGTGCCGACGATCACCTCGAGCCCTTCCGCGGCGAGGATGCCGATCACCTCGTCCAGCCAGTCGAGCTCGTACTCACCCGCCTTCGGCTCGAGCCGCGCCCACGCGAACTCGCCGACGCGCACGAGCCGAAGCCCGGCCTCCGCCATCAGCCTGGCGTCCGTCTCCCAGCGCTCGCGCGGCCACTGCTCCGGGTAGTACGCGACGCCGAGGCGTGGCGATGCGGTCATCCGGCGACGCCCGCCGGGACCGGAACCGCCAGACCAGCGGCGCCGAGCTCGGAACGAACCGCGTCGTATCCGGAGCGCCCGAGCAGCTCCAGACCGAGGCGCGCGCGGCGCACGCGCTCGCGCGAGAGCGCGATCGCGGTCGCCTCGATGTGCGTCCCCGACGGGTAGATGTCGGGCGCGTTCCGCAGCCCGAACTTGACGTAGACGGGGGCGGCCACGCGGATCAGCTCCGGAATCTCGTGCAGCCGTACGAACCCGCCGAGCGTGTCGGGGGCCTCGACGTAGAAGTCGATCGGCAGGTCGACGGCCGCCCGGATCGCCGCGATCTGCGCGAGGGACAGGTCGGGCGGCAGGTTGAGCGTCGAGGCGCCGAGCTCCGCCAGCACCGTCGCGGTCGCCGCGTTCGCGATCGGCAGCATGACGGAGACCTTCGCCTGCATGTCGGCCGGCAGAACGCCGGCCGCGCGTAGCCGCGAGAAGGCGTAGAGCGCGCCGATGTCTGCGAGCAGCACGCTCCTGACGCCGTGCCCGGCTGCGCGAACGACGTCCTCGAGCACCGCCACGAGCTGCTCCTGGCCACGCACCGCAGGTGCGAGGGCGCCGCCCGCGGGCGCGCGGCTCGTCGCCGAGGCGTCCCAGCCGGCATTCGGGCGCGCGAAGAGGCTGAGCTCGACGTTCGCGGCCGCGGCCACGGCGACGAACTCGTCGAGCTCGGCGTCCGTGAGCATGAAGACGCCGCTTCCCTGAGAGATGCGGTGCACCGGTACGTCGAGCCGCTGCGCCTCCTCGACGACGGCCTCGAGGCAGCGCGGGCCCTCCGTGCTCGGGATCTCGAACCGGTAGTGCGCGCCGTCGGGAAACCGCTTCTCCGAGGTGGGCAGCTCGTGCAGGTCTCTCGCGGGCAGACCGAGCTGCTCGAGCGAGCTGCGGATGCTCATCCGCCTGCGGGAGCGTCGAGGTACACGGTCTTCCACTGCGTGAAGAAATCGCGGGCGACCTTGCCCTGCTCCCGTGAGCCGGAGGAGCTCTGGCGCATGCCGCCGAACGGCACCTGGAACTCAAGCCCGGCGGTCTCCTGGTTGACCTTGACGACACCGGCCCGGATGTCGTGCGCGAAGCGGAGCGCCTTGCCGAGGTCGCGCGTGAACAGGGCGGCGGTCAACCCGAACGGGGTGTCGTTCGCGAGCGCGACCGCCTCTTCGTACGAGCCCGCCGGGAGCAGTGCGGCCACCGGGCCGAAGATCTCCTCGCGGACGACGCGGCTCGTCGCCGGCAGGTCCGCGAGCACGGTCGGCTCCACGAAGTAGCCGCCGCCGTCGCGGCGCCCGCCGCCGGCGAGTACGCGCGCCGCCTCGCGCTCGGCGAGGTCGAGGTAGGCCGAGACGGTCTCTAGCTGGGCCTGCGACGAGAGCGGTCCCACCTTGGTCGCCTCGTCCAGCGGATCGCCGACGGGCCACGAGCGCGCCAGCGCCGCCACGCGCTCGCCGAGCTCTTCGAGCACGGGCCGTTCGACGATGACGCGGCTGGTCGCCGTGCACTTCTGACCCGCCGACAGGAACGCGCCGCGTGCGACCTGCTCCGCCGCGAGCTCGAGATCGGCGTCGGCGAGCACGACGGCGGGATTCTTCCCGCCGAGCTCGAGCTGCACCTTCTTGCCGGCCTCGGTCGCCTTCAGCTGCATCTGACGGCCGACGGGGTTCGAGCCCGTGAACGTGACCGCCTCGACACGATCGTGTGTGACGAGCGTGTCACCGACGACCGAGCCGCGGCCGAGGACGAGGTTGAGCACGCCGTCGGGCAGTCCCGCATCGGCGAGCGCGCGCGCGAAGTGCGTGGCCGTGAGCGGAACGATCTCCGCCGGCTTCCAGACGACGGTGTTCCCGAACGCGATCGCGGGCGCGACCTTCCAGGCCGGGATGGCGATCGGGAAGTTCCACGGCGTGATCGCCACGACGACGCCGAGCGGCTCGCGCCGCGCGTAGAGGAACGTGAGCGGCGAATGGCTCGGATACGTCTCGCCGTCCGGCTCGAGCGTCTGGCCGCCGTAGTAGCGGAGGATCGCGGCCGCGCGGCGCGTCTCGCCGACGGCCTCGGCGAGCGTCTTCCCCTCCTCGCGCGCGAGGTCGCGTCCGATTCCTTCGGCGCGCGCGTCGACGAGATCGGCCGCGCGCCGCAACACGTCGCCGCGCGCCGGCGGCGGCGTGTCGCGCCAGGCCGCGAAGGCGGCGGCGGCCGCCTCGACCGCCTCGCCGGCGATCTCCGGTCCGGCGAGCGCCACGGTTGCGACCTGCTCGTCCGGGGCCGCGGGGTTGATGTCGGCCGCGAGCTCGTCTCCTTCGCGCCTGCGGCCGCCGACGATCGATGCGAGCGTCGTCATGACGGACTGAGCTGCACTTTCAGCGCGTTCCCGCCCCGGTCCGCGAGCGCGGCGAAGGCTTCTGCGTGCTCTTCGAGACGGAACGAATGACTGACGAGCGGCTCCGTGTCGAGGAGCCCGGCCGCGAACAGCTCCGTCACCCACCGCCAGGCAGTCCGCGACGCGCCGAAGACGCCCTGCACGCGCAGGTGGCCGAGCACGACCGCGTCGGCGTCGATTCCACCGGCTTGTCCGGAGATCCCCTCGAGGACGACGGTGCCGCCGCGCCGTGCGAGCTCGATTGCCGTCCGGGCACCGTCGACCGTGCCGGTCGCCTCGAACACGAGATCGAATCCCGGCTCGGGGCGCTCGTCGAGGCGCACGTTCCAGATCTCGGTCGCCCCCATCGTCCGGCCGAGCTCCAGCCGGGGAGCGCGCGTTCCGACGAGCGCCAGGCGCGCCGGGCTGACGCGACCGAGAAGCGCGACCGCGAGCAGCCCGAGCGTGCCGGCGCCCACCAC
>DASXTR010000046.1:0-36626 GCA_036505325.1 Gaiellaceae bacterium
GCCTTCGCTGAACTCTTCGCCATACGTAGAAAAAGCCTGCAAAACCCACGTTTTGCGGCTGGGGATAAGTGTATCAGATGGGACGGTCGGCCGCGCCCCGGGCGAGGCCCAAAGCAACCGCTTTTTGCACAGTTTCGCGCAGGTTCTCGTCCTCGATCCGAGCCGCGATCGCCGCTGCGCGCGCCTCGTCCTCCGGGCGCGGGCAAAGCGGCGCGCGATCGACCTCTTGCGGGTCTGGAGAGGGTAGCGGGCCTGGGGCGAACCGCAGCTTCTCGACCTCGAGCCGGCCCGCGATCTCTGCGGCCCGGCGGCCGAGCTCGAAGGCCCACACCGAGTCGGCCGTGTGCACGTGCACCGTGCCGTCGCGGCCGATCCGGGCGGGCCAGGCGATGCGCACGATCTGCTCGCCGACCGCCGCCGGCCAGCGTTCGAGGAGCTCGGCCATGCCGGCCTGCGGACCGAACCGCGCGAGCTCGCTGCGCACATCGCCGCCGATGCGCTCCATCCGGTCACGCACGGGCTACGGCGTCCCCGGGAACGACGTCGACGATCTGCGCCGGCTCGAGCGGAAGGGCCGAGGCCTGTGTCGCGGTGATCACGGTCTGTCCCATCCCCGCAACGTGCTCGGCCAGAATCCGGCGGCGGCCCGGGTCGAGCTCCGAGAGGACATCGTCGAGAAGCACGAGCGGCGGCGACGGCAGCAGGCCGGCCTCGGCGAGGAGGAGTGAGAGGACGGCGAGTCGCTGCTCGCCCTGCGATCCGAACTGGCGCAGGTTGCGGTCGCCGCTCGCGATCACGACGTCGTCGAGATGCGGGCCGAGGCCGGTCGAGCCGCGGTCGACATCGCGGTCGAGCCGCGCTTCGAGCGCTTCCGCGGTCGGCGCCTCCGCGTCGTAGTCGAGGCGCGCGTCCGCCAGGCCGAGCTCGCCCGCGCGTTCCGCGAAACCCGGCGTGAGCAGGCGCAGCACCTCCCGCCGCGCGTCGACGAGTGCCCGGCCGAGGTCCGCGACGCGCTCGGTCCACGGCGCAAGCGCATCGCGCGACGAGATCCCGAGCTGCACGCGGCGCAGCGAGGCATTGCGCTGCGCGAGCGCTGCCGCGTAGTCCTGCGCAGCAGTTGCCCGAGCAGGCAACAACCGTGAGAACGCTCGGTCGAAGTACGCGCGGCGTGCCGCCGGCCCGCCTTTCACGATCGCCAGGCGATCGGGTGTGAAGACGAGCGTGTGGAACTCGCGCCGCAGCGACTCGGGAGACAGCAGCCGCGCGCCGTTCACCTCGGCCACCTTCGCCTCACCCAGCTTCAGCGTCACGTCGACCGTCAACCGAACCTCGTCTCGAACGAGGTTCCGTAAAGAAACGCGCGCGGCCGTTTCGCCGAAACGGACGAGCTCCGCGTCGGCTCGGGTGCGCGGCGAGAAGCCCTGCGTGGCGAGGTGCAACGACTCGAGTAGATTCGTCTTGCCGGCGCCGTTCTCGCCGACGACGAGCACGAGGCCCGGGCGGAGGGCCAGGTCGAGGGACGCGTACGAGCGGTAGTTCCGGAGCGTGACGTGCTCGACGATCGTCCTAGCCGGCTAGGCGGATGGGCATGATCAGATAGGTGTAGTCGTCCGCCTCGCCGACGAGCACGGCCGGTCGGAGCGGGCTGATCAGCTTGAGCTTCACGGTGTCCGAGTCGACCGACTCGAGCCCGTCCCGGAGGAACTCGGCGTTGAAGCCGATCTCCATCGCATCGGCGGCGTATGCGACCGGCAGCGTCTCGCGCGCCTCGCCGACGTCCTGCGTCACGGCCGATACCGTCAGCTCGCCGTCGGCGAACCGGAGCCGGAGCGGCGAGTTGCGCTGGGCCATCAGCGAGACGCGGCGGACGACGTCGAGCAGCTCCTCGCGTGGCAGCTGCAGCTCGTGCTCGAACTGCTCCGGGAGCAGCTGGCGGTAGTTCGGGAACTGGCCGTCGATCCGGCGCGTCGTGAGCCACGCGCCCTCGGCGCCGAACACCACGTGGTTCTCCTGCAGGCCGAGTTGCACCTCGTCGGAGGAGCCGGCGATGCGCGACAGCTCCTGGAGTGCGCGCGCCGGGATGATCGCCTCGAGCTCCGGCAGCATGCCGCTGACCGGCGTCTCCTTCACCGCGAGGCGGTACGAGTCGGTCGCGGCCATCACGACCTTGCCCGGCTCGAACCGGACGAGGATCCCGGTAAGCACGGGACGGCTCTCATCGCGCGACGCGGAACGACCGACACGCGCGATCGTCTCGATCAGCGCGTCACGGTCGATCGCATGGAACTGTGTCGCCTCGACGTCCGGCAGGCGCGGGAAGTCCTCGCTCGAGTACGTGTGCAAGCGATAGTTCGCCGAGCCGGACGTCACGACGACGACCGCCTCCTCCGGGCGGTGCTCGATCACGACATCGCTGTCGGGCAGAGCGCGCGCGATGTCGAGGAGTAGCCGGCCGGGAACGACGACCTCGCCTTCGCCCTCGACGTTCGCTTCGAGCGATGCGCGCAACGAGAGCTCCATGTCGGTCGCGGCGAGATTGAGGCGACCCGCCTCTGCACGGAGTTGAATTCCGCCGAGGACGAGCACCGCTGTGCGCGTCGACACGCCGCGTGCGACGAGCGCCAGCCTGGACGAGAGCTCGTCTTTTGGAACGTTGATCCTCAACCCGGTGCCGACCACGATGTCTGAGTCAATCATCTAAAGAAAACCTCGTCGTAGTACGTAGGTGGTGTGGGCGGCGGGGAGAACCTCGCCGTGGTGGCTCGAGGAGCCATTTTCGCTGTTGAGCCGGACGGGGGAGAAATCGACCCTTTCAACAGCGTCCGGGCTCACCGCGCCTGCTTGATGCGCGCTGTTAGCTCCTGGACCAGGTTGTACACAGACCTGTCCTCACGGATCAGGCGCGCGATCTTCGAGGTCGCGTGGATCACGGTCGTGTGGTCACGGCCGCCGAACTGCTTGCCGATCTTCGGCAGCGATGAGTCCGTGAGCTCGCGCGAGAGGTACATCGCGACCTGGCGCGGGTAGACGATGTTCTGCGACCGGCGGTCGCCCGTGAGCTCGTCGAGATGGACGCCGAAGCGCTCGCAGACGAGCTCTTGGATCTTCTCGATCGACGGTGCAGCGGCCTCCCCTTGTGGGAATACGTCCTTGAGGACGTCCTGGGCGAGCTCGACGTCCATGCGCCGGCCGGTCAGCGAGCTGAACGCGACGACCCGCGTGAGCGCGCCTTCGAGCTCACGGATGTTCGTCGAGACGCGCGAGGCGACGAACGTCAGCACCTCGGGATCGTCGACCTGGATCCCGTCGTTCTTCACCTTCTTGCGCAGGATCGCGATGCGCGTCTCGAGGTCGGGCGGCTGGATGTCCGAGATCAGGCCCCACTCGAACCTCGACCGCAGGCGCTCCTCGAGCGTCGAGATCTCGCGCGGCGGCCGGTCGGAGCTGAGCACGATCTGCCGTCCCGCCTCGTACAGGGAGTTGAAGGTGTGGAAGAACTCTTCCTGGATTCGCTCCTTGTGCTCGAAGAACTGCACGTCGTCGATCAGCAGGACGTCGTAGGTGCGGTAGCGCTGCTTGAAGCCCTCGATGCGCTTGTCGCGGAGGCTGTTGATGAAGTCGTTCATGAACGTCTCGGAGGTGACGTAGCGCACGGTCAAGTTGTTCGAGTGCGCGCCGACGTAGTTCGCCACCGAGTGCAGGAGGTGGGTCTTCCCGAGGCCGGTGTGGCCGTAGATGAAGAGCGGGTTGTATGCCTGCGCGGGCGCCTCCGCGACGGCGAGCGCGGCCGCGTGCGCGAAGCGGTTCGAGGAGCCGATCACGAACGAGTCGAACGTGTACTTCGGGTTGATGCCGGCCGCGTCGGGGCGTGGGATCGGCGGCGGTGCGAGCGGCGGGGTGGCCGTGACGGTCACCGCAGCCGGCACGGCGATCTGCTCGACAGCGTCGACGCGCAGGCGGACGCTCCGCTCCGACCCGGTCGCGTCCTTGACGGCGGCGCGAATGAGCTCGACGAAGTGGCCCTCGATCCACTCGCGAGTGAAGTCGTTCGGGACGGCGAGCACGAACGCGTCGCCGTCGAGGTCCGCGCCCTCGACCTCCCCGAACCAGGTCTGGAAGGTCGTCTCGTTCAACGCCCCCCGCAATCGAGCCGACACGTCGTTCCAGAGGCCCTCGGCGGTCAGCTCGATTGGATGGTCCACGCTTGCGCCAGCTCCGTCCGTCGAGGGTCGGGAGCGGCGAGGATACCAGCGTGCACGAGGCGCGAGCAATGAGGATTTCTCCCCTCGCCGCGTCTCATAAAAGCACCGATTTGCAGGGAGAAAGTTCACTCCACACGATTCTCCACAGCTGTGGAAAATGTGTCACCAGAGCGTCACCACGACGGCGCTTTCCACGGCTTTTAGCGTGTCGCGGGCCTGTGGACAACGACGTCGCGAGCGGTCCGTCTATACTGCCGCGGAGCCGGCCGCTGGCCGGCGTTTTTCGACCTTTTTCGAACTTTCATGAAGCGGACCTACCAGCCGAACGTGCGCAGGCGCAAGCGGAAGCACGGCTTCCGTGCGCGGATGTCGACGCGTGCCGGCCAGCTGATCCTGAAGCGCCGCCGCGCCAAGGGGCGCAAGCGCCTCTCGGCGTAGCGGTGCAGCGGCGCAACCGCCTCTCTCGCTCCCGCGATTTCGACGCCGTCTACCGGCACGGCCGCTCCGTCTCGACGAGGTTCCTGACGCTGCACTGGTTCAGGCGCGACGAGGAGCCGGGCGAGCCCCGTCTCGGCCTCGCCGTGCCGCGGGCCGTGGGGAACGCCGTCGTCCGCAACCGGATCAAGCGCCAGCTGCGGGAGATCTGGCGCGCCAAGCTCGACGCAGCGTCGATCGAGCGCGCGAACGACTACGTGATCGTCGTGCGGCCGGGGCTGCCCGAGGCCGCCGAGGCGCGCGGGCACGACTGGCTCGTGGAGCGCGTCGACGAGGTGCTCGGGAAGGCCGCCGCGTGAAAGCCCTACGGGCCTGGTTTGGCTGGACCTCTCGTGCCGGTGTGCCATTCGCCGGTGCATCGCAGCTATCCCTTCGGCGGGCGCCTGCCGCGCTCGCGATCGGCCTGGTCTACGCCTATCGCTACACATTCGGCCTGATGGTCAAGCCGGGCACGTGCAAGTACCACCCGAGCTGCTCGCAGTACGCGATCGACGCGCTGCGCAAGCACGGGCTGGTGGTCGGCTCCGCGAAGGCGGCGTGGCGCCTGCTGCGCTGCAACCCGTGGTCGCACGGCGGGGTGGACTACGCATGATCGTCTTCTCGGTGCTCTCGCCGATCGAGGACGTCATGCGGTCGATCCTCGTGTTCCTCCACGACTCGGTCGGCATCCCGTGGGCGTGGTCGATCGTCGTGCTGACGGTCCTCGTCCGGATCGCGCTCGTCCCGTTGACGGTGCGACAGATCCACTCGATGCAGTCGCTCCAGAAGCACGCGCCGGAGATGAAGGAGATCCAGCGCAAGTACAAGGGCGACCGCCAGAAGATGAACGAGGAGTTGATGAAGTTCTACAAGGAGAACTCCATCAACCCCGCCGCGTCGTGCCTGCCGCTCGCGGCCCAGATCCCGGTCTTCTTCGCGCTGTACTTCGTGCTGCGGAACTTCACCGAGCACGTCAACGCGTCGCCGAGCGAGCTCGGCTGGCTGCACGTCGTTCCCAACATCGCGAACAACGCGAACACGCACTGGTCGGGCTATCTGCTGCTCGCGATCTACGCCGCCAGCCAGATCCTCTCGACGTACTTCATGTCGGCGACGATGGACAAGGTCCAGCGCGGGATCATGATGGTGGTCCCGCTGGTCTTCATCACCGTCGTTGCACGGTTCCCGGCGGGCCTCGTCCTCTATTGGGTGACGACGAACCTGTGGACGGTCGGGCAGGGGCTGATCACGCGTCGGCTCGTGCCGAAGACCCCTGCGCCGAAGCCCGGCGAGAAGCGGTCGTCCCGGACGCCGCCGAAGGACGACGGCTCGCAGCCCGAGCAGCCGAAGGAAAAGCCCACGAGCACTCCGAAGGCTCAGCCGAGGCGGGTGAAGCGCAAGAAGGGCGGTGCGCGGCGGTGAGCGAGGAGCTCACCGTCGAGGCGACGGGCGAGACCGTCGGCGAGGCCAAGTGGAAGGCGCTCCGCGAGCTCGAGCACCTCGCACCCGGTCTCGACAAGGCGGACGTGCGCTTCCAGGTGCTCTCGGAGGGGGAGCGCGGCCTGCTCGGGGTCGGGTACACGCCCGCGCGCGTCATCGCGATGGTCGATGCGGGCGCCGCGGCGGCCGAGACGGAGGAGGCGCGTCCCGACGAGACGGACCTCGAGCGCCGCGTGCGCGAGCTCGTCTCGCGGGTGGTGGGCTCGATGGGCGTTCGCTGCCGGGTGGATGTCCGCGAGGGCCCCGACGAGGTCGTCGCGACCTGTTCGGGCGTGGAGCTCGGGCTCCTGATCGGGAAGCACGGGCAGACGATCGATGCGCTGCAATACCTCGCGAACGCGATCGTCGCGCGCACCGCCGGCGAGGAGCGGAAGGCGGTCGTGGTCGACGCCGCCGGCTACCGCGACCGCCGCAAGCAAACGGTCGAGGGGCTCGCGGTTCGGTCGGCGGAGCGCGTGCTTCAGACGGGAGACCGCGTCGAGCTCGAGCCGATGACGTCGGTGGAACGCAAGCTCGTCCACGAGCGGTTGCAGGACTACCCCGGCGTCGCCACGGCGAGCGAAGGGGTCGAGCCGCATCGCTTCGTCGTTGTCCTACCGGCGCGTTAGCGCCTGTCCGCGGAGCGGACCAGTGGAGGGGGTTCGGGGGAACCGGGAGGTTCCCCCGCTCGGGAGGCCGCGGCCGTGACGAATCTCGATCGCTGGCTGCTGGCGGTTGTCGCCGCTCCCGGGCTGACGGCGATCCGTGACGTGGAGGAGGCCCGCCGCGCGCTCCTCGAGGACTCGCTGCGCGGTGTCGAGGTCGTGTCCCGGTTCGAAGGCCCGATCGTCGACGTCGGCTCCGGCGGGGGCGCGCCGGGGATCCCGCTCGCCGTGTCCTTCCCGGACCGCGAGGTCGTCCTGCTGGAGGCGGAGCGCCGCAAGTGCGACTTCCTCGAGCGGTGGGCGCCGCCGAATGCGCGCGTAGTCTGGGGGCGGGCCGAAGAGCAGGAGACCGACTGGGCCGGCGCCGCGGTCGCGAAGGCGCTCGCGCACCCGCCGACCGCGGCCGAGTGGACGCTCCCGCTCGTGCGACCCGGCGGCGCGGCGGTGCTCTGGGTCGGCCCGAGTGCCGACCGGGAGCGCGTTGCACGCGTCGCGGAGCGGCTGGCCGCCGAGCCGGAGGACGCACCGGAAGGATTCCTCGTCCTCCGCAAGCTCGGTCCGACGCCGGAAGGTTTCCCGCGCCGCGTGGGCGTCGCCCGGAAGCGGCCGCTTGCGTAGGCGGATCGGCCATGCGTCTGGCCACGTCCGCGACGATCGCGACAATGGAGGCGTGACGGGAAAGGTCTACGCGTTCGCGAACCAGAAGGGCGGGGTCGGCAAGACAACGTCCGCGATCAATCTCGCCGCATGTCTCGCGGAGGCCGGCGAGCGAGCGCTCGTCGTCGATCTCGACCCGCAGGCGAACGCGACCTCCGGGCTCGGCATGCGCGCCAACGGGACGTCGAGCTACGACCTCCTCGACGGTGCGCCGCTGCGGGAGCTCGCGAAGCCGACGCGCTGGGAGAACCTCTTTCTCGTGCCGTCGCGACCTGAGCTCGCCGGCGCGGCGGTCGAGCTCTCCCGCCGCGACGACGGCGACCGCTACCTCGCGGACGCGCTCGCGAAGGGGGACGGGTTCGACTTCGTGCTCCTCGACTGCCCGCCGTCGCTCGGGCCGCTCACCGTGAACGCGCTCGCGGCCGCCAACCGGGTCGTCGTGCCGGTGCAGGCCGAGTACTACGCCCTCGAAGGGCTCGCGCAGCTCATGCAGTCGATCGATCTCGTCAAGGCCCGGCTGAACCCGGGACTCGGGATCGCGGGCGTGCTGATCACGATGGCGGACACGCGCACGACGCTCGCGAAGGACGTCGAGAACGAGGTGCGCCGCCACTTCGGCAGTCTCGTCTTCGACGCCGTCGTGCCGCGGTCCGTGCGGCTTGCGGAAGCGCCGAGTCACGGCCTGCCCGTGACCCACTACGACCGGCGCTCGCGCGGCGCCGAGGCCTACTGGAAGGTGGCGATGGAGCTTGTCGAGCGTGCCTAGACGCGGCCTCGGCCGCGGCTTCGAGGTCCTGATCGGCGGCGACGGCACTGCTGCCGGCGAGCTCGCGCACCTGCCGGTCGAGCAGATCCGCCCGAACGCGCGCCAGCCGCGCAAGCGGTTCGACCACGAGCCGATTGCCGGTCTCGCCGACTCCATTCGCGCCCAGGGTGTGATCCAGCCGGTCGTCGTGCGGCCGCGGCTCGAGGGCGGCTACGAGCTGATCGCCGGCGAGCGCCGCTGGCGCGCCGCGCGCGAGGCGGGGATCGCAACCGTGCCGGCCGTGATCCGCGAGGCCGACGATCGCGACTCCCTCCTGCTCGGGCTCGTCGAGAACGTCGCGCGCGAGGATCTCTCCCCGGTCGAGGAGGCTCGCGGCTATGCCGTCCTGCTGGACGAGTTCGAGCTCTCGCTCGGCGAGATAGCTGAGCGCGTCGGCCGCTCGAAGCCCGCGATCTCGAACAAGATGCGGCTGCTCGAGCTCCCCGACGATGTGCTCGCGATGGTCGAGCGGCGCGAGCTCTCGGAGGGTCACGCCCGCGCGGTGCTCGCCGTGCCCGACCAGGACGGGCGGCGGAAGCTTGCGAAGCGGATCGTCGCGTACGGCCTCTCAGTGCGGGCGGCGGAGAAGGAAGCGCGCTCGGCGGGCGCGCGCCAGAAGCCGCGGCGGAAGACGCCCGTCGACCCGGTGCTGGCCGGGCGCGTCAAGGACGGCCTGCAGCGGCTGACCGGTCTCGAGACGCGGGTCGCGACCGGCCGCGTCGAGCTTTCCTACGCAGACGAGCACGACCTCGAGGAGCTCGCCGAGATCCTCGAGCGCCTGTAACCGCCCCGTATCCACCCGGCACGCCCGGTCGTTGAACCGGTGTGAACGAGGGTGTCAACGGGCTGTGGCTGCAGGACATCGAGTCGCTCGAAGCGATCTCCCAGGACGACGACACGCGCAACCTGTTCCTCCGCATGGCTCAGATGAGCCAGATGGGACGCCTGGTGCCGTTCCTGCGCGAGCTCGAGGACGACGACGAGCTCGACACCGAGACGAAGGTGACTCTCGCCGAGCTGGCGAGCGACCGGAGCTTCCTGCACGCGGTGGAGGACTACGTCCACCGCACCTCTGCGCTCCACTGAGTCCGGTGGACAAGGAGGACACGCAGGCGTTCGAGGTGCCGCCGGACGAGACCGGCGCCGTCCCCGTCTCCTACGGCCGCGCCGAGGCGCACTACTTCGGCCTCGCGCCGCATCTCCTCGTGCTCGCCATCGGCGCGCTCGCGGTCGGCGCCTCGATCGGGCTGCTCGCGGCCGGGCACCTCTGGCTGGGGCTCGTCCTGCTGGTCGCCGGCGTGCTCGGGATCGCGCTCTTCCTCGAGCAGGCGCGCCGCCGGCGCGAGTCGCACCTGGAAGTCGCGCTCGCGGACGGTGTCGACCGGGTGCGTGCCGTGTCGGGGTTCGCCGCCTCGGCGGCGGCGTCCTGGTCGCGAGCGGGACGAGAGGTCGCCCGCGCACGGCTCGAGGAGCGCCGGCTGGAGCGCGACCGCGCGAAGCATCGGTACGAGCTCGGCATTGCCGTTCACCGCGGCGACGACGCAAGCCGGGACCGGCTGCTGGCCGAGCTGTACGCGCTCGACGAGCGGCTCGCGGAGTGCGCGCAGCGCGCCCACGGGGCGGTTGCCGAGGCGAGCTCGCGCGTCGAGCGCGAGCGGCGCGCGGTCGCGTCGACGCAGGTCGTGCGGCCCGACGACCCGGCGCAGTAGACACGCCGGGCACGCCGCGGGAAGATTCGGGCGGGACTGCGCGTCCTGTCTGCGGAGCTATCTAGGAGGGAATCATGACCGAGCACGATCCCGAGCGGCCCGAGGTCGAGGTCGAGGGCGAGGACGACGTCGAGGCGCACGGCCTGAAGGAAGCCGCCGTGGCCGGGATGTCGGCCGCTGCGCTGATCGCCGGCGCCGGCAACGCGATGGCGGCGACCACGCCGGATGCGAAGGCGCCTGACGCGAAGCAGGCGACGTACAAGGGCGACGCGACCTTCAAGTTCGTCAGCAAGGACCCGACGCTCAAGGCGGACGCCACGAGCAAGTTGAGCGCCGACCCGACGCTGAAAGGGGTCGCGCAGAAGGGCGCAGCCCTGAACGCGTACAACCGCGGCGCGTCCGTGAACAAGCTCACCGACCAGTCGTAAGTGGTCCCAGCGGCGACGGCTTTGGCCGCGCTGCGCGGCGCCTTCACGCGGGCGGGATACGACGAGGAGCGCATTGCGGGAGCGCTCCGCGTCGACCCGCCCGCGCAGGGCGCGCGGGCGCGCGCGAACGTTCGGCGGCTGCCCGAGGACGATCCGCTCGGAACGCTCGTCCGTCTCTTCATGGTGGGCGACGCGGTTCCGCGCACGCAGGCCGAGCGCGCGCTCGACGTCGCCGACGCTTGCGCCGCCGGTCTCCTGACGATCGACGGCGACCGGGTCGAGGCGCCGTTCGCCGTTGTCGAGTGGCAACGGCTGCTCGTCGCGCACGACCACGAGACGGCACTGCCTCTGCCGGCCGATCACGTCACCGGGATCAGCAACGCCACCCGAACGCTGGCGGCGTTGACGATGCGCAGCCCGGTCGACCGCGCGCTCGACATCGGTACGGGATGCGGCACGCAGGCGCTCCTCACCTCGCGCCATGCGCGCGAGGTGGTCGCGACCGACATCACGAGCCGCGCGCTCGACGTGGCGCGCCTCAATCTCGCGCTCAACGGCGTCGCCAACGTCGAGCTGCGAGAAGGAAGCTTCTTCGAGCCGGTCGCGGGTGAGCTGTTCGACCTGATCGCGACGAACCCGCCGTTCGTCGTCTCACCCGACTCGGAGCTCGTCTTCCGCGACGGCGGCCTGGAGCGCGACGACGTCTCGCGCCTCGTCGTGACGGAGCTGCCGCGGCATCTCACGACCGGCGGCTTCGCGTCGACGCTCGTCTGCTGGGCCCACGGCGCAGACGAGGACTGGTCGCGCCCGCTGCGCGAGTGGCTCGCCGGCTCGGGCTGTGACGCGTTCGTCGTCCGCTACGTCGTCGAGGACCCGCTCGAGTACGCGTTGAAGTGGGCCGATGCGGACGCGGTCGACCGCTGGGTCGAGTACTACCGCGACGCCGGCATCGAGGCCTTGTCGACCGGCGGTGTAGTCCTGCGGAAGCGCGCCGACCGCGCGGAGGGGTGGATCGAGACCGCCGAGGCAGAGACCGGCCCGACGGGGCCCGCTAGCGACCAGCTCGTGCGCATCTTCGCCGCGCGTGACTTCGACGGCGACCTGCTCGACGAGCGCCTGGCACTCGCGCCGCACCGCCTCGAGGAGCGGCTGGCGTGGCAAGACGGCGCGTACCGGCCGGAGCACCTCGCGCTCGCCCTCGACGAGGGCGTCGGCGTGGAGGTCGCAGTCGACCCGGCGGCGCTGCCGGCGCTGTTCGCGCTGAACGGAGACCGCCCGCTGCGCGAGCTCCCGGACGCGGAGGCGGCGCTCCCGACCGTCCGCCGTCTCTTCGCGCTCGGCTTTGCCGAACGCGCGTGAGATGGGCGATCGTGGATTCGAACCACGGACCTCCGCCTTATCAGAGCGGCGCTCTAACCAACTGAGCTAATCGCCCGCGCGGCCGGGAGTGTAGCGGCGAGGAGAGCCGCCGCGCGTTTGCCTTGGGGGCCGGGGGTAATCTAGGTCGAGATGGTGGAGATGACCATCTACGGCGTCTCGTTCGACCTGGTCGGCAAGCAGCCGATCGTGCTGCTGAAGACCGCCGACGGGAACAAGTTCCTGCCGATCTGGATCGGCCATCCCGAGGCGGCGGCGATCCTGATGAAGCTGCAGGGGGCCTCCGCTCCGCGGCCGCTCACGCACGACCTGCTGGTGAACATGCTCGGCGAGCTCGACGTCGAGGTCGTGCGCGTCACCGTCACCGAGCTGCGCGAGAACACCTTCCACGCGTCGATCACCCTGGCCGCCAACGGGACCGAGATCGAGATCGACTCCCGCTCCTCCGACGCGATCGCCGTCGCCGTGCGCGCGCCCGCGCCGATCTTCGCCGCCGACTCCGTGATCGAGGAGTCGGCGATCGAGTTCGAGGGCGAAGAGGTCAACGAGGAGGAGATCATCGACGAGTTCAAGAGCTTCCTCGACCGGGTCTCCGCCGAGGACTTTGCCGAGGTCGAGGAGGAAGACGGGGAAGAGCCCGAGGAGCGCGAGGAGGACTGAGGGCGCCGCTTGTCGGCGCCGACCATCAGGACGTGCGGGCTTTGCCCGCGCGTCCGTCTGCGCCGCTGACCAGGAACAAATGCATCGTGTTAGGCGCTCTAGGCGCCGGAGCCCAGCTCGCGCTTCGTCAGCGCGAGCACCTCGGCGTAGATCGCACGCAGCCCGTCCTCCGAGAGCGGACCGCGGTTCGCGCGCGTGAGGTAGGTGACCATCCACTCCTCGCGGTCGGGTGCGAGCACGGGGATGCCGCGCGACTCCTTGTAGCGCCAGAGCTGCTCGACCAGCTTCAGGCGCTTGTTGATCCCGTCGACGATCGCGCGGTCGACGTCCGAGATCTGCTCGCGGAGCTGCTTGACGATCTGATCCTGCTCTGGCGCGCTCATGCCTCAGTAGTACACGTAGACGGAAAAGCCATCCGGAATCTGCGAGTACAGCACACGTGCGACCCACATCGGGACGCGAACGCATCCGTGCGAGGCCGGGTACGCCGGCACGGACGGGTAGCCGTGGATCGCGAAGCCGCGAAGGAAGAAGTTCGGGTACCAGAGCACGCCGTTCCAGCCGGGCACCTTCGAGTAGACCTGCCAGAGCCCGAGCGGGGTGTTGCCCGTCGCGCCGGTCGAGACGTGGACGGCGAGCGCGACCTTCCCGTCGCGGACCAGGAGGAGCACCTGGCGCGACTTGTCCACCTCGACGTGTGTGCCGCCGTACCGCGCCCGGGGAACGGTCGCCGTCGCGAGCCGGGCCCACACGCCGCGGTCGACGCGCCCCGTTCGCGCGAGGCCGTTCACCTTCTGGAACGCGAGCACCGCCTCGGCGTCGTCGGAGCCGTAGTAGCCGTCGGCGCCGCGGAGCGCGTAGTGCAGCTCGCGGAGTCGCTGCTCGAGCGCGCGGACCCCCGCGCCGCGCGAGCCCGGCACGAGCGACGGCTCGACGATCGTCGTGGTGAGCGTCCTGCTCGGACCGGCCCAGCCCGCGTGCGGAATCGTCGAGACGACGATTCGCTCGGTGCGGATGCGGCTCGTATCGACGCGGTTCGTCGGGCGGCCGTCGACACGGACGCGCACCGTGCCCGCGTGCGCGGGATGAAGACGCGCGAGCACGCGCAGCGTCGATCCGGTCGTCGGCGAGCCGACTAACCGCACTTCGAGCTTCGGGCGGAGCAGGATCGAGGTCGACGCCGTCACACCGCCGGCGACGGCGGTCCACCGCGGGTGCGTCGCCTCGACCGTCAGCGCGCCGCGGCGAAACGTGCGCCCGTTCAGCAGCTTCACGGGAAGCCGCGGCACGACCGTCGCGCGCAGCGTCACCAGCTGGGCGTAGTGGGCGCGGTGCCGCGCGCGCAGGACGAGCGAGATCGACGTCACCCCCGCGAGCGTTTGCGCGCCCGCCTCCGTCGTCAGCGCAGGGGTCCAGGCGCCTGCCGCGTAGGCGTGCTCGACCGTCTGGCCGTCGGCGCTCTGGCCGTCGCCGAAGTCCCAGTGGTATGTCGCGGCGGTGCAGGTGGCCGTGAACCTGACCGTCAGCGGCGCCTTGCCCCGCGCTGCGGAGGTCGTCACAGCGCAGTCCGCCGCGTGGGCCGTGGGCGCGAGCGCGAGGCTCGCGAGCGCGACGAGGGCGACGCGGCGCATGCAGCGCGGAAGTGTAGAGGCTAGTTGTCAATCGTGACAGCGGCGATCAGCGCGAGCGCGTTGAAGACGGCATGGAGGAGCATGCCCGGAAGGACGCTCCCGGTTTTCGTCCGGAGCCAGGCGAGCGCGCAGCCGAAGAGGGCGAGCTCCGGGAGCGCCTGAACGAGTCCGTGCGCGAGCCCGAACGTGACGCCGACCGTGACGATGGCGAGCCACCTGCCGTAGCGCTCCAGCAGCGAGTAGCCGAGTCCGCGGAAGGTCAGCTCCTCCGTCAGCGGCGCCATCCCGGCGACGACGGCGAAGTTCGCGGCGTACGCGCCCGCGTGCGACGGCTCCCATTTGGGCGGCGTCAGCCCCTGCTCGGCCCCGCCGTGGAGGATCGGCTCGAGGAACGCGAGCAGCACGTACGTCCCGACCAGGATCGCGAGCGCGAGGCCCAAAGCCGCCGGCCACGAGCGCGGCCGGATGAGCGCGAGGAGGTCGCGCCGGAAGCCCGCCAGCGCGAGGACGATCAGCAGGATGAACGCGTAGACGACCGCAGAGCTGATCGCGGTCGAGTACTGGTACAGGACGTCGCGGTCCGGCTTGCCCTCGGCGAACCGGCCCGCGTACGCCACGAGCACGAGGAACCCCACGAGGCCGGACCACAGCGCGAGGCGGAGGCCGTACGTCACTCAGGCGACCCACTCGTAGGTCGCCCACTCCGCGATCGCAATGCCGAGTCCGAGCGCGCTGAGCGCGACGATCGCCGCATGCGCGCGCGGGCGCTCGCCCACGCGCGCGAGCACGAGGAAGAACGGGAAGACGACGAGCCCGAAGCGCGGCAGCGACAGGAGCGGGAAGTCGCCCGCCGGCGTAGAGAGCGGCAGCGCGAGCGAGACGGCCGCGAACACGCCGTAGACCGCGCCGAACCAGCGCCATGTGAGCACGGCCAGCACGATGAACAGCGCGCAGAACACGAGTCCCTCGACGTTGATCGCAACCGACTGCGCGTGGGTGTAGCTCTCGACATCGTTGCCGACTTTGGCAACACCCTCCCAGAGGCCGCCGAGCGGGCCGGCCCACGACCACTCGCGCTCCCACTGCGCCTGCGCGTGCAGGAACGCCCAAGGCTCGTCGATCTGCCGCCACAGGACCAAAGGGAAGGCGAGGAACGCGAGCGGCGCGAGGAGGAGCCACGCCGCCCGGCGCAGGTCGGGCCACGCGAGCACGACGAGCGCGGCGAGAAGCGCGACGGCGGCCGATCGTGTCAGCAACGCGAGTGCCGCGGCGAGCCCCGCCCACGTCCAGCGCCCGCGCTCGGCGAGGGAGAAGGCGGCGAGCACGGCCGCGAGGTAGAGCGCCTCCGAGTAGACCGCCTGCAGGAAGAGCGACACGGGAAAGACAGCGAGGTAGAGCACCGTCCGGAACGATCCGTCGCGCCCGAGCCGCTCCTGCGCGAGCCGCCAGAGCAGGACGAACGCCACGGCGCAGGAGGCGAGCGAGACGGTGATCCCGGCGAGCGCGTAGTGGCCGAGGAAGACGCGTCCGAGGATCGCGACGAGCCCGGGATAGGCGGGGAAGAACGCGGCCGTCCCCTCGCGCGAGGCGTATCCGTGCTCGGCGATGCGGAGGAACCAGCCGGAGTCCCAGCGCGCCCAGAGCGCCAGGCCGTAGCTCCCGTGGCGGCCGAACCAGGCGAGTGCGAGGAGCGCGGCGAGCCAGATCGCCACCCGCGACCACACGAAAACCTCCAGCGCACCCCTAAGATCGGGCCGCGTGGCCGCTCGAACGTTCACTCCGGCCGAGGCTAACGAAGCGCTCCCTGCGGTGCGCGAGGTGGCCGAGCGCATGGTCGGGCTCCGCGAGCGGATGCGCGAGCTCGAGGGCGAGCAGCGGGAGCTCGTGCAGACGATCGCCGGCAACGGCAGCGGCTATGCCGTCAGCGACTCGCGCAGCGAGGAGTTCAAGGCGATTGTCGCGCAGCTCGAGCAGTGTGTGGACGAGCTCGACGATCTCGGCGTCCAGCTCAAGGACGTCGATCTCGGGCTGCTGGACTTCCCGTCGCTCCGCGAGGGCGAGGACGTTCTCCTGTGCTGGCACGTCGGCGAGGAGCGCGTCGAGTGGTGGCACGGGCTCGAGGAGGGCTACGCGGGGCGGAAAGCGATCGACTGGGGCGAAGAAGGGGAGCCGTGAGCGACTTCTGGAGACGTGTGGCCGTCGCCGTCGCGATGATCGTCGTCGCGGCGGTCGTGGCGAAGCTCGTCGACCGGCGGATCAGTCGCCGGGACCTGGCACCGGAGACGGTGACCCTGTACCGGGTGCTCCGGCGCTCGGTCGTCACGACGATCGTGGTGGTCGGGATCCTCTCGAGCCTGCTCGTGATCCCGGGCGTGCGCGCCCTCGCCGGCGGCATCCTGGCCTCCGGCGCCGTGATCGGACTCGTGATCGGCTTCGCCTCGCAGCGCACGATCGGGAACTTCGTCGCGGGGATCCTGATCGCGTTCACGCAGCCGGTGCGCCTCGGCGACGAGGTCGAGGTCGAGGGCACGAAGGGTGTCGTCGAGGAGATCGGGCTCACCTACACGTGGATCCGCACGCGCGACAACGACCGACTCATCGTGCCGAACGAGAAGCTGGCCTCGGATACGATCCGCAACTCCACGATCCGGGGCTCGGAGACGCTCGCCGAGGTCACCGTCCAGGTGCCTCTTTCGGCGGATCTGCGCGCGGTCGTCGAAGCCCTGAAGCAGGAGTCCGAGGACGTGTACGTGACCGATCTCGCCGGAAACGCGACCATCATCGTTCGGAAGACGGCGCCCAACGCCCGCGTCGCCGAGCGCGTCGCGAGCGACCTGCGCCTGGCGATTCACGATCGCCTACGTAGCCTACGGCTTCTAGTCTGACAGGACAGCTCTTGCCGCAATCGCAACGCAGGGACGACCTAGACTTCCTCCTCGGCCACCGCGCGCGCAGGAAGAAGCGCTCCGAGCGGATCAGGCGCCGCCGCCGCGCGGGCGTCCTCGCCGCGACGGTCTTCATCGTCATCCTCGCCGTCTTCGTCACGGTCGGGTTCGCCGGCGGCGCGACGGTCACGTCGAGCTGCGACCTCGACACGCTCCGCCCGCCCGAGGTGCATTCGAACACGTTCATCTACGCCGCCGACAATTCGCTGCTCGGCTCGATCCCGTCGTCCGAGAACCGCGAGCCCGTCGAGCTCGCGCGGATGAGCCCGTGGCTGCCGAAGGCGACGGTCGCGATCGAGGACCGCCGCTACTACGAGCACGGCGGCGTCGACTACGAGGGCATCGCGCGCGCTCTCTGGCGCGACGTGAGCGCGGGCAAGGCGGTCGAGGGCGGCTCGACGATCACGCAGCAGCTCGTGCGCCAGCTGTACATCGGCAACGAGCGAACGATCCGGCGCAAGGTCAAGGAGGCGTGTCTCGCGATCAAGCTGAGCCGGCGCTGGTCGAAGCAGCGGATCCTCAAGGAGTACCTCAACACCGTCTACTACGGGAATCACGCCTACGGCGTCGAGGCGGCCGCGCAGACGTACTTCTCGCGACCCGCGAAGGAGCTGACGCTGTTGCAGTCCGCGCTCCTGGCGGGGCTGCCGCAGGCGCCCTCGATCTACGACCCGTTCCATCGCCCGCAGTCGGCGCTCGCGCGGCGAGACGATGTCCTCCGCGCGCTGCTCGCGAACCGCGCGATCACGCTCGCACAGTACGAGGCGGCGGTGCGCTCGAACGACCTCCAGCTGAAGCCGGGCACGATCTACACGAAGATCAAGGAGCCGTACTTCTTCTCGTACGTGCGCGACGAGCTGCAGCGCGAGTACGGCTCGAACACGGTTCGCGCAGGAGGCCTCCGCGTCTTCACGACGATCATCCCGCGCTTCCAGCGCGCGGCGGTGAAGACGATGCGCGAGGTGCTGCCGTACCGCAGCGACCCGGCGGCGGCGCTCGTCTCCGTCGAGCCCGGCACGGGTGCGATCCGAGCTATGACCGCCATGGTCCCGGCGAACGACAAGAACCTGATCAAGGGCAAGGAGAACCAGGTCAACCTCGCCGCGCAGTCGGCGCGGCAGGCCGGCTCGACGTTCAAGACCTACGTGCTCGCGTCGGCGATCGAGAAGGGCATCGACCCCGACTCGACCTACTACACCTCCGCGCCGTTCACGTGCACGAACGGGCCGTGGTGCCTCGCCGACGCGCAGAACGGGAAGCCGTGGCACGTCGAGACGTACGGCCACACCTACCTCGGCTCGACGTCGATCACGCGTGCGACGCTGAGCTCGGACAACACCGTCTTCGCGCAGCTCACGCTCGACGTCGGCCCCGACTACGTGTGGCGGATGGCGAGGCGGCTCGGCATCCACCTGACGCAGGACCCGGTGGCGTCGATCGGCCTCGGCTCGCTGTCCGTCTCGCCGCTCGACATGGCGGCCGCGTACGCGACGTTCGCGTCGGGCGGCATCTACGCGAAGCCGATGGCGATCAAGAAGGTGATCCTCCCCGGCGGCAAGGTCGACAAGGACGCGGGCTGGGGAAAGCCGCAGGCGAAGCGCGCGCTCTCCGAGGGCGTCGCCTGGAAGGTGACCGACATCCTGCGCCAGAACGCGCTCTACGGCACGGGCGCCGGCTCGTCCGACGGCGTGCACCCGAACGCGGGGAAGACCGGCACCAGCGAGAACCACGGCAACGCGTGGTTCTGCGGCTTCACGCGCGACCTCTCGACGACGGTGTGGATGGGCTACCTGCGCGGCCAGACCGGCATCTACGAGATGGAGAACGTGCACGGCGTCCCCGTCGCCGGCGCGACCTACGCGGTGCCGATGTGGTACCAGTTCATGCGCGTCGCGGAGTGGCGCAAGCCCGCGCGGAACTTCCTCGTGCCGGACAAGTACCCCACGTACCGGTCGTTCGTGCGCGGGAACTACGGCAGCTACTCGTACACGCGGTCGTACACCCCTTCGTACACGCCCACGACCACGACGTCGTCGTCGCAGCAGGCGCCGCCCGCTCCCGCCCCGCGGTCGACGACGCCGAAGCCCGCGCCGCAGCCGGCGCCCAAGCCGCCGCCGGCGACGACCGTCGCGCCGCCGCCTCCGCCCCCGGCCACGACGGCCCCGCCCCCGCCGGCGACGACGGCCCCGCCGCCGCCCACTACGACCCCTGAGCCGTAGGCTCCTCGCGACCGCGGCCGGCGGCCTGGTGCTCGCGTGCGTCGCGGTGTGCGCGGCCTGCGGCTGGGCGCACGACTCACCCGTCGTCGCCTGGCATGGCGGCGCGCCCCACGGCCGCCACGTCTGGGCGGTCGTCTTCCTCGCCGCCCTCGCCGCGGCGTTCGTCTCGTACGTCGCCGCGCTGTGGGCCCTTGACCGAACCTCGTCCGGCACGAGGTTCCGTGCGGTTTTCGTAACGGCGGCGGCGATTCAGCTCGCGCCGCTGGCGACGCCGCTGCTGCTCTCGTCGGACGCGTTCTCGTACTGGGCCTACGCGAGGGTCGACAACCCCTACGTCGACTCGCCCGCCGACGCAGGCGTGGCGGCGCGATACGCGGGGCGCGACTGGCTCGGATACACCTCGGTGTACGGCCCTGCGTTCTCGCTCGCGGCGGAGCCCACGGCGGCGATCGACTCGCCCCACGCTGCGGCGTGGACGTTCAAGGTTGCCGCGGCGCTGTCGCTGCTCGCGATCGTCGGGCTCTCCGCGCGCCGTTCGCGTCGGCCGGCGTTTGCCGCGGCGTTCGTCGGCTGGAACCCGCTGCTCGCGGTGCACTTCGCCGGCGGGGGACACAACGACGCGCTGATGATGGCGCTCGTCGCGGCGGCGCTCGCGCTCGCCGAGCGACGTCGGCCGCAGCTCGCGGGCGTCGCGTGGGCGCTCGCCGTGCTCGTGAAGTGGGCGCCGCTCCTCCTCCTGCCGCTGCGCGCACTCGAGGCACGCGCGCGCGGGCGGCGCGTGACGCATCTCGGCTTCGCGGTCACGACCGTCGGCGTGCTCGCGCTCGCGACGATCGCATACGGCCTCCGCTGGACGCACTTCCTCTCGCCGCTCGCTCACAACGCGAGCCGCATGACGAGCTACGCGCTCCCGCACCGGCTCGGCGTACCGTGGTGGGTGCTCGGTGCGCTGTACGCCGTCGCGTACGTGTGGCTGCTGCGCGAGGCGTGGCGCGGGCGCGCCCGGCTCGGTCTCGCGCTCGGCCTCTTCCTGCTCGTGCTGCCGTACCTCGCGGTCTGGTACGTGATCTGGACCGTGCCGCTCGCCGCGGGTGACGACGACCGCGCGGCGCAGGTGCTCGCCCTCGCGCTCTGCGCGTACCTCCTGCCTCAGACGATCCCGGTGTAGCGCTCGAGCAACGCGCGCCATTGCACGCCGAGCACGGCTTCGCTCGCGCGCTCGGTGTAGAGGCGGCGGCCGTTCGCCGACAGCCGCATCAGCAGCTCGCGGTCGGCCGCCAGCCGCCGCAGCGCGTCGGCGAGGGCGCGCGGGTCGCCCGGCTGCACGAGCAGCGCAGTCTCGCCGTCCACGAGGAGCTCGCGTGCGGCCGGCGTATCGGCTGTGACGAGCGGCGTGCCCGTCGCAAGCGCCTGGAACGCCGCGTCCGGAATCTCCGGGGCGGCGTCGAGCCCCGCGACGGCGATGCCGGCATGCGCGTACGCGAGACCGAGGTCGTCGTAGCCGGTCTCTGCCGATTCGACGTTCGCCGGCCCCTCGGAGTGCTTTGCGCCGACCACCCTGAACGGCAGCTCGGGCAAGACCTCGGCCGCGGCGAAGAGCGTCGGAAGGGAGGTGCCGGCGCCCGCGACGTGCAGGACGCCGAACGGATACACGGGCGTCCATTCCTCGTCGAACACGCGCTCCTCCGCGCCGGTGAAGACCGTTGCCACTCGCTCGCGCGGGAGGTCGCCGACGCGTGCGAGCACGTCGGCCGCGGCGTCGCTGTCGGCAACGACCAGATCGGCGAGCTTGAGCGCGCGCGCGTCGACGGCCTCGAGCACGCGCGCGGTGATCGAGCGCCGGCGGAAGCGCCCACGCCGCTCGACGAGCTCGCGCACGAGCGACACACGCGGCAGGAAGACGAGCGGCTTGCCGCCGGCGAGGCTGCGCGCCTGCGGGACGTCGAAGTGGCCGGGATAGCCGACGACGACGACGTCGAACGCCCTGCGGCGCGGCAGCATGAGCTTCGTCTCGGCGACGACGATCCGGAGCGCCGCGAGCGGGCCGCGTCCCTGCCGCACCCGCGCGTTCCGCTCGGTCACCTCGACGCCCGCGCCGCGGAGCGCGGAGATCGCCTGCGCATTGCGCGGATGCGCGCGGTCGTACGTGCCGAACCAGAGCGCCCTCACGGTGCCGGCGCGGTCGTCGTTGCCGCGGTCGTCGTTGCCGCGGTCGTGGTCGGCAGCGTCTCGGTGGTGGTCGGCAGGATCTCGGTCGTCGTCGGCAGCGTCGTCGGTGGTGCGATCGTCGTCGCCGGTGCCGTCGTCGTGGGCCGCTGAGTCGTCGTCGGCGCGGTCGTGGTGGGCGCCGTCGTCGTCGGCTCCGTCGTCGCGAGCGTCGTCGGCTCCTGGGTCGTGGTCTTCCCCGGCGCGACGGTCGGGAGGGTCAGCGACGGCGTCGGCAGAGTTTCCTGGCTGCCGCCGTCGCTCCGCGTCGCGACGAGGGCGGCCGCGATCCCGGCGAGGAGCAGGATGACGGCGGCGGCGAGCACGATCGGCTGCAGCGGCCTCCTCCGCCGCGCCGGCTGGATGATCTGCGTCGCAGCCGAGGTATCGAAGGCGGAGGGAGCGAGGATCGTCGTCGCGTCGCCGGGCGCGGCGTGGAGCTCGGCGAGCAGCGCGCGTCCGTCCCGGGGCCGGTGTGAGGGGTTCTTCGCCAGCGCCGCGAGTGCCACGCTCTCGAGCCGGGGAGGCGCGTCCGGGCGGAGCGACCCGACTGTCGGCGGCGGGTCGTCGCGGTGCATGCGGACGAGCTCCATCGCGTTCCTCGACTGGAACGGCAGGCGCCCCGTCAGCATCCGGAAAAGGATCACCCCGAACGAGTAGACGTCGCTCGCAGGCGTCGCGGGTTCTCCCATGGCCTGCTCGGGCGAGATGTACGAGGCCGTGCCGAGCACCGTCCCGGCCTCGGTGAGCGTCCCGGCGCCGCCCATCCGTGCGATCCCGAAGTCGGCGATCTTGGGGCGCTCCTCGGCGTCGAAGAGCACGTTCGACGGCTTGAGGTCGCGGTGGACGAGGCCGCGCGCGTGCGCGTGCGCGAGGCCGGCGGCGATCTCGGAGGCGATCCGCGTGGCGTCGTCGTCCGGAAGTGGCTTCCCGTCGCGGAGCTGGTCCTCGAGCGTCCCGCCCGGGAGGTACTCGAGCACCATGTACGGCTTCCCGTCCTCCTCGCCGTAGTCGTAGAGCTGGCAGATGTTCGGGTGCGAGAGGGCCGCGGCGGCGCGCGCCTCGCGCTCGAACCGCGCCCGGTCGGCGGTTGGTCCGAGCACCTTCACGGCCACGCGCCGCTCCAGCTCCGTGTCCTCCGCCAGCCAGACCGAGCTCATCGCCCCGTGCCCGAGCGGCTCCAGGAGCCGGTAGCGCCCGGCAATCACGTCCCCCGCCATCCCGGCCGAATTATGGTGATCCCTCGTGAGCGAATTGTTGTCGAGGGAGGAAGCCCTCGCCCGCGTGCTCGAGCGCGTGCGTCCGCTCGAGGCGGAGGACGTGCCGATTGCCGACGCGGGAGGACGCGTGACGGCCGAGGCGGTGCGCGCCGCCGTCGACCTGCCGCCCTTCCGAAGCTCGGCGATGGACGGTTTCGCCGTGCGCGCGGCCGACACGCCGGGGACGCTCGCAATCGTCGAGCGCATCGCCGCGGGCCGCCCGGCGACGCGCTCGCTGGCGGCGGGTGAGGCGATGGGGATCGCAACGGGCGGCGTCGTGCCCGCCGGTGCCGACGCGGTCGTGCCGATCGAGGTTGTTGTCGAACGAGACAACAGATTGGACGTCCCACAGGCTGTTGCCGAGCAAGACAACATCCGCCCGGTCGGCGGGGACGTCCGCCGCGGCGACGACGTCGTCGAAGAGGGCACGCGCCTCGGGCCGTCGCAGGTGGGCGCAATCGCGGCCGCGGGTGTCGGCGTCGTGCGCTGCACGCGTCGTCCCCGCGCGGCCGTCCTTCCCACCGGGACCGAGCTGCGTCCGCCCGGCGAGGAGCTCAGGCCCGGCGAGATCTACGAGTCCAACGGCCTGATCCTCGCGGAGCAGCTGCGCGACGCGGGCGCCGAGGTCGAGCGCCTGCCGACGGTCGCCGACGACGAGGACGCGACGCGCGCGGCTCTCGCGCGTGCGCTCGAGGCGGACGTCGTCGTCACGTCGGGCGGTGTCTCGGTCGGGCCGCACGACCTCGTGCGGCGGTTGCTCGCGGAGCTCCGCGCCGAGGAGGTCTTCTGGCGCGTCGCGGTCAAGCCCGGAAAGCCGGTCGTGTTCGCGACGGTCGGGAGGACGCTCGTGTTCGGGCTCCCGGGCAATCCGGTGTCGGCGCTCGTCGGCTTCGAGCTCTTCGTTCGGCCCGCCGTGCGCGCACTGCAGGGCGCTGACCCGGGGCCGCACTACCGCCTTGCACGTCTCGCCCGTGCCGTCCGCCGCGACCCGGCGCGCGACGCGCTCCTCCGCGCACGGCTCGACGGCGAGGCCGCGTCGCCGCTCTCGGGCCAGGAGTCGCACATGATCGTCCGCGCGGCGGCCGCGAACGCGCTCGTGCTCGTCCCGCGCGGCGAGGGCGAGCTCGCCGAGGGGGAGTCCGTCAGCTACCTGCCGCTGTAGCGGCGGAGAGGCGCGCGGGCACGGTGAACCTGGTGCCCCCGCGCGGCTCCATTGCGACGAGCTTTGCGTCGACGATGTAGCGGTGGCTCGCGAAGAACCGCGGGTGACAGGCCTGGAGTCGCAGGATCTCGACGCCGCGGTTGACGAGGACGCGCGTGTCCGACGACGCGACGACGTAGTGGCGCACGACGCGGTAGGTGAACGTCGCGTAGGGCAGCTCGAACGTCACGTAGTCGCCCGGGTCGATCGAGTCGATGTGCGAGAACGGCGCCAGGTAGGTGGTGCGGTGGCCGGCGACGTAGACCAGCCGCCTCTCTCCGGGAAGCCCCGTCGTCGGATAGTGCCCGGGCCCCTTCTTCAGCGTGTCGTGATCCGTCCCCTGGACGACGATCATGTTGACCCCGATGCGGCCGATCTTCAGCCGGCCGACGGCGTCGCCGGTGTGCAGCGAGCGCCGGTACTCGCGCGCCTCGACCGCGATCTCGTGTCGGACGGCGGCGAGGTCGCGGCCGGTGAACCGATGCGCGGCGTAGGCCTGCGCGCGCTCCTCGTACGCCGACGCGAGCCGGTTCTGCTCGAGGTGCGTGTAGAGGGCGGAGAACGGGTCCTGCCACTGCCAGACGAGTGCGGCCCACCCGAGGGTGAGCACGCCGCCGACGATCATCAGCGTCCCGAGGATCCGCAGGAACCGGCGCATTCGCTTCTACCCGCCTAACGCTTGCCGCCGCTCCTCGGTTACGCGGCGGCCGGCGCGGACGGCGAGCACGATCGTCCGCACGATCTCGCGCAGCGGCCCGCGCGGCCCGCGCTCGTGGGCCTCCGGGTAGGGGGCGTAGCGCCCGGCGGCGGCCGCGGCGAGCTGCGAGGCCGCCGCCGCGCCGCCGACGGCGATCGCGACCGGGGGCAGCGTGACGTACCCGAGCGCGATCAGCTCCAGGAGGTACCACGGCGCGTCGAGCCCGAGCCCGAACCGGAACGCCAGCGATCCGAGTACGAGTGCAGGACCGACGAGCCCGCCGGCGAAGACGGCGAGGCGCACGGGCGACCGTGCCGTTCGCACCTGCGGCAACCACAGCCAGACGTGAAGCGCCGGGAGCGCGAACAGGAGTCCGAACGGGTTCGTCGCCACGACGACGAGCGAGCAGATGACGAGGCCGAGCAGCGCGACCGTCTGGCCGGCGAGCTCCGCCTCGGCGTCGACGGGCTGTCGCGGCACGAGCCGGTGGCGCGCGACGAGCCAGCCGGCGAGGCCCAGCCCTGCGAGGGCGAGGAGCGCGAGCACGGGCCAGTCACCTGCGGCCGCAGTCGACGGGTTCGGCGGGCGCGGGGCGCCTGCGGGCCACGCGCCGAGGGCGTCGAACGCGTAGAACGCGAGTGCGAGGAAGCTCCAGAACGCGAGCCGGCTGCGCAGGGCGCGCACCGCAGGCGCAAGGCGGATCCGCCGCCGGCGGCAGCGCGCAAAGAGATCGACGCCGCTGACGACGACGGGCGCGAGCAACGCGAGCAGCATGAGCTCGATCGCCCAGCCGCGGACGATTCGGTCGCCGACCCAGACGTAGCTCGTCGTCCCCTGCGCGAGCTCCAGGCCCTGGTCGAGCGAGCCGAGGAGCTGCTGCGCGGCCCGACCCATCTCCGCGAGCTTCTCTTGCCGCAGCCGCGAGGGCGCGTCGGCGAACCCGGCCGGAGGTCGGATCCCGCCGGTCGTCAGCGTGACCGCCGGGAGCCCGCGCGCCACGAACGGCCCCTGCTCGTAGAGGGTGAACGGAAAGCCGAGGTCGATCAGCTGGCCGAGGAACCCGGGATGGCGAGGCCGCGCGCCCGTCTGCTCGAGCAGCCAGTGCGCGGCCGTCTGGACGAGCACCGGGGTCGGCGAGCGCGGGAGGTCGCCGGCGATCTCCATCCTCGGCGGCCCCGCGCCCGCGATCGCGTCGAGGTTGACGACGGCCACCACGCGGTCGCGGAAGGGCGAGCTCTCCACGAACCGCAGCGCGCCCAGTCCGCCGAACGAGCCGCCGTCCGTGGAGAGGAAGACGAGTGTATGGGCCGGGCGGATGCGTGCCTGGGACGGGGTCGACGGCCGCGCGTACGCGCGCGCGAGCTCGATCAGGGCGGCGGTGCCGGTGGCGTTGTCGTTCGCCCCCGGCCCCTCCCCGGTGTCGTCCCGGTGGGCCATGACGACGATCGTGTCGGGCGACTGGCCGGTCACCACCGTGGTCAGGTTCTCGAGCCGGACGCGCCCGATTCCCGGCACCGTGTCGTGCCAGACGTCCGAGCGTGTCGGCAGCCCGTACGGCCGCAGCTGGTCGCGGAACCACTCAGTCGCGCCGACGCTGCCGGGCGTCCGGAACGGCCGGACGGTCGCGAGCTCGTCGGCGAGCTGACGCGTCGAGACGGCGTCGAACGCCGGCGGCAGGAGCGGCCGCTGCAGCGGGGCGGGCCGCTGGACGCTGAAGGCGGCGATCAGCAGCGGCAGCGAGAGCAACAGGAACGAGCTGCGGTAGAGGCGGCCGTTGACCGGACGTTCCACCGACCCGCGCCGATGCCGCCGCCGACGCTGCCTTGCGGGTGGCCGCGCCGTTAGCGGGCTCTGCGGCATTACCGGGCTATAGTAGGAAGCGGAGCCGCTGCACCCGCGCTGGCAGGCGCCGAGACCGATGCCCGACTCCTCCACCATCCTCCTCGTAGACGACGAGGAATCCGTTCGCAAAGTCCTCACGTTCCCGCTCGAGCGGGACGGGTTCACAGTCGTCCAGGCGGCCGACGGCGAGGAGGCCCTGCGGCGGTTCGGCGAGACGTCGCCCGACCTCGTCGTCCTCGACATCATGCTCCCGAAGCTCGACGGGCTCGAGGTCTGCAAGCGCCTGCGAGCGACGAGCCAGGTGCCGATCATCATGCTGACGGCCCGCGACGACGAGCTCGACAAGGTGATCGGCCTCGAGCTCGGCGCCGACGACTACATCACGAAGCCGTTCTCGATCCGCGAGTTCCGCTCGCGCGTGCGCGCCCTCCTGCGGCGCGCGAAGGCGCCCGCGCACGGCGCCGGGGAGCCCGAGGAGCGGATCGAGGTCGAGGGGCTCGTGATCGACGTCCCCAGGCGGGCCGTCGAGGTGCGCGGCAAGCCGGTGCAGCTCACCTACGTCGAGTTCGAGCTCCTGCGCACGCTCGCGTCGCACCCGGGTCGGGTCTACAGCCGCCGGATGCTGCTCGAGGCGCTCTGGAAGAGCGCCGACTACCGCGATCCGCGCACGATCGACGTCCACGTCCGGCACCTGCGCGAGAAGCTCGAGGCCGAGCCGCGCAGCCCCGAGTACATCCTGACCGTGCGCGGCGTCGGCTACCGCTTCAAGGACCGATGAGCCCGTTCGGGAGCGTCGGCGGGAAGCTCGCGGTCGCGCTCGTCCTCATCGTCGCAGGCGCGCTCGCGATCGTGTACCTGATCGTCGTCCCGTCCTACCGCCAGTCGGTCGTGAACGCCCGGCTCGACGCACAGGAGCGTGCGCTGCGGTCGCTGCTCGCGACCAATCCGCCCGCGGCGGACTTTCTCCTCCAGGCGTGGGTTCAGGAGACGGCGGCGCCGGCGCTCGACGCCCGGGTCGTCGTCTTCGACTCGTTCGGTGTCGACCGGCCGGTCTTCACGCCGTTCGCCGACTCGAACACGGGGAGCTCGCAGGACGTCCAGGACGACGAGATCGCCGTGCGCGCGGCGGAGCGGCGGACGATCGCGCGCGGCACCGTGACGCGCGGCGGGCGTGAGTTCGCGGAGGTTGCGTACCCCTTCGACGTCGACAGCCCGCCGCCTTCGGTCGTGCTCGTCTCGTCGCCGCTGACGGACGAGCTCCAGACGGTCGCCGTCGTCCGGCACAGGGTCTTCATCGCCGGTGCACTGGCGATCGTCTTCGCGCTGGTCCTCGGCTACCTCCTGGCCGGCGCCTTCTCGCGCCGGATCCGGCGGCTGGAGGCCGCCGCCGAGCGCATCGCCGCCGGCGATTTCGACGAGCCGGTCGTCGACGCGGGGACGGACGAGATCGGCCAGCTCGCGCGTGCGTTCGAGCGGATGCGCCAGCGCCTCGCCCACCTCGACCGCGCGCGCGGCGAGTTCATCGCCAACGCCTCGCACGAGCTCCGCACGCCCCTCTTCTCGCTGGCCGGCTTCCTGGAGCTGCTCGACGACGAGGAGCTCGACGCCGCGACCCGGCAGGAGTTCATGGAGGAGATCCGCGAGCAGGTGGGCCGCCTGACGAAGCTCGCGAGCGAGCTCCTCGACCTGTCGCGGATGGACGCGGGCCGCCTCGGCATCGCCGAGGAGAGCCTGGATCTCGCGCAGATGGCGGACGAGGTCGCGAACGAGTTCGGCCCGCGCGCCGGGACTTCCGGGCATAACCTCGAGGTCGCAGCCGATCGCCCGGTGGTCGCGCGCGGCGACGAGGAGCGCGTCCTCCAGATCGGCCGGATCCTGGTCGAGAACGCGCTCGTCCACACACCGCAGGGGACGACCGTGCGCGTGTCGGCCTCGATCGACGGCAGCCGCGCGACGCTGACCGTCGCCGACGACGGCCCCGGGATCCCGCGCGAGGCCCAGAACCAGGTCTTCGAGCGCTTCTACCGCCTCGACGGCACCGTCGCCTCGGGGAGCGGCCTCGGCCTCGCGATCGCCCGCGAGCTCGCGGAGCTGATGGGTGGGCGGATCGAGCTCGACTCCCAGAACGGGTGGACGCTCTTCACGCTCGTCCTGAGCGCGGACGCCGGCGATCGCGAGCCGGAGCCGCTCTTCGCGTAGCGCACTGTCCTTTTCTGCCAATTGCGGGCTTCTTCGGTGCAGCTGGGGTGTTCGAAGGAGAGGGCTGCATCACGACCGACGGCGGCAACAGCTACCAGTTGCGAGTTGACAACACCGACGAGGAGGTCGTGCGGAGGTTCGCCGCCATCGTCGAAGCTGGCACGGTCGATGGCCCATACGGCCAGGACAATGCATGTGACGGACACGTGAGGAAGCCCTTCTGGGCCTGGGTCGCATTCGAAGACGAAGCTGTTGCGGTAATCGACATGTTCGCTCCGTGGCTAACGAAGCGACGGCTTGCGCGCTCGCGCGAACTCGGCGTCGACCCGATTTCCCGGGAAATCGGACCTCGGTGGCCGGAGTAGCTCGCCCGAGCATTTCCCCGGAAATCGCTCGAACCCCGGCTACAGTGAGTCGGTCTTGCGCCCGGGAGCCGTTGCCGCCACCTCGCTCGTCGCCGCCGTCATCGGCGCCGTCGGCGTGCTCGTGGTCGGCAATGCGGTCGGCTGGGTCGGCTCGCCCGGGAAGACCAGGACGGTCGTCGTCCGCGAGCCGATCGGAGACGCGGGCAAGGCGGCGCCCGTCGTCGCGGCGAAGCCGCTCGTCGGCAACGGATTCCAGCCGGCTCAGATCTACCGCGCGCGTTCGGCCGGCGTCGTCACGATCTTCGCCTTCTTCGACGACCCCGCCTCGCCGAACCCGCGCGCGGGCCAGGGGTCGGGATTCGTCGTCTCGAACGACGGTGTCGTCCTCACCAACGCGCACGTGATCACCACCGCCGGCGAGGCCCAGACGGGCGAGGCCGCACCGGCGAAGGAGGTCTACGTCGAGTTCGGCGACGGCGAGCGCGTGCCGGCGAAGATCGTCGGTTACGACCTCTTCGACGACGTGGGCGTGATCCGCATCAGACCCGGCGACCACGCGCTCGCGCCCGTGCCGCTCGGCCACTCGTCCCGGGTCGTCGTCGGCGAGCCCGTGGCGGCGATCGGCAGCCCCTTCGGGAACGAGAACTCGCTCACCGTCGGCGTCGTCTCGGCCACGCGCCGGGAGATCAAGTCGCTCACCTCCCGTTTCGACCTGATCGACGCGATCCAGACCGACGCTCCGATCAACCACGGCAACTCCGGCGGCCCACTGTTCGACGCGCGCGGCCGCGTGATCGGCATCAATGCGCAGATCCGCTCCAGCGAGGGCTCGGGGTTCGAGGGCGTCGGCTTCGCGGTCCCGATCGACTCTGCCAAGCGCTCGATGCGGGAGCTGCTCGCGACCGGCAAGGTCTCGTACGCCTACGTCGGGATCAGCTCGGAGGACTTGACCCCCGAGATCGCGAAGAAGTTCGGGTACGCCTCGCCGCGCGGCGCACTCGTCGACAAGGTCGTCCCGGAGACCCCTGCTGACCGCGCCGGCCTGCGCGCGGGGATCCGGAACGCGACGCTCAACGGCCAGCAGGTGACCGTCGGCGGAGACGCGATCGTCGCGATCAACGGCGAGCCGGTCCAGACCGCGAGCGACGTCGTCCGCATCGTCGCCGAGCGGCTCACCCCGGGCCAGGTCGCGAAGTTCACCATCGTGCGCGGCAAGAAGCGGCTCGTGCTGCCGTTGCGCCTGGACGCCCGGACCCCTTAGTAGTAGAGGCTCGACATGAAATTCCGCCCGGCCGAATTTCCCGTCGACCCTGTTAGTTAGAAACGCCGCAAAAGCGGGAACTCCTCGGGGAGGACCTGTAGGCGCAGCACTATTCGGCAGAATTGCCGATGTTTACCTTCTGAATTCGCGGGGAAAAGGGCTCCTGACGTGAGGCGTGACGCTGTGAACGGAAACGGAAATGGGGCGGGCCGGTCGATCCGGCTCACCATCCCGGCCAAGCCGGAGTACATCACCCTCGGGCGGCTGGCCCTGACCGGCCTCGCGCGCCTGGGCCCGCTGCCGCAGGACGTCCTCGGCGACATGAAGCTCGCGCTCACCGAGGCCTGTACGAACTCGGTTCGGCACGCCTACGAGGGCGGCGACGGCGTGGTCGAGATCCTGTACGAGCTCCATCCGGATCGGCTCGTCGTCGAGGTCGCCGACGCGGGCGAGGGATTCGAGCCGCCCGCCGACGGGTCGGCTGAAGCCAACGACCTCTCGGAAGGCGGCCTGGGAATCGCGATCATCCAGGCGCTCGCCGACGACCTCGAGATCGGGCCACGCGAAGGCGGCGGCTCGCGGCTTCGCTTCGTCAAGCGGCTCGACTCGTTCGACTCGTAGTCCTTGCTGCAGCTCGTCAACGTCGGCCACAAGAGCCTCGCCGACTACGGCACGATCGTCTCGCGCGGGCTCATGAACGAGATCCGGAGACTGGCCGAGCCGCTCCGCGGCAAGCGTGTCGTGCACCTGTCGGCGACGGCGTTCGGCGGCGGGGTCGCCGAGATCAACTACACGCTCGTGCCGCTGATGGCCGACGCCGGACTCGAGGTCGAGTGGCGGATAATCCGCGGCGCCGAGGAGTTCTACAACGTCACGAAGGCGATCCACAACGCGCTGCAGGGCGACCCGCGCTCGCTGACCGCGGACGAAATCGAGATCTTCCGCCGCTACCAGGCGCTGAACGCGGAGCAGATCGCCGCTGACGACTACGACTTCGTGATCGTCCACGATCCGCAGCCCGCCGGCCTCGTCGACCGCTTCCCGAACCGGCGCGGCAAGTGGATCTGGCGCGGGCACATCGACTTCTCGATGCCGAATCAGGAGGTGTTCGACGTCCTGCTGCCGTCGATCGCCCGGTACGACGCGACGATCTTCCACATGCGCGAGTACGTGCCGTCGGCGAACGGCCTTCCGGAGGCGTACATCTGGCCGCCGGCGATCGATCCGCTGACGCCGAAGAACATGGCGCTCTCGCCCGAGGACGCGGAGTACATCGTCGACCAGTTCGGGATCGACGTCGAGCGTCCGACGCTCACGCAGGTCTCGCGCTTCGACCCCTGGAAGGACCCGCTCGGCGTCATCGACGCGTACCGCGCGGTCAAGGAGCGGTATCCCGACGTGCAGCTCGCGCTCGTCGGGTCGATGGCACACGACGACCCGGAGGGGTGGGACTACTACAACCGGACCGTCGAGTACGCCGACGGCGACCCCGACATCTTCATCCTCTCCAACATGAACAACGTCGGCGCCGTCGAGGTGAACGCGTTCCAGGTGCACTCGGCCGCGGTCCTGCAGAAGTCGATCCGCGAGGGCTTCGGGTTGACGGTGACCGAGGCGCTCTGGAAGACGCGCCCGACCGTCGCCGGCCGCGTCGGCGGCATCGTCGCGCAGATCGAGGACGGCGTCACCGGGTGGCTCGTCGACTCGCCTGCGGAGTGCGCGCAGGCATGCATCGAGGTGCTGCGCGACCCGTCGGACGCGCGCCAGCGGGCGCTGCGCGGCAAGGAGGTCGTGCGGAAGCGGTACCTCACGCCGCGCCTCCTCCGCGACTGGCTGGTGCTCTTCAACCGCCTCCTCGGCAACGACACGGAAGGCGCGGAGGTCGCGACCGTCTCGGCCGCCTCCTGACGTTTTCGCCACGGAGTCGCGGATACTTCGGGGCAAGCGTGAGGGCCCGCAGGCAGCTGATCGTCGTCTCGAACCGCGGCCCGGTCTCGTTCGCGCGCGATGCCGAGGGCGACCGGGTCGCGCGGCGCGGCGGCGGCGGGCTCGTCACCGCGCTCCGCGGACTCGTGACCCACCACGACGTCACCTGGATCGCGAGCGCCATGACCGAGGAGGACCGCGTGGTTGCGGCCGAGGCCGGCGGTGCTGCGCTCGAGGAGACGGCCCGCGACGGCTCGCCGTATCGCCTGCGGCTCGTCGCCCACGACCAGCTGGCGTACGACCGGTTCTACAACGTCGTCGCCAACCCGACGCTGTGGTTCATCCAGCACTACCTGTGGGGCCTTGCGAGCGCACCCGACGTCGACTTCGGCCTTCATACCGCCTGGTATGAAGGGTATGAACCGGTGAACCGGCGCTTCGCGGACGCAGTAGTTGCCGAACTGGACAACAATCCGGACGCGGCCGTCTTCTTCCACGACTACCACCTCTATCTCGCGCCGCGCATCGTCCGCGAACGCCGCCCGGACGCGCTGCTCGCGCACTTCGTCCACATTCCCTGGGCCCAGACGGACTACTGGCACGTCCTGCCGGAGGACCTGCGCCGCGCGGTGCACGACGGACTGCTCGCGAACGATGTCGTCGGCTTTCACACGAGCCGTTGGCAGCGCAACTTCCTCCGCTCGTGCCGCGACATCCTCGGCGTCGAGACCGACTACGAGAGCGCGGTTGTGTACGACGGGCGCGAGACCCGCGTCGCACACCACCCGATCGCGATCGACCCCTCGGAGTTCGACGAGCTGCGCGAGAACGAGCTCGTGCTCGAGGAGGAGCGCGCGATCGTCGCCCGTCGCCCCGAGTACCTCGTCCTGCGCGTGGATCGCACCGACCCGTCCAAGAACATCGTGCGCGGCTGCCGCGCGTTCGGCGCGTTCCTCGCCGACCATCCAGAGTTCCATCACCGCGTCACGATGCTCACGCTCCTCGACCCGTCGCGGCAGGACATCCCGGAGTACTCCGAGTACCTCGGCGCGGTCCAGCGCGAGGTCCGGGCGGTCAACGACCGCTTCCAGACGGACGGCTGGCTTCCGATCGACCTTCAGATCGCGGACAACTTCCCGCAGGCCGTCGCGGCGTACAAGCAGTTCGACGTGCTGCTCGTGAACGCGATCTTCGACGGCATGAACCTTGTCGCGAAGGAAGCGCCGCTCGTCAACGGGCGCGACGGCGTCCTGATCCTGTCGGAGAATGCCGGCGCACACGAGGAGCTCGGCCAGTGGGCGCTGACCGTCAATCCGTTCGACGTCCACGGTCAGGCGCAGGCGATCCATGCAGCGCTGACGCTGCCGGCCGAGGAGAAGCGGCGGCGCGCCGCGGCGATCGAGGCGCACGTACGCACGCACGACGTCGAGGCGTGGATCCAGGCGCAGCTCGGCGATCTCGACCGTGTCGCGGCGCCTGCGCGGCGGTAGCATCGATCCATGACCGCCGTTGCCGAGGGCGAGCTGCGGGTCGTCAATCCGGCGACCCTCGAGTTCGTCGCAACCGTGCCCGCGACGCCTGTCGAGGCCGTGCCGGAGCTGGTAGCGGATGCCCGGCGCGCGCAACAGTCCTGGGGACGGACGGCGCTGGAGGAGCGCCGGGCGCTCCTGCGCGGCGTCGCCCGCGTGCTGCTCGAGCGTGTGGACGACATCGCCGACGCGATCGTGGCGGAGACGGGGAAGCCCCGTACGGAGGCGTATGCGACCGAGCTTTCGATCGCCGTCGACTCGCTCGTCTGGCTCGCCGCCGAGGCGCCGAAGATCCTCGCGCCGGAGCGGCTTCGCTATCCGCAGCTGTACTTGAAGCACAAACGCGGGTGGCTCATCTACGAGCCGCGCGGCGTGATCGGCGTGATCGCACCGTGGAACTTCCCGTTCTCGATCCCGTTCACGCAGGCGGCCGCGGCGGTCGTCGCCGGAAATGCGGTCGTGCTGAAGCCGTCCGAGCTGACGCCGCTCACGGGTGCCTGGGTCGAGCGGCTCTTCGCCGACGCGGGCGCGCCGCCCGGCCTCGTGCAGGTCGCCCAGGGCGACGGTCGCGTCGGCGAGGCGCTCGTGCGCGCCCGGCCCGACAAGATCGTCTTCACCGGCTCGGCCGAGGTCGGGCGGATCGTGGCCGCTGTCGCCGGTGAACGGCTCGTCCCCGTCACGCTCGAGCTCGGCGGCAAGGATGCGATGCTCGTCCTCGACGACGCCGACCTCGACCGGGCCGTCGAGGGTGCGCTCTGGAGCTCGTTCTTCAACGCCGGACAGGTCTGCTCGGGCGTGGAGCGGATCTACGTCGACCGTCGTGTCTTCGAGCTGTTCGTCGACGGTCTGGTTCGCCGCACGCGCGACCTGCGGCTCGGCGAGGACGTCGGGCCGCTCATCTCCGAAGAGCAGCGCGACCGCGTCGAGCGGCTCGTCGACGATGCGCTCGCGCGCGGTGCGCACGCGCGGATCGGCGGCCGGTCACCCGAGGGGAAGGGATGGTTCTACGAGCCGACCGTCCTCGTCGACGTCCCGCAGTCGGCGCCGATCGACGCGGAGGAGATCTTCGGGCCCGTCGTGACCGTTGCCCAATCGGACAACGACGACGACCTCGTACGCATGGCCAACGCCTCGACGTACGGTCTCGGTGCATCGGTGTGGACGCGTAACGCCGAGCGCGCGGCCGGGCTCGCGCGAAGGCTCGAGGCGGGCTCGGTGTGGCACAACGACCACGCCTACTCCTACGGGTCGGCGCAGGCGTCGTGGGGCGGGCGCAAGGAGTCGGGGTTCGGCCGCACGCATTCGAAGCACGGCCTCTACGAGCTCGTGAACGTGAAGTTCGTCGACCGCGACTCGGGGCGCGTCCCCGTGGCGTACTGGTTCCCCTACGACGAGCGAACGCCCGACGCGTTCCGGACGCTGCTCCGCGTGTTCGCAGGCGACCACCGCCTGCGTGCCGCGTGGCACGGCCGGCGCGACCTCCTCCACGTCGTGCGGCGGTACCGGCGGTGAGCGAGCTCTCGCACGTCGACGAGAGCGGCGGCGTGCGCATGGTCGACGTCGGCGCGAAGCCGGTGACGCGCCGGCGCGCCGTGGCGACCGCGGTCGTCGGGATGGCGCCCGGGACCGCCGCTCGGCTCGGCGACCTGCCGAAGGGCGATGCGCTCGCGACGGCGCAGCTCGCCGGGATCATGGCGGCGAAACGGACGTCCGAGCTGATCCCGCTCTGCCACCCGCTCCCGCTGACGCACGTCGAAGTCTCGCTCCACGTCGGCGACGCGTCCGTCGAGATCACCGCCAGCGCCGAGACGACCGCGCAGACGGGCGTCGAGATGGAAGCGCTGACGGCCGCGACGATCGCCGCGCTCACGGTCTACGACATGGCGAAGGCGATCGACAAGGGCATGACGATCGAAGGCGTCCGCCTCGTGGAGAAGACGAAGTGACCGCGGCGGTGCTCACCGTCTCCGACGGCGTGTCGCGCGGCGAGCGCGACGATCGCAGCGGGGACGCGCTGGAGGAGCTCTTGCGCGGGGACGGGTACGAGGTCGAGCGCCGCGTCGTGCCGGACGAGGCCGACGAGATCGCGCGCGCGATCGAGGAGCTCGCCGCGGGCGCCGCGCTCGTCCTGACAACCGGCGGGACGGGGCTCGGGCCGCGCGACGTCACGCCCGAGGCGACCCGCACGGTCCTCCAGCGGGAGGCGCCCGGCATAGCCGAGGCCCTGCGCGCGGACTCGATCGCGAAGACGCCGCACGGCCTCCTCTCGCGCGGCGTCGCGGGCGTGGTCGGCCGCGCGCTCGTCGTCAACCTGCCCGGCTCGACGGGCGGATGCCGCGACGGTTATGCGGTTCTGAGGCCCGCCCTCGGCCACGCGCTGTCGCTTCTTCGCGACGAGCAGACCGCGCACCAGCAAACTTAGGGGCGCCGTTGCGCCTCGCCCGCCTCTACTACCGGCTCGTCAAGTTCGAGCACACGATCTTCGCGCTGCCGTTCGCGTATGTCGGGGCGTTCCTCGCCGTGGGCGGGATTCCGTCGGCGCACGACCTGATCTGGATCACGATCGCGATGGTCGGTGCGCGGTCCCTCGCGATGGCGCTCAACCGCCTCATCGACGCCGGGATCGACGCGCGCAATCCGCGTACGGCGGCCCGCGAGCTTCCGTCCGGCCTGCTGTCCGTCCCCGCGGTCGCGGTGTTCTGCATCTTCGCGTTCGTCCTTTTCCTCGTCGCCGTCTGGGAGCTCGATCCGCTCGTGCGGTGGCTGTGGCCGATCCCGGTGGTCGCGTTCGTCGTCTACCCGTACCTGAAGCGGTTCACCTGGCTCTGCCACCTGTGGCTCGGCGCGGTCGACGGGCTCGCTCCCGTCGGCGCGTGGGCGGCGATCAAGGG
>DASXTR010000047.1:0-23374 GCA_036505325.1 Gaiellaceae bacterium
ACGAGCATGCACGTGCTCGAGAACACCTCCACGCCCCGGCTCGGCGACCATCTCGATCCGCAACAATCGCCCGCCCGTCTCGGCCGTCGTCGTCAGGAACGTCACGGTCTCGCCCGTCGCCGGATTGACGATTACCTGACCCGACGTGGCCACGGAACGAAGCATCGCAGAGAGGGATCGGTTCGTCCATGCCGGGTAGCGGTCGCCGCTGGGTTCTTCGCCGGCGTTCCAGCGGTTGACGCGCGCGCGAATAGCAGAAAACGCTGAACGGGGCAAACAGCGTCAGCGGTGAGGGCACAGAGGGGCCGAGCAGCACGAGAAGGAAACGGACTCGTCGCGCCGAGGAGGTTGACGTGCCTCCGGATCAAGGACTCCGGCTACTTGGCCGACTCAGAGGTGAACGACGTCGCTGCGACGGGGTTCTCCAACCGCTCAGGTCTCTTCGCGCTTGGCGTCCGCGACCGCGAGGTGACCCTCCGCAGCACCGAGACGGGGAGGCGGTCGGCTGTGCCGCGTTCGGATACCTGGTGTGTTCGCCGTGGACGTAGCGCTCCTGGTCGACAGCTTCAGGCGTTCACTTCGCTACCGATTCGGCGCGACTGGCGCGCGCTCTGGCGCGCACACTACTAAGCGAACGGTTTTGAGGCGAGTCGAGCGTACAAAAGGGCCTGTTTCCAGGCCCTCTTCGAGTGGAGCGTGCCGGGATCGAACCGGCGACCTCCAGCTTGCAAAGCTGGCGCTCTCCCAGCTGAGCTAACGCCCCGTCCGCCGGGAGTGTAGCCGCCGGCGGGCGCGGCCACTGCGCCGCGCCGGCGTCTACGGGGGAGGACCTACTACGCGACTGCGTGGACGCCGATCATCTCGGCGCGGCGGAGGCGGTGGTGGAGCTCGTTGATCGTCTTCAACAGGCGGTCGCGCTCCTCGAGCAGCTGGCGCTCGCGCTCGGCGAACTGGGCCGAGAGGTCGAAGGTCTGGCGGCGCATGGCCGCCTCGCGGCGGTTCAGCTCCGCCTCGCGGAGATCGAGGGCGACATCGCCCCGGGGAAGCTCGTGGGAAAGAAGAACGGACATGCGGCTGCTCCTTCTTTCAGGGAGGGGTGGGACCTTTGCCGCAGTCCGACGCCGCTCTCGATGTAAGGCCCGCCGGCGTCCCCGTCAATCCCCCGACAGGGACGCCTCCTGTCAACGCGGCCGGCTAGGCCGCTCGGGAGAGCCGCTCTTCCTGGCGTGCCCGCTGGATGATGAGGTCGCGGTCGCCGAAGCGCAGGTTTGCCTTGGCTGCACGCTCCTCCTCCCAGAGCCTCGCGATCTGCTCCTCGAGCTCCTTGTGCTCTTGGGTCAGACCGGCGTCGTAGCCCTGCGAGAGGAGTCGCAGCACCTGCGACCGGCGGTCGGACAGCCGGTCGATCTCGGCCTTGATCTGGGTGAGGTTCGTCATGCCTGAATGAACGCCGCGTGCCGCCGGGACATTCCCTAGCCGTAACCGAGCTCCTCGAGCCGGTCCTCGTCGATCCCGAAGTAGTGGGCGAGCTCGTGGAGCACCGTGATTCGGATCTCGCGCTCGAGCTCGCCGGGGTCGTGGCCGAACTCCTCAACGAGCGGCCGCCGGAAGATCGTGATCTTGTCGGGCATGTACTCCTCGGACTCCCAGAGCCCGAAGAGATCGGGGTCCTCGGGGTCTTCCTCCTCGATCACCACCGCCACGTTCTCGAGCCGCTTCGCCAAGCCGGCCGGCAGTGAGTCGAGGGCGCGGCGAACGTGCTCCTCGAACCTCACCAGGACGGTCTCAGCGGTCGTCGTATCGCGAAGGCCCGGACGAGCAGCAGCCCGAAGACGAACCCTCCCACGTGGGCGAAGAACGCGACGCCGCCGCCCTGGTCGGGATGCGTGACGGAGTAGCCGCCCTCCCAGAGCTGGAACAGGAACCAGAAGCCGAGGAAGAAGACGGCGGGGATGGGGATCAGGAAGAACCCGAACAGGGTCAGCACCATCGCGGTCGGGAGGAGCACGAGGTAGGCGCCGAGCACGCCGGCGATCGCGCCGCTCGCGCCGACGTTCGGGACGCTCGCGGCGTCCACGCCGCTGTACTGGAGCGTCACGAACGTTTGCGCCGCCGTCGCCGCCAGCCCGGCCAAGAGGTAGAAGACGAGGAAGCGGAGCTTGCCCATCGCGTCCTCGACGTTGTTGCCGAAGATCCAGAGGAAGAGCATGTTCCCGAGGATGTGCACCCAGCTCGCGTGCATGAACATCGACGAGAAGGCGCCCTCCCAGGCCGGCAGGTGGTCACGGGCGGCGCCGAGGCAGGGCCCGTCGACGGCGCAGGGGTAGTAGGCGTAGCTCTCGATCTCGCGGCTCCGGGCGCCTAGCTCCCAGAACCAGACGAGGAAGTTGGCCGCGATCAGGCCGACGGTGACGACCGGGAAGGAACGGGTCGGCACGTTGTCCCGGAGCGGGAGCACCGGGCGATCCTACGCCACTTGCTGACTTGACGATTAGACACTCAGGTTTTATCATTCCCATAGCATCAAGTCGTGAAGGAGGTGTGACTTATGGCCACTTTGGTTCGCTGGGATCCCTTCCGTGAGGTTGCCGCGATGCAGAACGAGCTGAGCCGGTTCATGAACGGCCTCCTCGAGGGCGACGGGCGGCAGACGCAGTCGTGGGTCCCGACGCTCGACACGTGGGAGACGGAGAACGAGCTCGTCTACGCGTTCGACCTTCCGGGCATCGCGCAGGACAAGTTCAAGGTCGAGGTCGAGGACGGCGCGCTGACCGTCACGGCCGAGCGCGAGCGCACGGAGGAGGTCTCGCAGGAGCGCTTCCACCGCTTCGAGCGCCGGTTCGGCAGCTTCTCGCGCACGGTCGGCCTTCCGCAGGGGGTCTCCGAGGACGACATCAAGGCGTCGTACAACAACGGCGTCCTCGAGATCCACGTCCCGAAGCCGGAGCAGCCGAAGCCGAAGCGGATCGAGGTCGCCGTCGACGGCGCGCAGAGCGTGATCGAGGGCACCTCGAACCAGAGCTAGGAACGCACGTCGTTCCCGCTCCCACGGAGGCGGCCTACGGGCCGCCTCCTGCGTCTGCGAGCAGGTCGCGCAGCTTCGAGAGGCCCGCGAACATCCGGCTCTTGATCGTCCCGAGCGGCACGCCGAGGCGCTCTGCGAGCTCGGACTGCGTCAGGCCGCCGTAGTACGCGAGCTCGAGCGCCTCGCGCTGGTCGGGCGGGAGCTGCGCGAGCGCGGCCTGCACCCCGCGGCGCCGCTCGCGCACCCACGCCTCCTCGTCGGTGGCGGCGCCGGCCGGGACTGGGGCGTCCTCGAGCGGCGCGCCGCGGCGGCGGTTCTCACGCCGGACGAGGTCGACGGCGCGGCGGTGGACGATCGTGAACAGCCACGTCCCCGCCTTCGCGCGGCGTGCGTCGTACGACGCCGCGGTGCGCCACGCCGCGAGGAACGCCTCCTGCACCGCGTCCTGGGCGAGCGACGGGTCGCGCAGCACCCGCAGCGCGAGGCCGTACGCGGGCCGGCCGAAGCGGTCGTAGAGCTCTGCGAGCGCCGCGTCATCGGATCGCGCGACCAGCGCCACCAGCGCCTCGTCGGAGAGGTGTTCGAGCTCACGCGGCATTCCGGCGGACGGCCCATCCTAAGCGGCCTGCCGGACCGTCAGAGCATGTACGGCGCGAGGGAGAGCGCGCCGAGCGTGTACCACACGCCGAAGGCGAGGCTCGCCATTGCGAGCACGGGCGCGACGCGGTGCAGGCGCGTGCGCACGGCGGGACGTTCCAGCGCCGCGCCGTACGCGCGCGAGAGGACGCTCATCGAGAGCGCCGTTCCCGCCGCGAACAACGCCAGCGCGGCGAGCGCGACGGGCTGCGACTGGATCGTCGCGAGGACCAGGACGCCCACGCCGCCCGTGCCGCCGACGCCGTGCACGACGCCGATCGCATACGCCTGGGCGGCCGTCCGCGTTCGTTCGTGCGCGTGCGGGTGCCGCCGCAGCAGCGCCAGCGCGAGCGCGGCGATCACGAGCCCGATCGTCACCTCGGCGCCTTGCTCGACGAGCGGTGGGAGATACGACTTCCAGAGCACGATCGGCGTCCCGAAGACCAGCAGCGACGTTGCATGACCGGCGCCCCACGTGAGACCGAGGCGCGCTCCGCTGCCGCGACCGCCGGCGACGAGTGTCGTCACCGCGGCGACGTGATCCGGGTCGCTCGCGTGCCGCAGGCCGAGCACGATTGCCACGAGGACGACGAACGCGAGCGTCGTCCCGTCCGAGGCCTGAGCGATCCAGTCGTCGAGTCCGAACATCAGAGGCTCACCTTCGGGAGCGCCCGCGCGGTCATGGCCGCGCCGGCGACGACGATGACGAGCGCGCTCACGGCGGGCAGCAGCGCGCCGAGGCGACCGCCGCCGTCGAAGCGCGCGAACGCCCGCTTCGCGAGCACCGCGATGAGACCGACGCCGGTGATCGCGAGCGCGAGGCCGACGCTGAAGGCGAGGACCAGGAGCATCCCGAACGCGACGCGATGCAGCGAGATCGCGCCCAGCAGGACGACGAGCGCCGACGGGCAGGGCAGGAGCCCGCCGGAGATCCCGACCGCGAGCAGGCCGCGGCGGTCGTGGTGGTGATGGTGGTGGTGCTCGTGATCGTGGCGGTGCGCGTGCGCGTGCCGCGCGCGTCCGGCGAGCACCGACGCGCCGACGCCGACCACCAGCAGCCCGGCGGTGAGGTCGAGCCATGGATAGAGCCGGTCGGGGACGATCCACTGCGAGAGCGCGAGCGTGATGCCGCCCAGCGCGAACACGCCGACGGTGTGCGTCGCGGTCGTGATCAGCCCGAGCAGCGCCGCGTGTGCGGGTGTGCCGCGAGACCCGACGAGGTACGCCGTCACGATCGTCTTGCCGTGGCCCGGTGAGAGCGCGTGCGCCGCGCCCCAGAAGAGCGCGAGCCCGAGCGCGATCAGCAGTCCTTCTCCCTCCAGCAGCGACGTGAAGCCGCTGCGGTGCTGCTCCGGGCGCAGCGGCAGGAGTTGCGGCGGCGCGACGTCTTCCGGCGCGAGCCGCGTCGTCAGATGCGTCACGTCGAGGGGGCTGCGCAGGAGGTCGCGCGGGTACGCGCGCAGCTCGTCCGAGAGCGACCTCGCGTGCGCGCCGGCGACGAGCTCGCGCCAGCCGATGCGTCCGGCGTAGCCGCGGTCGTCGAGGTCGACCCGCACGGGGTGGTCGACGCGCGGCCCGGCGAGGATCGCCTGGAAGCGCGTCGTCCGCAGGCCGGCGGCCCCGAGCGGGTGTGCGAGCGAGCGGCGCACGACGCGCAGCGGAACACGGCGACCGTCGACACGCACGACGAGCCCGTCGGCGCGCGGCGCGACGTGCTGCAACGTCGGGATCTCCGCGAGGTCGAGTGCGTAGCGGACGAACAGCCGGTCGCCGGCGATCTCGACGCGTGCGAACCGATTGACGGTGAAGTTCCCGAGCGGATGCGCGCTCGCCGCCGCCGTGTTAACGAGGTAACACGCTAACACGCTAACAAGCAATCGTTTCATCATGATGCGAGCCTCCTTGCGGTCGGTGCCCACAGCAGCGAGAAGTGCGGATTGAGCGCGAGCGCGCGCTGCGCCCACGGTCGCGCGTCGCGGCCGAGGCACTGCTCGACGTACGCGCGGTGGAAGAGCTTCGTCGCGTCCTGCGTCCCGAGGCGAAGTGCATGCTTCGAGTACGGCAGCGCCTCGGCGCAGCGGCCGTTGCGCGCGAGCGCCCACGCGAGCGTGTCGTCGCCGTCGATCGACGGGCGCTCGTGCTGCGCCCGCCTGGCGAGTGCGAGCGACGCGCGCAGTCGCACGCCGTGGTCGACGTCGAACACGGCGGTCTCGAGGTCGGTGCGCACACCGTTCGCGGTGAGCAGGCGCCGGATGCCGTCGACGGTCCGGTAGTGGCGGTGCGCCTCGGCAGACCGGCCTTCGAGCTGCAGCATGTCGCCCAGCGCGCCGACGAACTGCGGCAGCGGGATCGCAGCGACCGCGCGCCGCTCGAGTGCGATCGCCGTCGCGCGGTGGCCGAGCGCCCACTCGACCTGCGCGAGCGCGTCGTATGCATGGACGTAGCCCGGGAACGAGCCGAGCGCGAGCCGGTACTCGGCGGCCGCCGTGCCGAGCCGGCCATGCGCCCAGTAGAGCTTGCCGAGCTGCACGTGCGTCCACGCCGACGCTTCCGGCTGGTCGACCGCGGCGTCGACCGCGAGGCGCATCGCGCTCACGGCTGGGCCGAACCGGCCGAGCAGCTCCCGCGCGTACGAGACGCGCGCGTACGCGGCGAGGCCCGGCCGCATGGTCGCCATCGTGTCGAACGCGGCGAACGCCTCGCGGTAGCGGCCGAGCTCGACGAGCGCGTCGCCCACGATCCCGTAGTTCCGCGCCGTGGTGGGCGACAGCGCGACCGCGCGCCGGCCGAGGCGCAGTGCTTCGGCGAAGCGGTGCTGCGAGAGTGCGAGCGACCCGAGCCCACCCGTGGCGAGGAGGTCGTCGGGCGCGAGCGCGAGCGCGCGGCGCAGGACGCCGGCTGCCTTGGGGTAGTACGAGGGATCGCCGGTCTCGCGTGCGCGCTGCTGGTACGCGAGCCCGAGGAGGGCATAGGACTTCGCGTCGTCGGGATTCGCACGCAGTTGCGCCTGCAGCGAGGCGACCTGCGCCTGTGTGTCGCCGGCGCGGAAGCCGCTCTGCAGGGCAACGGGCGACGGTGCGAGTGCGCGTGCGGGCTCGCCGCCCCGGAACGCGCCGCCGAGGAGGAGGGCGGCGGCGGCCGAAGCCGCCACCGCCAGTCCGATCGCGAACCGCTTCATCACGGGTTCGCGTGCTGCCGGTTCCGGCCGTCCCACGGCGAGGCGAGGAACGGGAACGCCGTCGGCAGCGGCTTGTCGTTGAGCGTGACGCCGTCGCCGGCCCCTGCGAAGTTCGGGCCGCCGACGACCTTGACGGCGATGTCGGTGACGTCGTCGATCGGGCGCCGGCCGTTCGGCCAGCCGGCGTTGTCCCCGGCGAGCACCGTCAGCGGCTGCTGCTGCGAGAGCGGCTTCGGGGCCACGGAGAGGTTCAGCCGCAGCAGCTCCGACAGCCGCCGGTCGCCCGGCGCGTACTTCAACAGCAGGTCGACGAGGTCGGTGCGGTTCGACACCGGAGCCGACGCGCCGAACACGATCTGCAGCGCCAGCGCGAGCCGCGGGTTGAGGTAGTAGTCGAGGAACTGCGACTCGTCCTCGGGGTCGGTCGCGTTCCATCTGTCCTTGTCGATCGTGCCGATGATCGCCTCGTTCACGAGCGGGTTGGCGAGCCGCTGCACCTGCACCATGTCCTCGCGCGTCCGCTCATCGCCGTCGCGACCGAGGATCGTCACGCGCGGCCGGGCGGTCTCGGCGTATGCGCCGAGCTTGGGGTAGGCGGTATGCGCCGCGTCCCTGCCGTCCGCCGTCAGCATCGACGCCGGCAGCTCGAGCGCGATCGAGTGCACGTTGAAGCCGGAGAGCATGTCCGTCCCGGGCGCGCGCAGGTTCAGCGTGTCGAAGACCGCGCCGAGGTCGATCGCGAACGGGTCGTCCCGCTGTCCGGCGAACACACGCATCCCGTGGCCGAGGTCGTAGACGCCCTGCCGGGTGAGCGCGTCGTAGTCGGGCATCGTGCGCGGGCCGACGTTCGACGGCACCGCGACCAGCCCGTCGGCGAGCGTCGTCGTGCGAACGCCGCCGCCCTCGACCAGCTCGACCGAGTAGTGCTGCCGGAACCCGAGCCCCGGCGAGTCGAGCGTCGTGATCGCCGGCAGCGGGCTGCCGGCCGCGCCGACGTACGGCAGGAAGAGCCCGGCCGCCGCCGCTGTCCCGCGGAACTCGCTCGTGAAGCGGAAGCGGAACTGCAGGTCGTTCGCCTTCCCGTCGGCGTCGTTGTCGACGTTGAAGACGTAGTCGACGTTCGGGTCGAAGTTGAAGTAGTTCGGTCCCGAGCTCGGCTCCTCGCCCGGGATCACGTCCATGATCAGGTCGACCTTGTCCGACTTCCCCGGCTCGTATGAGCGGAACATGAAGAAGTCGGTGATGTCGGCCTCCGGATCCATCGCGATCAGAGGCGCCTCGCGGTGGCTCGCCGCCGTCGCACTGCGCGGCAACGCGAGCAGCGTTGCGGCGAGTGCGGCGAGTGCGAGTCCCCAGACCCACAGGTTCGTTCTTGCGGTGACAGCCGTCATGGCCGTCTCCCTTCTCCCCCCGACGGTGTTTGCGCTCATTCGTCTCTGCTCCGGAAGCGGTTCGGGGGCTCCCGGAGGAGCCCCCGTGACCGGAGTCGCTACTTCTGCTCGCCCTTCGTGTTGGCGGACCCCGCCATCGGGTCGGCCTCGTACGGGAAGGACGCCATGCGCGGGACGTCGCCGCTGTTGACGCCGTCGCCGAGGGGCAGCTTCTTGCCCTTGAGGAAACCGCCGACGGCCTGCTCGGCGATGTCGATCACGTCGTCCTCGAGCCGGCGGCCGTTCGGCCAGCCCTGGTTGTCGCCGCCGAGCACGCCGAGCCGCGACAGCTTCTCCTTCGGCGTGACGGGCACGGACAGGTTGACGCGCAGCTCGTCCGCGAGCGTGTTGCCGGTGAACGTGACCTTCGGGATCCCCGTCAGGAGCACCTGGACGAGGTCGTCACGATCCGTCTCCGGCGCGCCGAGCTTGTACAGCTTGTTGATCACGGCCGCCAGGATCGGCGTCCGGTAGTACTGCGCGAAGCTCTTGTCCCACACGGGCTTCGACCGGTTCCAGAGGTCCTTCTTGCCGGTCGGGACGATCACCTCGTTGACGAGTGGGTTGCCGAGCCGTGAGACCTGCACCCACGGGCCGGACGACTTGCCGGACGCCGTGATCGTGCGGCGGCGGTCGGCCGCCGACCAGACGCCGACGACGTGCGACTTGGTGTCGATCTGCGCGATCGGGATCTGGAGCGCGATCGCGTGGACGGCATAGCCGGAGAAGAAGTCCTTGCCGCCGCCCTCGTTGCCCGTGCCCTTGCGGATCGCGAGCAGGTCGAAGATGTCGCCGATGTCGCCGAAGAACGCGTCGTCACGCTGGCCGGCAAAGACCGACCCGCCGCCCTTGAGCGGGTAGACGCCCTTCGCCGCCAGCTGGCGGTAGTTCGGGGTCGAGCGCGGGCCGATGTTGTCGGGCGGCGTCGTGCCGCGCGCGACGACCTGCGGCCGCCCCTTCCCGACGACGCGCGTCACCGTGTACGGCTGCGCGGTGTCGCCGAGGAAGAACTGCCCGGTCTTGCGCTCGAACTGGAAGTAGTACGAGACGTCGGAGCGTCCGTCGCCGTTGCGGTCGACGTAGATGTCGTACCGAGCGTTCGGCGAGAACGTGTAGTAGTTGGGCCCCGCCGCCGGGTCCTCGCCCGGCACGAAGTTGCTGATGATCGTCAGCGTGTCCGGCTTGTCCGGCGAGCGGAACGCGTAGAGGTCCGCGTTGTCCGCGGAAGGATCCTCCGAGATGAGAGGCGCCTCCCTGTGGCTCGACGCCGAGGCGGCGTCGGGTCCCGATCCGCGCGTGACGACCGCGACGAGCGCGAGCGTCGCCAGCGCTGCCGTGAGCAGCACGGCTGCGAGCTTTCGCATGAGCTTCTCCTTGATGTTTGTGCGGCGTTTTGCGGCGCCGCTCGACTCCCGATGACGCGCGTGATTCGCTCCTGTGCGCGATGCGGTTCACTTCCGGGGTGAGCGAGTTCTCACGGGAGCTGATCGGCCGCTCCGGCTACGACCTCGACGGGTTCGCCGCCGTGTACGACGAGAACCGTCCACGGCCCCCCGTGGCGCTTCTCGACGTGCTCCTGCACGTCGCGCAGACGGCCCGGGCCCGTCTCGTCGTCGACCTCGGCGCCGGGACGGGCCTGTCCACGCGTGCGTGGGCCGATCGCGCCGACGAGGTCGTCGGCGTCGAGGCGAATCCGTCGATGGCCGCGCAGGCGCGTGCGGCGACGTCCGCGACGAACGTGCGGTACGTGGACGCGTACGCGGGCGACACCGGGCTCCCCGCGGGCGGAGCCGACGTCGTCACCTGCGCGCAGTCGTTCCACTGGATGGAGCCGGAGCCCGTGCTCGCCGAGGCCGCGCGGCTGCTCCGGCCGGGCGGAGCGTTCGCGGCGTACGACTACGACGTGCCGTACGGGCTCGTCGTCCAGCCCGAGATCGACGAGGCGTTCATCGCAAACTTTGCTGCGCGCGGGGAGGCGCGCCGGCGGCTCGGCATCCAGGCGGGCGCCGCTACCTGGCCGAAGGAGGGCCACCTCGAGCAGATCCGGTCGAGCGGTCGCTTCCGGCTCGCACGCGAGCTTGTCTGCCACGGCTGGGAGGAAGTCGACGCGGCACGAGTCGTCGGGCTCGCGGAGAGCATCGGCGGGTCGCCCAGCATCTTCGGCGACCGCGCCCCGGAGGTTGCGGCGACGTTCGAGCGCCTGCGCGAAACCGCCGAGCGCGTGCTCGGCGACCGCCGCGTGCCGCTGCTCGTCTGCTACCGCGTCCGCGTCGGGATCAGGTAGCCGCGCCGCCAGCGGTAGTCGACGTCGGCGACGTGGAATGCGTTCGCGAGCGTCCCGCCGGCACAGAAATCGCAGCGGTAAGCGGTTACTGAAACCGGTTGCAGGTCCCACGAACCGCGGGTGCCGCGCACCGCGACGACGCGGCCCGTTTCCGGCTCGTGCTCGAAGGTGTACGGCATCGGCCCTGCGAAGCGGCGCGCCTCGTTCAGGTCGGCGAACGGCGATCCTGCGGGCAGGCCGGCCGCACGCAGATCGGCCGCGATATCGAGCGTCGGCGTCCGGATGTGCAGGGACTTTCCGTCGACGCTCCAGGAGACGGGGACGTGGCGCCATCCGTACCGAGTCGTGAGGTTGCCGAGCGCCGCCAGCGTGCGCGAGTCGGTCTCGCTGCGGATGATGCGCAGGCCGCGCAGCGACGTGCCGGCGCGGACGAAGACGCGGTACCCAGCCATGAAAGCGCTTACAGAAACCGCTTGCGGCGCGAAGGCCGGCCGGAGCCGCTCGACCTGCACGAGCGCGACGGCCGCGAAGCCGTGCCCGCGCAGCGTGTCGAGCTCGAGCCCCGGCGGGACGAGCGGCTCGAGCTGCTCGCGCGGGAAGGCGTACGTGAGCGCGAGGACGCGCCGCAGGCAGGCGGCCATCGGCAGCGGGTGGCGCCTCAGAAGGTGAAGCACCGGATCCGTCCCCAGACGTGCGAGCGGTCGCACAAGGCCAGCTCGTCCTCCGCCTCGCTCGTCGGCTGCGCAAAGCTCCGCAGCACCGCGACGGCGCCCGGTCGTGCCGCGTGCCCCACCGCGGCGAGCAGCCGCGTCTCCGCGGCTGCGCCGACGCCGTCGAGGACGTTCGACAGCGCGAATCCGTCGAAGCTCGCGCGCGGCACCGCTTCGAGGTAGGCGGCCGCGTCCGACGTCACGGTCTCGATCGTGCGCGGCGGCTCCGGGTCCTTCGCGCCAAGCAGCCAGAGCCGTGCGTACGGGTTCGTCGCGTTGGGGTGCGCCGCGAAGCCCCGTAGCAGGCGCGCGCGGACCTCGCCTGCCGGCGGCACCGCAACGGCGAGGTCGCCGTGTACCGGACGCAGGACCTCCGGGCGCAGCGTCACCGCGAGCGCCGCGCGGAACCGCCGCGTCTCGAGCGTCCGCCACGCGCTCGGCTGTGCGCCGACATCGTCGAGCGCGAGGAAGGCCTCGACGCGCGGTCGCGGCCAGCCGATCAGCCGTCGCCCGGCCGCGAGGAGCCGCTCCGCGATGCCGTCGCGCACGGGCGCGCCGGCCAGACGCGCGCGCACGTACGCGATCTGCTCCGGGTTCACGTCCACCGCGACGACCTCGCGTCCGTCGCGCGCGAGCCGGAACGGCGTCTCGCCGGCGCCCGCGATGCAGAAGATGCGGCCTTGCGGCAGCAGCGCGGCGTCGAGCTCGGCGTCCTCGTACGTGCGTCCGAAGAAGAGCCGTCCGCGCCACGGCGTCCTCACTCGTCGTTCACGGCGGCCCACCACACGAGCGCGAGGAATGCCGCGTTCTCAGCGAGCACCGCCTTCGGCTGGGGGATGTGCCGCCGCGCGAAGGCAAGCCCGCCGCCGTTCATCCCGGCGAGCAGAGCCGTTTGCGCCCATGCCGCAGCGCGTGGCCGCTGCGCCGAGATCACCCACGCGGCCAGCGCGACCTCCGCCGCGCCGAGCGCGCGCAGTGAGGAGCGCGCGCGCCGGCCGCCGACCACCGGCGCGTCGGAGACGACCGCGAGCTGGTCGGGACACCGCTCGAGGAGCTTGCACCAACAGGCCGTGGTAGAGCCAGACGCCGGCGACGGCCACCGCCGGGAGCCGCCGTCCCCAGAGCGGCGGTTGACGCGTCAGGCGCGGAGGCCCTCCGTGATGCGGTCGACGACCGCAGCCATCTCGATCTCGGCGCCGGTCACATCCCGTAACAGCTCGTCCGCCGTCGGACTCTGCCCGAGCGACCACAGCTCGCGGAGGAGGTCGCCCGCCTCGCGGCGGGCGAACCACTCGTTGCCGAGCTCGCTGCGCAGGAAGTCGCGCAGCTGCGCCTCGAATGCCCACGAGCGTAGGTAGCCGGTGACGTAGAAGGACCCGTCGATGTCGTCGAGGTAGCTCTCCGGGTTGGCCGGGATCTTCAGCGCCTCCGTGAGGAGCTCCGCGTACCGGGGCTTCATCGCGGCGGGATCGTCGGCCTGGAAGAACTCGATCTCGTACAGCAGCTTGGCGGAGTAGCGGCGCACGAAGTAGAGGAGCGACGCCGCGCCCTCGTTCGCGAGCTTCGCGACCCGCGGGACGTCGAGACGCCGATTCAGCCACGCCGGCTCGCTGACGAGTCCCTGGAACAGCATCGCCCAGCCCTCGGTGACGGCCATGTCCCCGAGCCGCCTCGCCTCCATCGGGAGATCCGCGTTCGTGTTGCCGTAGTGCTCCGTGTGGCCGGCCTCGTGGAAGAGCGCCTCCCAGTCGTCGCGGCCGCCGATCGGCTGGATGACGAGCATGACGCGGCCGGGCACCTCGATCGGGGCGCAGAAGGCGCGCGGTGTCTTCTTCGGCCGCGCCTCGAGGTCGAGGTGGACGTTCTCCTGCGCGCGGAGGTCGATGCCGAGGTCGCGCAGCGTCCCTTCGAGCGCCGGCACCATCTTGTCGCCGGGGAAGGACTCGTCCCATTCCGGCGCGCGGAAGAGGCGCGGCACGTCCCAGGTGCGAGCGTCCGCGAGGCCGATGCCCAACCGCTCGCGGAAGAGCCGGTCGCCCACCTGCTCCCACCGGCGCTCGGTCGCGTCGAGCAGCTCGCTGCACTGGTCGGCGAGCTCGTCGAGACGGAAGCCGAACCGCTTGTACAGCTCGTAGTAGTTCGGCGCGCCGAGCTCGCGCACGGCCTCGTGGTCGATGCGGGCCGCGTCGAGGTACACCGGGTTCAGGTGCTCGTCGAGGAGGCGTACGCGCGTCTGTTCGAGCCGCTGCCGCCGGTCGCGATCGGCCTCGTTCGCGAGCGCGACGCGCAGCAACCGGTACGGGACGGTGTCGCCGTCGATCGTGGCCTCGAGCTCCGCCTCGACGTGGGCGATGCGCTCCTGGTGCTCGCGCGTGAGGTTGCCGAGGAAGCCCTCGCAGGCGAAGCGCCAGAGCTCCGTCGGCGCGCCCTCGAGCGAGCGCGCGGTCTCGAGCTTCGTGAGGCTCGCGTGCCGTTCGTAGATCGGCTCGAGCTCGAACGACTCCTTGAGGCCCGCGTAGTGCTCGTAGTACTCCTCGTCGAGCTCCGCGATGAAGCGGTCTGCCTCGTCGCGGAAGGCGTCGATCTCGCGGCTCGTCGGGGCCTCGGTCGCCATCGGTCCGTACGATACGCGCGCAGTGAAGGAGCTCACCGTCAGAACCGAGCGCCGGACGCAGCTGCTCGACATCACGCGCCAGGTGCGGGAGGCGGTCGACGGGGACGGCGGCTCGGCGGCGCTGGTCTTCGTGCCGCACACGACTGCCGGCGTGACGATCAACGAGCACGCCGACCCTGCCGTGGCGCGGGACTTCGAGGCCGCCCTGGAGCGGATGGTCGGCGAGGAGTGGGGCTGGCAGCACGTCGAGGCCGGCGAGGAGAACGCCCCGTCCCACATCCGCGCGGCGCTGATGGGCCCGCAGGTGCTCGTTCCGCTCCGCGACGGGGAGCTCGCGCTCGGGACGTGGCAGGGGATCTTCTTCTGCGAGCTCGACGGGCCGCGCACGCGCACGGTCTACGTGACCGTGCTGCAGTGATCGAGGTTCGCGGCCTCACGAAGCGCTTCGGCTCGACGGTCGCGGTCGACGACCTGAGCTTCACGATCGAGCCCGGGCGGGTGACCGGGTTCCTCGGCCCGAACGGCGCAGGCAAGACGACGACGCTGCGTGCGATCCTCGGCCTGGTACGGCCTACCGCGGGGACGGCGACGATCGGCGGTCGCCCGTACGCGGCGCTGGAGGAGCCGCTGCGGACGGTCGGAGCGGTGCTCGAGGCGTCCGCATTCCATCCCGGGCGGTCGGGCCGCAACCACCTGCGCTCGCTCGCCGTCGCTGCCGGGATCGGCGAGGACCGCGTCGACCACGCGCTCGGGGCGGTCGGCCTGACCGACGCGGCGGGCAGGCGGGTCGGCGGCTACTCGCTCGGGATGCGGCAGCGCCTCGGGATCGCCGGCGCACTACTCGGCGACCCGCAGCTGCTCGTGCTCGACGAGCCGGCGAACGGACTCGACCCGCAGGGGATCCGGTGGCTGCGCGACTCGTTGCGCGCGTTCGCGGCGGACGGCCGCACCGTGTTCGTCTCGAGCCACGTCCTATCGGAGATCGCACAGACCGCCGACTCTGTCGTGATCATCAACCGCGGGAAGCTCATCGAGCATCTGCCCCTCGCCGAGCTCGAGGCGCGCGCGGTCGCGGGCACGCGCGTGCGCAGCCCGGAGGCCGGCAAGCTGCTCGCCGCGCTCGACGGCGCCGGGATCGAAGCGACGGCGCTCGACGACGGCCGGATCGTTGCGCGCACCGAGCCGCCGCGGGTGGGAGAGATCGCGGCGTCGAAGGGAATCGTGCTGCACGAGCTGACCGCCGAGAGCTCGTCGCTCGAGGACGTGTTCCTGGCGCTCACGGAGGGCGAATGACCCGGCTCGTGCGGTCCGAGCTCTTCAAGGCGCGTACGACGCGAACGGCGCTCGGGCTCGCGCTCGGTCTGCTCGCGATCGTGCTCCTGATCGTGATCCTCACCGCGGCGCTGACGAAGAAGTCGCCGGCCGACACGCTCGGCGTCCAGCGCCACCGCGAGGAGGACATCCTCGGGCCGCTCGGCTTCGCGCCGCTCTTCGCGCTCCTCTTCGGGCTGCTCGCCGCGACGTCCGAGTACCGGCACGGCACGATCTCCGCGACGCTGCTCGCGGCGCCGTGGCGCCACCGCGTCGTCGTCGCGAAGATCATCGCCTCCGCGATCGTGGGCGTCCTACTCGGCGCGTTCGTCTCGGCCGTCGCATCGGCGGTCGGGTTGCCGTGGTTCGCGGCGCGGGGCTTCCACGTCGACGGAAGCGGCGCCGTTCGGATCGTCGTCGGCGTCGTCGCCGGCTCGCTCCTGTGGGGCGCGCTGGGCGCCGGCGTCGGCTCGATCGTGAAGGCACAGGTGCCCGCGCTCATCGGGGCGCTGGCGTGGGTGCTCGTCGTGGAGTCGCTGCTGAACGGGCTCGTCCCGCGCGTCGGCCGGTTCACCCCCGGAGGGGCGCTGAACGCCGTCCTCGGGCTCGCACACAACGACGACACGCTTTCCACGGCCGCGGGCGTCGCCCTCACGCTCCTGTACGTCGCCGCGGCCGCAGTGGTGGGCGCGGCGGTGACACAGCGCCGCGACATAACCTGACGGCGTGGCCGCGCCCGTCCAGCGAGACCAGGAGCTGGAGCTCACGATCGAGTCGCTTGCCTACGGCGGGAACGGCGTCGCGCGGCTGAACGGGTTCGTCGTCTTCGTGCGGCGCGGCCTGCCGGGCGACACCGTGCGCGCGCGCGTCACGAAGGTGCAGCGGCGGCACGCCGAGGCGCTCGCGACCGAGGTGGTGGCGCCGGGGCCGAAGCGCGTCGACGCGCCGTGCGCGCATTACCCGGCGTGCGGCGGTTGCCGCTTCCAGGACCTCGCGTACGACGCGCAGCTCGAGGCGAAGCACGCGTGGGTCGAGGACTCGCTGCGGCGCATCGGCGGCCTCGTCGACCTCCCGCTCGAGCCGATCCTCGGAGCGACCTCGCAGTTCCATTACCGGAACAAGATGGAGTACTCGTTCACGCAGTACGAGGACGGCCCGACGCTCGGCCTCCACAAGGCCGGGCGCTGGGACGAGGTGCTCGAGCTCGAGCAGTGCTGGCTCACGACCGATCTCGGCAACGCGATTCGCAACCGCATGCGCGAGTGGGCGCGCGAGGAGAAGCTCGAGGCGTTCGACCAGGCCGCGGAGAAGCCGACCGGCTACCTGCGCCACCTCGTGGTGCGGGAAGGACGCAACACCGGGCAGGCGCTCGTCGAGCTCGTGACGTACAAGCGTGAGCGGTTCGACCGGGAGCGGCTGATCGAGGTGCTGCGCGAGTTCCCCGAGGTGCGCTCGATCCACTGGGCGGTCAACGACACGCCGGCCGAGGTGACGAACCTGCCGACGGAGGTGTTGTGGGGCGAGGAGGCGATCGAGGAGGAGATCGGCGGCCTGCGTTTCCGCGTGCGGCCGAACGCGTTCCTGCAGACGAACACCGAAATGGCCGCGCAGCTGTACGAGCTCGCGCGCGAGTTCGCGGCCTTGACCGGACAGGAGACGGTCTACGACCTCTACTGCGGGATCGGGACGATCGGCCTCTCGATAGCGCGCGACGCGATGACGGTGTGGGGGGTCGAGATCTCGGAGGAGTCCGTCGCGTGCGCGATCGAGAACACGGAGCTGAACGGGATCGGCAACGCCGCCTTCTTCGCCGGCAACGTCGGGCAGGCGCTGCAGGAGCTGCATCAGCGCGCCGGCGATCCGGACGTCGTGGTCGTCGATCCGCCGCGCGCCGGGCTCGCCGGGAAGGCGCTGAAGCGGGTGGGCGAGATCGGCGCGCCGCGCATCGTCTACGTCTCGTGCAATCCGACGACGCTCGCGGGCGACGTGAAGCGGCTGCGCGACGACTACGGCTACCGCCTGGTGCGCGCGAGGCCGGTCGACATGTTCCCGCACACGCCCCACGTCGAGTGCGTGTCGCTGCTGGAGCGCGAGGCGTCGTGACGACCTGGGTCTGTTGCGCGTGCGCGACGCAGTACCCGCCGTCCGAGGAGCCTCCGCCCGCGTGCCCCATCTGCGAGGACCCGCGGCAGTACGTCCCCCACGACAAGGGCCAGCGGTGGGTCGCGTGGGAAGAGTTCCTCTCCGGGCACGAGCCTGTTGTCCGTGATGACAACGGAATCCTCGGCATCGGCTGCGAGCCGTCCTTCGCAATCGGCCAGCGCGCACTCCTCGTGAAGAGCGCCGCGGGCAACGTCCTCTGGGACTGCATCGCATACCTCGACGACGACCTCGCAGCGCGCGTGCGCGACGAGGGGGGCCTCGCCGCGATCGCGATCTCGCACCCGCACTACTACTCGGCAATGGTCGAGTGGGCGCACGCGTTCGGGTGCCCCATCTACCTCCATCGCGCGGACGAGCGTCACGTCGTACGCCCCGACCCGATGATCCACTTCTGGGACGGAGAGACGCACGAGTTCGGCGCCGGCGTGACGCTCATCCGGTGCGGCGGCCATTTCGAGGGCGGGCAGGTCCTCCACTGGCGCGACGGCGCCGCGCTCCTCTCGGGCGACATCGTGATGGTGATCCCCGACCGCCGCTACGTGAGCTTCATGTACTCGTACCCGAACCTGATCCCGCTGCCGCCGTCGAAGGTCGAGCACATCGCGGAGGCGCTCGCCCCGTTCGCGTTCGACCGCATCTACGGCGCCTGGTGGGACCGCGTCGTCACGACCGACGGCAGCGAGGCCGTCCGCCGCAGCGCCGACCGCTACGTCCGCGCCGTCACGGAGCCGGGCCTGCCCGCCTGACCGAGCCGGTCGCCGCGCCGATTCGTGACGTTTGCAACACAGTGCCTGGCACCAGGGACAGGGCTGCCGCAGACCTGTCCGGTCGAGCCGAGGTGACGCTCAACCAAGCCCTCGCGCGGGCTCGGGGCGCGGACGCGCTCCTCGGCGCGCGCCGGTGCCTGGCACCGGGGGTTGTCCTAACGGACGGACAGTCCGGCGCGGGCCCGGGCACGACCGCGTCTGAGGGCTAGTCGCGCGCGCCTTCGGGGAGCGGCTCGGCGTCTCTCGGCTCCCGGCGGCGGAGCCGGTCCCAGAGCAGGTCCGCGTTCGGCAGGAGGAAGCCGAGCGACAGCGCGGGCAGCGCCGGCAGCCCGTTGACGTCCCACCACGTCGCGAGCACGATCGTCAGGCCGAGGCCGACGGCGAGTCCGACCCACGTCCAGACCACTCGGAGCTTGAAGCGGGCCGCCGCCGCGAGGAAGAGCGCGAAGAAGAGCACGTCCGGAAGCCCAAGGCGCGCCGCCCCGCCGCCGGGGACGACGAACCCGACCGACAGCGCCGAGAACACGTTCTCGTGCTTGGTCGTGATGTGCTTCGTCGGCCCCCGCCACACGGAGTACGCGTCGACCCAGGGGATGATCGCCGCGACGAGCACGACCCACGAGACCTCCTCGAAGTACGACAGGAACCACCACGCGAGGAAGACCATCGCGGCGAGCTTCGCGAAGTTCGACGCGACGTCGAAGTGCGCTCGCGACAACGCGAACGCGAGCAGCGCGAACGCGATTCCGATGGGGAGCAGCCGGCGCGCGTTCCAGAGCGGCAGTGCGAGGAGGACGAGCCCGAAGACGGCGGGGATGACCGCGATGCAGAGCAGCGCGATGTCCCACCACAGCGACATGCCCCCGAGGTGCGGGGCGACGGCGTACCACGCGACGACGGCCGCGAGCGCCGCTAGAAAGGCGGCAGGGCGGCCCACCAGGGGCCGACGGTCCTGAAGGCGTTCCAAAACGCTGTCTTCGCAGATTGCTCGTCGAGGGAGGCGTCGATGTCCGGCACGACCAGCGCTTCGATCGTCGGGGTGAAGCGCTGGAGCTCGCCCAGCGTACCCTCGACCGGGCGAGCCAGCGGAAACTCGGCGTCGTTCAGGAACCCGAGCGCGTCCTCGCCCATCACGACGACGAGCTTCGGCTGCACGATGCGCAGCTCGCGCCGAAGCCACGCCCGCGCCTGCTCCACGTCGGGACTTGCGAACTTCACGCAGTTCGTCCCGTAGACGTCGACCGGGTCGACCTTCAGGCGCCGCAGCGACTTCTTGATCGCGTCACCAGCCCGCCCGTGGAACGCGACGCCTTCCTGGAGCTCCGCCGTCTGGGGCCCGTACTTCAGGAGGAAGATGTTCGCGAGCGGGTGCCCGGTCGGCTGGGCGAGCGGCGCTCCCCCCGCGGCCTCCGTGAGCTCGTGCTCGAGGCGGAGGATCTCCTTGATCGCCTTGTCGAGGTACCGCTGGTAGATCTCATCTGTCGTCACGGCGGCGGTCACGGCGGGCTGGGTGGGACCTTTCGCGCCTACCGGACCTTCTCCTTGACCTGCGCCATCCACTTCAGAGACTGAAGGTACGCAAGCGACTTCGGCCGGCGCAGGACCTCGGCCGTTCGGAGCGAGAGGAGGAACTCCTCCGCGTCGCGGAACGCGCGCATGCGCAACGCCCCCGTGCCGACGCCCTGCAGGACGTGCGCGTCGGAGCCCGCACCCATCGTCAGGTTGTACTTCCGGGCGAAGCGCAGCGCCTCGTCGTTGTACGCCTCGAACAGCAGGCGCGCGTTGTAGACCTCGAAGACGTCGACGTCGGCGAGGTGCCGATGCAGAGTCTGCGGGTCGGGAATCGCGTGCATGCGGTCGAACGGGTGCGGGAGGTAGACGAGCCCGCCCTGCTCGCGGATCGCCGCGACCGTGTCGGCGAAGCTCAGGCCGCGCGGGATCTCCTCGCGCAGGAAGAGGCCGATCACCTCGCCCTGGTTGTCCGTCTTGACCTCCTCGCCCGGGATCACGACGAGCTCGCGGTCGCGCGCGAGGTCGACCGTCTCCAGGGCGCCTCCGAACACGTTGTGATCGGTGACGGCGATCGCCCCGAGGCCTTCCGCCTCCGCGTGGTCGACCAGCTCGGCGGCGTCGATGGAGCAGTCGTGCGACCAGTTCGTGTGCATGTGGAGGTCGGCGAGGATCCAGGGGCGGTCCTGGAGCGGATCGGCCTGACGGCGTGGCCGCCGGCGTGTTGCCAATCCTGAATACAGTTGCTCGAGCTCCGTTGCCACGGCGGAAAACGTCTGGCCCGAGGCCTCCGCGCGCGCCCCCTCCCCTTCGCGCGTCCGCAGCTCGTCGCGCTCGGCGAGCCGCGCGGCGGCGGCCGCGGCGAGCTCGGGCTGCTCATCGACCCCGGGCGGCGCCGCGATCGCGCAGCCGGCAGCCTTCGCCTCCAGCAGGACGCGCGCGAGGCCGGTCACGCCTGGGACGAACACGGCGGCCTCGTTCAGCAGCGCGGCGCGCGCGGCGCCGTCGCGCGCCGTGCGCACGCGCACGCGCTCGGCGAGGTCGCGCGGGATCGCCGGCCGGCTGACGAGCGGCTTCGTCCGCAGCAGGACGGCGTCCCAGCCGGGCAGCTCGCGGAGCTCGCGCAGCACACCGCGGGCGGCCGCCCGCTCGTACGGGCGGAGCTCGACGACGATCGTGTGCCGCTTCCCGTCCGGATGGAAGAGCTCGGTGTCGACGCCCGGCGAGAGCAGCCGGTACTCGCCGGGGAAGCGCTCGGCGGCGGCGTCTCGCACGCGCTCCGAGAGGGCGAGCAGCGCGTCGAGCCGGCCGAGAAGCTTCTCGCGCTGCGACCGGGCCGGCGGGTAGCCGAGCCGATCGGGAGAGGAGAAGGTCGCAACCGCGAGCCCGTCCGCATCCCGGAGCGCGAGGTACGACAGCGACGGCAGCCCCGGCTCGAAGCCGTGCACGACGTCGAACCGTCCCTGCGCGAGCGCGAGCGCGAGGTTCGCGCGGACGCCGACGGGCACGCCCATCTGCGACCGCCGCGACACCGGCACCGCGGCGCCGACCGCGAGCACGTCCGGACGCTCGCCGCGGACGAGCGCGCGACGCCCCGCGAGCAGGTCGGCCGCGCGGGTCGAGGGCGCGAGCACGGTGACCTCGTGCCCGAGGGCCCTCAGCCCGCCCGCCACGCCCGCGACGTGCTCGTTCACGTCGTGCGGCTGGGACCACGCGAACGGCGTCACCAGGCAGATGCGCATGTGCTCCTAGGGTAACGCCGCAGGGGCGGCGCGCCCGTCGGGGCGCGCCGCCGCCTCCCTTCCCCTAGCGGTCGTACGGCTGGTTGAAGCCGCCGCCCGGATGCCGGATCGCGATGATGTGGCTCCGCCGCGGCGGGTCTGCCTGGATCGACAGGTACAGCAGCTTGTTGTCGAGCGAGAACCACGGCCCCGTCGCCTCGTCCACGGTCTGCGCGAACAGGATCATGTTCGCGGAGCCCTCCTGGTGGCGCGGCAGCACCCACGTCTGGTTGACGCCGCCCGTCGACGGGTTGTTCCGGAAGTCGTTCGCGCTGTGGTCCTCCATGATGAACAGGTCGCCCGCGTCGGTGAAGCGGATGTTGTCCGGGCGGCCGAGGCGCGCCCAGTCGCCCGCGACGACGACGTGGCCGGTGACGAGCCCGTCGTTGCCGAGGTCGTCGAGCGCCCAGATGCGCCCGGGATCGCTTCCGGCGCCCGACTCGCTGAAGTAGACGGCGTTGCCGCCGAGCGTGTTCGAGCTCCCGGTCGCAACGATCCCCTCCGCCTTGACGAATCCCTCGACCGCCGGGCTGTGCCCGCGCTCGATCATGTCCGCCTCGGGATCCTTGTAGCGGAGCGGGCCGACCCACGTCCCGGTGCCGGACGCCTTGTTGAACGCGAGTCCGTAGAGACGGCCCGTCGTGAGGTCGCGGCGCTCGTTCGGGACGAACTTGTACATGAACTGCGCGTTGCCGCGGTCGTCGCTCAGGTACCACGACCCGTTCGACGCGTACGCCTCCTGTTCGTGGCTGAAGTAGCCCATGCCGATCAACTTCGTCTGCGCGCCCGTCGAAGGATCGATCTCCCAGACCCAGCCCGAGCCGCGTTCGCCGTCCGGCGGCCGCTCCGGGTCGGTGAGGAACGGAAACTCCTCGTTCGTGAGGTACGTCTTCCACGGTGTGATCGCCGAGGCGCACAGGTCGTGGAGGCCGGTCGTGATGATCTCGGCCTTCGTCACGGTCGTGCCGTCCTTGGCGAGCGTCAGCCTCGAGATCGAGCCCCAGCCGTCCGAATCGTTGTCGCCCGGCGTCTGCTCGGGGACGAAGCACTTGCCGCCGTCGAGCTGGAAATCGCCGGGGCGCGGCTCGGTCAGCTCGTGGTGGACGAGCAGCCACGTCTCGCCGTGCGGCCCCTGGAACAGCGCCTTCCCGTCCGGGTCCTCCGGCATCGGGTACGTCAAACCGCTCTCGGTCGAGACCTCGAGCGTCACGCAGGGCGTCGCGAGGTCGGTGTACGTGTATCCCGGTGGCAGTGCGTAAACCCCCGCCGGGTCGGCGACGGGAGCACCCGTGCCGCCCGAGCCGGCAGTCGCCGCCGCAGCTGAGACGGCCGCCACGACGAGTGTCGCGGCGAGCGTCGCAAAGCGTCTGAGCACGCTCTCCCCTTTCGTTTGCGGAACCGGCCGATCCTACGGCGTTCGGTTTCTCCTTGTCGACCCGGTGTTTCGGGCTGCTGCACGCCATGCGGGTCCGTAACACTCGCGCCCTGTCAACAGGGGAAAGGGGGAGCATGAAGCGGCTCGACGGGGTCGCCGTCCTCGTGCTGCTGACGGTCGCGGTGGTCGCGGCCGTCTCCTGTTCGGCCGGCGCCAAGGGCAAGAAGCCGAAGAAGGCGACGCCGGTCACCGGCCTCGCCGGGATCAAGCACGTCGTCGTGATCTACCAGGAGAACCACAGCTTCGACAACCTCTACGGCGGCTGGGAGGGCGTGAACGGGCTCAAGAACGCGGACGCCGTGCACACGACGCAGGTCGACCAGAAGGGCGCGCCCTACACCTGCCTGAGGCAGCTCGACGTGAACCTGACCTCGCCGCCGCTCACGGCGACGTGCACCGACACCGCCCACTCGATCTCGAGCGCGTTCACGAATGCGCCGTTCACGATCGACACCTACATCAAGCCGACCGACACCACGTGCCCGCCGCCGCTGCAGGCGTTCTCGTTCGCGAACGGCGTCCAGAACGGGA
>DASXTR010000048.1:0-10081 GCA_036505325.1 Gaiellaceae bacterium
TCGAGTACGGACAGCACGTTGCCGGCCGGGTCCTTGAACCATGCGATGTTCGGCCCGCCTCCACGGGAGATGCCCTTTCTCGTCCTGCTCGAAGCCGGGGTATCGCTCGAAGCGCACGCCCCGCGCGCCCAGCTCGTCGACCGCGGCGCCGATGTCCTCCACCGGGAAGTTCATCGCTTCAAGTTGGAGAGCCGCTCCCTGTACTCGTCGGCGCCGATCTCGCCGCGTGCGTAGCGCTCGGCGAGGATCGCCTTCGCGCTCGGGACCCGCCCGGCGCCGCTCCGGCCGCGACGCGCGAACAGGAAGAGCAGCAGTCCGATCAGGGTCACCCAGAAGAGCCAGAGGATCGGCCACCAGGCGTGGCCGCCATGCCAGGAGTCGGCCAGGACCGTTGTTGCAGCGAGCATGTCAATCATCTCCTTCGTTGTGACCGAGAGTCACGACCGGCGCCCTCCGGCGCTGGAATCGCCAGGCTCGGTATGCGCAGCGCGCGGGTGACCGGCCGCGGCAGCCACCAGTTCCAGCGGCCGATCAGAGTGACGAGGGCCGGGAGTAGAAGGGCGCGGATGATGGTGGCGTCCAGGAGGATGCCCGCGCCCAGAGCGGTGGCGAACACCTTGAGGTCGGTGTCTGGGGCGGAGGCGAGCGACGCGAAGGCCAGGAAGAGGATCAGCGCCGCGCCTGTGACGAGCCTGCCGGTGCGTCCGAGTCCCTCGACGACCGCCGCCTCGGTCGAGCCGGTGCGGTCGTACTCCTCGCGCATCCGCGTGAGGATGAAGACCTCGTAGTCCATCGAGAGTCCGAACAGGAATGCGAACACCATCAGCGGCAGCCAGAACGTGATCGCGCCGGTGGCCGGGATCCCGAACACCGCCTCGGAGCCGTGGCCCTCCTGCCAGAACCACGTCAGCGCGCCGAACGTCGCCGCGAGCGAGAGCAGGTTCAGCAGCAGCGCCTTGAGGGCGAGGACGACGGAGCGGAAGGCGCGAGTCAGGAGCAGGAACGTGAGCACGGCGATCGCCCCGAACATGAGCGGGAAGCTGCCGAAGATCGCGTGCTGGTAGTCGAGCTCCAAGGCGCCCTCGCCGGCGACGCCGACGACGCCGTGCTGGTCGTCCAGTGCCGCGCGCGCGTCGCGTACGGCGGCGAGCGCGGACGAGTTGACGGTCGCCTCACGGGGAAGGCCGATCAGCACACTCGTGCCGGCGCGGTTGCTGTCGCGCGCCGACGACATCACGGCCGTCGCGATGCCCGGCACGGCGGCGAGCCGATCGCGCGCCGTCGCGGCCTCCGGCGAGCGGGCGAGGACCTCGACGGGCGTGAGCACCCCGCTCGGGACTCCGCCGTCGACGAGGCGCTCGTACGCCGCGTGCGCGGATCCCGTCTGCGCCAGCGCCTCCGGACTCGTCTGCCCCGTCTTCAACCCGAACACGGGCGCGATGAGCAGCGCGAGGACGGCGCTGCCCACGCCGGCGGCGATCCACTTGTGCCGCACGACCGTGCGCGCCCACGCCGACCACGCGCGACTCGCGTGAGCCTCGTGACGGAGGCGCGGCCAGTCGACGCGCGGCCCGATGCCGCCGAGCAGCGCGGGCAGGAGCGTCAGCGACACGGCCACCGAGACGAGCGGGATCAGCATCCCGCCGACGCCGACGCTCCGCAGGGCGGGTTCCGGCAGGACGACGAGCGCGAGCAGCGAGATCCCGACCGTGAGGCCCGAGAGCAGAACCGCCCGGCCGGCGGTCGTCATCGCGGCGACGACCGCGTCGTCGTTCGCGAGGCCGCGCGCCCGCTCCTCGCGCCAGCGGGTGACGAGCAGCAGCGAGTAGTCGATCGCCACGCCGAGGCCGACGAGGGCGATGAGGAACTGGACGATCGCCGAGATGTCGCCGACGTACGTCAGCCCGAGCAGGATCAGGAGCGTCGTCAGGATCGCGAACGCCGCCACCAGCAGCGGGACGAGCGCGAGGAACGACGCGAAGACGAATGCGAGCACCGCGAGGGCGCCGAGCCCCGCGGCGAGCGTCTCCGCGAGGACGCCCGGGCCGCCGCCGGAGCCGCTGCTCGAGAGCTCCTCGAGGCCGGTCGCGGCGACGCCGTAGCCGGACGGAAGCGCCGACCTGACGACGGCCGTCGCCCGCTTCGACGACGCGGGCGAGCCGAGGTCTCGCGGGCGCGGGCTGAAGACGAGCGCGTACGTCGTGCGCCCGTCGGCGGTCACGAACCGGGGATCGCGCGTCGCGGCGTAGTCGACGATGCGCAGCTGCGGCTGCCGCTCGCGAACCCGCTCGAACGCGGACGCGATCGCACGCGCGTCGTCACGGACGGTCTCGCCGCGCGGGACGGTGACGACGAGGATCGACGGCGGCTGGTTGCCGCCGTTGCCGTACAGGCGATCGATCTGCGTCGCCGTCTCGTAGCCGGGCTCGCCCGGGAGGGCGAACTCGAACGTGAGGCGCTCCGAGACGCGGCCGGCGGCGACGAAGCCCGCGACGAGCAGGACGAGCCAGGACGCGACGACGGCCTTCCGGTGACGGAGGACGAAGCGAGCCAGGCGCGCGAGAGTTCCGGTGTCGGAGGTCATGCCGCCACCGTGCCGAGCCGAGGCACCCGGCGACAACGCCCGCGGGGAGGAACTGCGCCGTCCTCCCGTGGGGGGACGCGGATCGCTCCCCGGGAGGACTCCGGCCCGAAACGCGGGCGCTACCCTCGGTTCGATGCGCGCCCGACGGAACGTTGCGATCGACGTCGCGCTTGCCGTGGCCGCGTTCGCGGCGACGCTGGCGCTGCTCGGCCACGGCTCGACCCGCGACCTCGACGGCGTGGGCGTCGTGCTCGCCGCTTGCGCAACGTGGCCGCTCCTGGCGCGCCGCCGGTCGCCGCTCGGGGTGCTGATCGTGACCACCGTCGCGAGCGCGACGCTCAACGGCTTCGACTACGCGCTCGGCCCGCCGTTCGGCCCGACGCTCGCGCTCTTCTTCGTCGCGGCGGACGAGCGGACGCGCGCCCGGATCGTGCGGACGGCCGTCGTCGTCGTCGCACTGCTCGTGCTCCATCTCGGCGTGACCGGAATCGCCGAGGGTGGGTTCCCGCTCACACCGCTCCTGTTCGCGATCCTCGTCTGGGGAAGCGCCTGGGTCTTCGGCGACCAGGTGCGGCAGCGGCGGCAGCGCATAGCGCAGCTCGAGGAGCGCGCGCTGCGCGCCGAGCGCGAGAGCGCGCGCGAGCGCCGGCTCGCGGTGGCCGAGGAGCGGAACCGCATCGCGCGCGACCTCCACGACTCCGCCGGTCACGCCATCAACGTGATCCTCGTCCAGGCGGGCGCCGCGCGGCTGCTTCAGGAACGGGACCCGCGCGCGTCGCGGGAGGCGCTCGAGACGATCGAGGAGGTCGCACGCGAGACGATCGGCGAGATCGACCGGCTCGTCCACGTCCTGCGCGACGACGGCTCCTCGGACTCGGTCGAACCGCCCGCGGGGCTGGCTGCGCTCGAGACGCTCGTGGACCGGCACCGCGCTGCCGGCCTCGCGATCGACGTCGACGTCCGCGGGCCGCGGCGCCAGCTCACACCGAGCGTCGACCAGGCCGCATTCCGGATCGTCCAGGAGGCGCTGACGAACGCAGCCCGCCACGGCCGCGGCGGCGCGGAGATCGTCGTCGCGTTCGCGGCGAATGCGCTCGAGATCCACGTCGCGAATGCGGTCGGGCCGGACGCTGTGGATCGCAACGGCGGCGGGCTCGGGCTCGTGGGCATGCGCGAGCGCGCCGCCCTGCTCGGCGGTAGCGTCGACACTGCCGCAAACGACGGGATCTTCCGCGTCGAGGCGCGCCTGCCGTACGGCGGAGAGACGTGACGGCCGCGCCCGTTCGCGTGCTGCTCGTCGACGACGACGACCTCATGCGCGCCGGCCTCCGCGCCGTGCTCGGGAGCGACGCGACGATCGAGGTCGTCGGCGAGGCCGCCGACGGCCGCGCCGCCGCCGCTCGCGTGCGCGCGCTTCGCCCCGACGTCGTGCTCATGGACGTGCGGATGCCGGACCTCGACGGGATCTCGGCGACGCGCGAGGTACTCGAGGCCTCGCCGGAGGTGAGGGTGGTGATCGTGACGACGTTCGAGCAGGACGACTACGTGTTCGGCGCCCTCGCCGCGGGCGCCTCGGGGTTCCTGCTCAAGCGCACGAAGCCCGAGGAGCTGATCGCCGCCATCCACACGATCGCCGCCGGCGACTCGCTGCTCTCACCGTCCGTGACGCGCACCGTGATCGACCGCATGGCGCGCGCGCCCTCGCACACCGCCGACGCCGACGAACGCCGGCTCGAGGAGCTGACGCCGCGCGAGCGCGAGGTGCTCGAGCTGATCGCGCGCGGTCTCTCCAACGGGGAGATCGCCCGCACGCTCGTCATCGAAGACTCGACGGTGAAGACGCACGTGAAGCGGATCCTGATGAAGCTCCGCGTCCGCGACCGCGTGCACGCCGTCATCTTCGCGTACGAGACCGGCATCGCCCGGTCCGGGGCGGGACCGCGCATCTGACACCCCGGTGCGATTCGGGCAGCCGGCGAACTCGTCCGCCGCGCCGTCTTTCGCCGCCGCAGATCTTACGGAAGTCGGAACTTGTCCTTACCGAATTCGGAATTCCTCCTTCTCGCCGCTTTGGAGGCCGTGGCGCGGGAACGCGTACCGGCAGCGACGACCAAGGAGGAATCGATGAAGCACCTTCCAGCGCTTGCGGTGTTACTCGCAACGGCTACTGCGTGCCTCGTGGCTGCGCAGGCCGCGTACACGGACGACGGTCAGGCCGCACGGCCCGGCGCGGTCGTCTTCGTCCAGACGAACGAGCCCACCGGCAACCGCATCGTCGTCTACGACAGGGCGGCCGACGGCCACTTGACGGCGGCCGGCTCCTACGCGACCGGCGGCAACGGGGGCGTCGCGCTGCCCGGGACGGAATCGGACCACCTCGCGTCGCAGGGCTCGCTCGTCTACGACCCGGGCCACCGGCTGCTGATCGCGGTCAACGCGGGCAGCGATTCGATCTCCGCGTTCACCGTGCACGGCGACCGGCTCGGCCTCGAGGACGTTCTTCCGTCCGGAGGCGAGTTCCCGGCGAGCATCGCGGTCCACGACGAGCTCGTCTACGTGCTCAACGCGGGCGGAACCGGGATCGTCCAGGGCTTCCGGATCACCGGCGGTGGGCTCCGGCCGATTCCCCACTCGGCGCGGACCCTCGGCCTCGCCAACACCGATCCGCCGAACTTCCTGACGTCGCCCGGCCAGGTCGGCTTTACGCCGGACGGGCGGCAGCTGATCGTGACCACGAAGGCCAGCGGCAGCACGATCGACGTGTTCCGGGTCGGGCCGAACGGACGGCTCTCGGAGACTGCGGTCCGTAATCCGTCGGCGACGCCGGTTCCCTTCGCCTTCACGTTCACGCCCGCCGGCCGGCTCGCCATGGGCGAGGCGGGCGCGAGCGCGGTCACCACATACGTCGTCGGCGGCGACGGCACACTCGCCGATCCGAAGACGCTGAGCGACAACCAGGTTGCGCTCTGCTGGATCCAGCGAGTCGGCGCGTTCTACTACGTCTCGAACACCGGCAGCGACACGCTCAGCGGTTACCGCATCTCGACCGACGGGCAACCGACGCTCGTCACGCCCACCGGCGTCGTCGCGACGACCGAGCCCGGTCCGATCGACCTCACGTCACCGAGCGGAACCACGTTCCTCTACGCCGAGACCGGCGGCGGAACGGTCGACGAGTTCGAGGTCAACGACGACGGCACCCTCACGAAGCTCGGAGTCGTCGACGGCCTCCCGCCGGGCATCGAAGGCATCGCGTCCACCTAGGCGACCACGACCTCGCCCGAAGGGCCCGCGGCGCGGGCCCTTCGCCGTTTCGGGACTCGACCTGCCGGCTCCCGCGTACTCGTGACGTCGATGCTGAGAGCCGCGCTGCTGCTGGCGGTAGTCGCCCTTGCCACCGCGCCGGCTGCCCGCGCAGGCGGCGATTTCGTCAACCTCGCCGTCGGCGGCGGCCGCGTCTGGTTCGTCGGGCCGCCGGGCGTACGCTCGCTCGACGCGCGCACCGGCCGCACGCTGGCGATGCCGCGACTGGTCGGCGCCGCCTATCCGCTGAGCGTGACCGTCGCGGGCGGCGCCGCCTGGGTCGCGAGCGTCGAGAACGGCTACGTGTGGGGGACGCTCAGCCGCATCGACGAGCGGACGGGCCGGACGCGGGTCGTCTGGCGCAGGGAACGCAGCTCGGTGCAGTACGTTGCGACAGGCGCCGGCAGCGTCTGGGCGCTGATCGGCTCACCGCACGGGACAAGAATCGCGCGCTTCACGCTCGGCGGCCGCCTCCTTCGCGTCTGGCGGATCGCAGACGCCGGACGCATGGCCGCGGATCGGAAGGGCTGCTGGGTCTCGACGAATCGGTGGCTCCTGAGCATCGATCCGGCCGGCCGCGGGCGCCGCGTCGTGCGCGCACCGCTGGGCGACGTCGCGACCGGCGCCGGCGCCGTCTGGCTGCCGCGCGCTACCTCCGTGCTTCGTATCGATGAGCAGACCGGCGAGGTGCGGACGCTCGCCACGGGCCGGCTCGGACTCGGGGGTTTCCAACACGACCTCGCCGTCGGCGCCGGCGCTCTGTGGGCGCTGCGCTCCACGGGCCGTACCCGCTCCACGCTCCTGCGCATCGACCTCCGCACCGGCCGCACGACGGGCACCGCGAGCCTGCCCGGCATCGCCGACGCGCTCGTCGTCAGGCCACACGCCGTCTGGGTCGCGACGGTGCTCGCGCGCGACGGGAGTCGGGCCGCAGGCTACGACCTCTTCCGCCTCGATCCGCGCACGCTTCGGCGGACGCTGCTCGTCCGGATCAGCTAGCTATGCGAACATATGTTCGTGTCTGGCGAAGCGACGATCCTGCACGCCGACCTCGACGCTTTCTTCGCGTCGGTCGAGCAACGCGACGATCCTCGCCTGCTCGGCCGGCCCGTGATCGTCGGCGGAGGCGTCGTCCTCGCGGCGAGCTACGAGGCGAAGGCCCACGGCGTCCGCACTGCGATGGGCGGCAGGCAGGCCCGGCGCCTGTGCCCGCGAGCGATCGTCGTCGAGCCTCGCTTTTCGGCCTACGCCGAGGCGAGCAAGGCGGTATTCGAGGTGTTCCGCGAGACGACGCCCCTGGTCGAAGGGCTGTCGATCGACGAGGCGTTTCTCGACGTTCGCGGGCTGAGGCGGCTCTCGGGCACGCCCGTCGAGATCGCGGTGCGGTTGCGGTGCGCGGTCCGCGCGCGCGTCGGTCTGCCGATCACGGTCGGCGTCGCCAGGACGAAGTTCCTCGCCAAGGTGGCGAGCGGCGTCGCCAAGCCCGACGGCCTGCTGGTGGTGCCGCCCGGCGGCGAGCTGGCGTTCCTCCACCCGCTTCCGGTCGAGCGGCTCTGGGGCGTCGGGCCGGTGACTGCCGAGAAGCTCCACGCGCGCGGGATTGCGACCGTCGGCGAGGTCGCACAGCTCGCCGAGGCCACGCTGGTGTCCATGCTCGGCCGGGCGTCGGGCCGGCACCTCCACGCCCTCGCCCACAACCGCGATCCCCGGCCGGTCGACGTCGGCCGCCGTCGTCGCTCGATGGGGGCGCAGTGCGCGCTCGGCCGCTCGCGGAGGTCGCTCGACGCCGTCGACGCCGTCCTGGTCGGGCTGGTCGACCGTGTCACCCGCCGGCTGCGGGCCGCCCGGCGGGTCGGCCGTACCGTGGTGCTGCGGCTGCGCTTCGACGACTTCTCGCGGGCGACCCGGTCGCACACGCTCCCGCATGCGACCGCGCACACGGAGACGATCCTCGCCACGGCGCGCGGGCTGCTGGCAACGGCGACGCCCATGATCGAGCGCCGGGGCCTGACGCTCGTGGGAGTGGCCGTCTCGAACCTCGACGACGACAGCGCCGTGCAGCTCGTGCTGCCGTTCGACCGCCACAGCGGCGACGCCCTCGACGCGGCAATCGACGAGGTGCGCGCCCGGTTCGGAACCACCGCCGTCATCCGCGCCGTACTGCTCGGCCGCGACCAGGGGCTCACGGTGCCGCTGCTCCCCGACTGAGGACTACCTTGCCGCCGAACGGGTACGAGCAACCGTATGGTTGCGATTCCGGGAGTAGCGCAGGAGGTCCCGCTGCCGCCGCCGCAGAAGCCGGAGCGCGAGGAACGGCGGTCGCCCGAGTTCGAGCGCGCGACGGTCGTGGTCGACGCCGCGAGCGTGTGGGTCGCCGATGTCCACCGCCGCGCGCGCGACTTCGCGCGACGCCACGGAGACGCCCTCATCGCGCTGACGCTCGAGCTCGTCGATGGAAGCCGGGTCCCCGTCGGCGACCTGCAGGCGGGGCCCGGGGAAGGATTCGTCACGCTCTCGCTCGACGACAGGGAGCTCGGAGTGCGGCTCGACCGGATCGCCGCGATCGAGCTGACGCTCGCCGGCGACGAGGAGCGCGCGTTCCGGATCCGCGGCGGCGACGTCGGCTTCGCCGGGTCCGCCTAGGCCGTCACCGAAGAGCCGGCATTTCCAGGGGAATTTGCTGGGCCTCTGCGCGACCTCCGCACGCATCGGCAGCATTGGCGATGAGTTTTCAGCCGGCCCCCGGTCTAACTGGCGATGGCTACTGAAACCAAGGAGGCGGAGACGATGATCGAGACGACGAACGATGCCCGGAGGCGCTGGCTGGCGCTCTACGTCCTCTGCCTCGGCAGCCTCATGATCGTGCTCGACGTGACGATCGTGAACGTCGCGCTGCCGTCGATCCGGGAGGATCTCGGCTTCTCCGAGACGTCGCTGGCGTGGGTCGTCAACGCCTACCTGCTGACCTACGGCGGCTTCCTGCTGCTCGGCGGCCGGCTCGGCGACCTGTTCGGCCACCGCCGGCTGTTCCTCGCCGGCATCACCCTCTTCACCCTCGCCTCGCTGACGTGCGGCCTGGCCGACTCGCAGGGCCTGCTCGTCGGCGCGCGCGCCGTTCAGGGGCTCGGCGGCGCGGTCGCCTCGGCCGTCTCGCTCTCGCTGATGATGAACCTCTTCACCGAGCCGGCAGACCGGGCGAAGGCGATGGGCGTCTTCGGCTTCGTCGCCGCCGGCGGCGGCAGCATCGGCGTCCTGCTCGGCGGCCTCCTCACGAACTCGCTCGACTGGCACTGGATCTTCCTCGTCAACCTGCCGATCGGCGTCCTCGTCTACGTCCTGTCGCTGCGCCTGCTGCCCTCGACCCCCGGCACCGCCGCCGGCCGTCTCGACATCGCCGGCGCGGTCACGGTGACGGCGTCGCTGATGCTCGCCGTCTACGCGATCGTCAACGGCAACCAGGAAGGCTGGACGTCCGCTCAGACGACCGGCCTGCTGGCCGCCGCCGCGGCGCTCCTCGCACTCTTCCTCGCGATCGAGGCTCGCGTCTCGTCGCCCCTCGTGCCCCTCGGCCTGTTCCGCCTGCGCAACGTCGCGGTCTCGAACGTGGTCGGCGTGCTCTGGGCGGCGGCGATGTTCGCCTGGTTCTTCCTCTCGGCGCTCTACCTGCAGCTGGTGCTTCACTACAGCCCGCTCGAGGTGGGGCTTGCATTCCTCCCCGCGAACCTGATCATGGGCGCGTTCTCGCTCGGGCTCTCGGCCAAGCTCGTGATGCGCTACGGGATCCGGCTGCCGCTGGCGTCCGGCCTGCTGCTCGCCGCGGCCGGCCTCGCGCTCTTCGTCCGCGCGCCGGTCGACGGCTCCTTCGTCGTCGACGTGCTCCCGAGCATGATCCTGCTCGGCTTCGGCGCCGGCATGGCGCTCAACCCCGTGCTGCTCGCCGCGATGAGCGAGGTGAAGCCCGAGCAGTCCGGGCTCGCGTCGGGCGTCGTCAACACCGCGTTCATGATGGGCGGCGCGCTCGGCCTCGCCGTGCTCGCCAGCCTCGCCGCCTCCCGCACGGAGACGCTGCGCGCCTCGGGCGACGGGTCGCTCGCGGCGCTCACCGGCGGCTACCACGCGGCGTTCGTCGTCGGCGCGCTCTTCGCGGTCGGGGCGGCCACGCTCGGCGGCGTGCTTCTCCGCACCGCCGGGCCG
>DASXTR010000049.1:0-4163 GCA_036505325.1 Gaiellaceae bacterium
GTGAAGGCGGTCGGAGAGCTCGAGCTGGGGAGGGAGATCGTTGCGACAGGTAGCTGAAGAGAACCTCGACGACCTCGCCGTCGGCGCCGCGATCCTCGGCACGGGCGGGGGAGGCAATCCCTACATCGGGACGCTGCTCGCCAAGCAGGCGATCCGCGAGTGCGGCCCCGTCGAGCTCGTCGACGTCGCCGACGTCCCGGACGACGCGGTCGTCGTGCCGTCCGCGATGATGGGCGCACCGACGGTGATGGTGGAGAAGCTCCCGCGCGGCGACGAGATCATCCGCGCGTTCAAGGCGCTGCAGGAGTTCCTCGGCAAGACGATCACGCACACCGTCTCGATCGAGGCCGGCGGGCTCAACTCGACGACGCCGTTCAGCGTCGCCGCGCACATGGGGATCCCGCTCGTCGACGCGGACGGCATGGGCAGGGCGTTTCCGGAGATCCAGATGGTGACGCCGACGATGTACGGCGTCTCGGCGACGCCGATGGCGCTCGCGGACGAGAAGGGCAACGCGGCGATCATCGAGACGATCGACAACCGCTGGACGGAGCGGCTCGCGCGCTCGCTCACGATCGACATGGGCTGCACGGCCATGATCGCCCTCTACGGAATGGACGGGAAGATGCTGAAGGAGGCGATGGTGCCGGGGACGATCAGCCTCGCCGAGGAGCTCGGCCGGCTCGTCCGCGAGACGCGCGCGGCACACGGTGACCCGATCGGCGCGGTGGTCGAGAGGCTCCGCGGCTTCCGCGTGTTCACCGGCAAGATCGCGGACGTCGCGCGCCGCACCGAGACCGGCTTCGCGCGCGGCGAGGCTCGGATCGAGGGCACGGGTGACGACGCAGGCTCGATGCTCGAGCTGCGCTTCCAGAACGAGCACCTCGTCGCGCTGCGCGACGGCGAGATCGTCGTCTCGGTCCCCGACCTGATCATCGTGCTCGACGCCGAGAACGGGGAGCCGATCACGACGGAGGAGCTGCGCTACGGCTACCGCGTGACCGTGATCGCGACGCCGTGCGACGCCCGCTGGCGGACCGACGCCGGCCTCGAGCTCGCGGGACCGCGCTACTTCGGCTACGACGTCGACTACGTCCCGGTCGAGGAGCGCTTTGGCGCGTGATCTGACCAGGGCGGATCTCCTCGACCTCGCCCGCGGCGCGGCCTTCCTCGGCACGGGCGGCGGCGGTGACCCGTACATCGGGCGGCTGATGGTGGAGCGGGCGCTCGACGACGGCTGCACGGTCACGCTGCTGTCGCTCGCCGAGGTCCCGGACGACTGGTTCGTGATCCCGACGGCGATGATGGGCGCGCCGACGGTGATGATCGAGAAGATCCCGCGCGGCGACGAGGCGGTCGCGTCGCTCCGTGCGCTCGAGGCGCACCTCGGCCGGAAGGCCGACGCCACGATGCCGATCGAGTGCGGCGGGATCAACTCGACGATGCCGCTCGTCGTGGGAGCGCGCACCGGCCTGCCCGTGATCGACGCCGACGGGATGGGCCGCGCCTTTCCGGAGCTGCAGATGGAGACGTTCGCCGTCTACGGCGTCCCGGGCACGCCGATGGCGATCACCAACGAGCACGGCGACACGGCGCTCGTCACCTCCCACGACAACCGGATGATGGAGTGGCTCGCCCGCGGGATCACGATCCGGATGGGCGGCTCGTCGCTGATCGCCGAGTACTCGATGGACGGCGCGACGGCGAAGCGCACGTCGGTGCCGGGCACGATCTCGCTCGGGATCGCGGTCGGCCGCTGCCTGCGCGAGGCGCGTGAGCGGCACGACGACCCGTTCGACGCGCTGATCGAGATGCTGCGGGGAACGCTCTACGGCTACGCGCGCGTCGTCTTCGAGGGCAAGGTCGTGGACGTCTTCCGGCGCACGACGGAGGGGTTCGCAAAGGGAAACGCGCGCCTCGAGTCGTCGAACGGCGACGGCACCCTGGAGCTCCGCTTCCAGAACGAGCACCTGATCGCGCTGCACGACGGCCGGCTGCGCGGGATCGTCCCCGACCTGATCTGCGTGCTCGAGGCCGAGACGGCGGAGCCGATCACGACGGAGGGCATCCGCTACGGGCAGCGGGTCAAGGTGATGGTCGTCTCCACGCCCGCGATCATGCGCACGCCCGAGGCGCTCGAGATCTTCGGCCCGCGCGCGTTCGGGCTCGACTACGAGTTCACGCCGATCGAGGAGCTCGTCTCGTAGTGGACGTGTTCGAGGCGATGCGGAAGCGGCGGATGCACCGGCGCTTCACGGACGAGCCGGTGTCGGAGGACGTCCTCGCACAGCTCGTCGGGGCCGCGACGCTCGCGCCGATGGGAGGCAACGAGCTCGTGCGGCGGCTGATCGTCGTCAGCGACCCGCGGCTCGTGAAGACGGTGCGTGACGTGACGCCGAGCTTCCTCGCGAACGCGGTCGCGATCATCGTCGTCTGCACCGACCTCGACCGAGCCGAGGCGTCGATGGGCAGGCAAGGACGCGAGATCCTCTCGCTCCTCGATGCCGGCGCCGCCGCCGAGAACGTCGCGCTTGCGGCGCCCGCCCTCGGCGTCGGCATCTCCTTCGTGCGGAGCGTCAACGACTCGGCGCTGCGCGAGGTGCTCGACCTGCCGGAACAGGTCCGGCCCGACATCCTGATCGGTGTGGGCCACCCGGCCGCGCCGCCCTCTCCGGCGGCGCCCCGGCGTCCGGCGGTCGTCTTCCGCGATCGCTTCGGTGAGGACTGGCAGTGAGCGAGCCGCTCTTCGAGCACGCGCTGTATCTCGTCGCCAGCGCGCGCGACTGCCTCGACGAGCCGCTGATCTACGGGCCGTTCCGGATGATCGAAGGCGTGTCGCGGCTGATCGAGGCGTTCCCCGACGACGAGTTCCTGCGCGCCCAGAAGGAGGCGATCGACCGCGAGAAGTACGAGGTGATGGGCGACCGCGACCGCTTCGCCGCCTGGCTGGACGAGATCCTGAGGCAATTCGCCGCGGAGTCGAAGCGCCGCAATCTCGGCGACGCCTAGCTCGCGGCCGGGAAGCCTTCGAAGCCGCGCCCGCGGGTGAGCTGCACCTGACGCGTACCGTCGGCCCGCATCGTCCACACGTGCGTGTGCTGCGCGCGGCTGCTCATGAAGACGATCCGTCGCCCGTCGGACGACCACGACGGACGGCTGCTCGCTCCCACCGTCGGGTCGGTGAGCTGGCGCCGCTGCGTGCCGTCGGCGCGCATCACGAAGATCTGCCCCGGGAGCATGAAGATGTCGCTCTCGTAGACGATCTGCTTCCCGTCCGGTGACCACGAGGGCTGGGTGTCGAGCGCGCGTTCGTCGCGGGTCAGCCGCCTCAGGTCGCTGCCGTCCACCGCGACGGTGTAGATCGCGCTCGCGCTCGGCGTCTCGCGCGCGAACACCAGCCGCCTGCCGTCGTGCGACCACGACGGCCACGCGTCGTCGACGCTCGGGAGGTTGCGCGTGATAGGCCGCTGCCCGCTCCCGTCCGCGCGCATGACGTAGATCTCGTCGCCTTCCGGCGAATTGCGGTCGGTGGCGAATGCGATCCACTTCCCGTCCGGAGACCACGCCGGCAGCCCGCTGTTCGCGTGCCCGTGCGTGAGCATGCGAACGTCGCGACCGTGCATATCCATGACGAAGACGTGCGCGTAGCCCCCGACGTCGCGTGTGAAGGCGATCCGCTTCCCGTCGCGCGAGACGGTGGGGTAGACGTCCGTGGCGAAGTTCTCGGTGAGCCGCTCGACGTGGCGGCCGTCCGCGTCCATCACGTAGAGGTCGAGCCGTCGGGTGTCGTATCCGTCACCCTGCGCCCTCGGCGGCAGAGCCCGGTCGCTCGAGAAGACGATCTTGTTCAGACCGTTCGGCTCGACGTTCGACGATCCGCTCGCGCACGAAGTCCCGAGCAGCCCGAGAGCGACGACGGCGATCACCCGGATCACCATCGGGAGAGTGTAGGCAGGCTCCGCTCCAGAGCTCGCGTCATTGAACCACCAGCTCGTTGAGGGCACTCGGAACGTGCACGCCGACGAGCCCGGTCGGATCGCTCGGACCGACGGGCCGGGTGTCGTCGACGCCAAGGCCGGAGGTCGCGGGCGGCTTCCCACGCGCGTGACTGCGAGTGGAGTCAACTGCGAATGCGAGCGTTCCTGCGACGCTGCCGGCGACCG
>DASXTR010000050.1:0-21052 GCA_036505325.1 Gaiellaceae bacterium
GTGGAAGTCGACGGGAGCGCCGGCACCGGCGACGACGCTCGTCCCGGCCGCCGCGACGTGGCGCTACCGGGACGACGGCCGCGACGCGGGCACCGCCTGGCGCGCGCCGTCGTTCGACGACGCGGCGTGGAAGAGCGGCTCCGCCATCCTCGGCTACGGCCAGGGCAACGAATCGTCCGTTGTCGGCTACGGCGCCGACGCGGCGAACAAGTACGTGACGACCTACTTCCGGCGCACGTTCGCGGTCGCCGACCCGGCTGCGTTCCGGGTCGTCACGCTCAACCTGAGACGCGACGACGGCGCGATCGTCTACCTCAACGGCGCCGAGGTCTACCGCTCGAACATGCCGACCGGCGCCGTCGGCGCGCTGACGTACGCCCGCGAGGCTCTCGACGACGGCAACCAGACCTTCACCGCGAGCGTCTCGCCGGCGGCGTTGCGCGCGGGCGCGAACACGGTCGCCGTCGAGGTGCACCAGGCGACGCGGTCGAGCTCCGATCTCACGATGCAGCTGAGCCTGATCGCCGCGCCGAGGTAGCTCAGCCGGTCATCGCCTCCAGGGCGAGCTGCATCGTCAGGTCCGAGCTCGCGGCCGTGGCCTGGTGGACCTCGACCGCTACGGTGTTCCGCCCCGCGCGAAGGAGCGACGGGTCGACCGACGCCGACCGCACGAGCGTGCCGTCGTCGCCGGCCTCGAGGGCGCGCGTGGCCGAACCGACCTCCCCCGCCGGCATGTTCGAGCGGAACACCTCCGTGCCGTTGAGGTAGACGATCGCGCCGTCGTCCTGCCGGAGCTTCACGACGAGCGACGTCACGGCCCCCGCGTCGGCGAGGCCGAACGAGCGGCGGAAGTACGTGGTGACGACCTTCCGCGCCGGGTCCGGGCCGAACCCGACGACGGTCCGCTCGTCGCCCTGGCCGTAGCCGAGCGTCGCGGGGCCGATGTTCCAGCCCGTCGCGTCGTACTCGTTCGCGCGCCACGCGACGCCCTGGTCGCTGCCGTCGTCGAGGTACCGCCAGCTCGCATCGCTGGAGACGAGATCGGTGGTCGACACCGGCGCCGCCGCCCGCTGCCAGACACGGACGTAGTCGATGTCGTACGAGCTCGGGAACGGCGTCGTCGCGTCGGGACTCCCGGGCCAGTCGCCGCCGACCGCGAGGTTCGCGAGCACGTACATCGGCTCCGACGGGATCGCGGCCGGGTCGGTGACGCGCCAGCGCTCGACGCCGTCGACGTACCACACGATCTCGCCCGGCTCCCAGTCCACGCCGAACGTGTGCCATCCGGCGGCGAAGTCGGGTCCGCGCCAGTCGGCGCCCGCGTCGCCCTTCGTTCCGTCCGGCTCGAGGTAGTGGACGTGCATGTGGTTCACGTCCGTCGAGTCGCCGAGGATCTCCATCACGTCGATCTCCGGCCGAGACGCGTAGCTCGCAGGCAACAGCCAGAATGCCGGCCACAGGCCCGTCCCCCGCGGCACGCGCACGCGCGCCTCGGCGAACCCGTACGTGAAGGTGAAGCCCGGCGGGCGTTCGTACTTGCGACCTCCCGTGGACACCATGCCCGAGCTGTAGGGATAGGTCGTGCCGTTCCAGCCCGCGACGTCGTGCCGCTGCGCGCCAAGGCGCGCGATCCCGTTCGCGACGACGACCCCGTCTTCGCGATAGAGCTCGAGCTCGTCGTTCGACGCGATCGAGCACGTCTCCGACGCCCACCAGAAGCAGGTGTGCCAGCGCCGGCCGTCGAGGGTCGACCCGTCGAACTCCTCGGCGAACACGGGCGTCCACCAGCCGCCCGGCCCGTCGGGCAGGGCGAGAGCCGAGTCGAACCCGTCCGACCCGTGCGCGCGGTCGAGGCCGAAGCCGATTGCGGCGACGAGGATCGCCGCGGCCGCGACGCCGACCGTGATGCCGGCTCCGCCCCTCCCGGCCATGCGAGGGTCCTAACGCATCGGGCGCGCCCTCGTAAGGCCAGACGCGCGCAGATTCGGGTGCTGAGCGGCGTCTGTCACATCAGGAAACAGGCGAAAAACCTGCCGAAACATGCCTGAACCGGGTGTGGAGGAGTTTCCACGCTTTGCTGTGGACAAGTCCTCGCTTCCTCCGCGAATCGTTGTTACACGTCGGGTGCGGATTAGCTGGGCGGGAACCAGAGCGAGGAGGGACAAGGACCAGCGAGGTCTACGCGCGGGCTCGGTGCGGCGGGGCTACGCGCTTGCCAACTGAAGGGGGATCGAAGTGGCACGCGCGGCAGAAGGGCACGTCGCTCCGGCGGAGGCCGGTCAGGGCTCGGGCGACCGCGTCAGCGTCGTCATACCGGCGCTGAACGAGGCGCAGAACATTCCGCACGTCCTCCGGGAGGTGCCGGAGCTGGTCGACGAGGTCGTCCTCGTCGACGGAGGGTCGGACGACGGGACGGTCGAGGCCGCGCTCGCGGCGCGACCGGACATCAAGATCGTGCAGCAGACGGGCCGCGGCAAGGGGAACGCGCTCACGTGCGGGTTCGCCGCCTGCTCCGGCGACATCGTCGTGATGATGGACGCGGACGGCTCGACGGACGCGGGGGAGATCCCGCGGTTCGTGGAGGCGCTGAAGCGCGGCGCCGACATGGCGAAGGGGTCACGCTTCACCGCCGGCGGCGGCAGCTCCGACATCACGCCGGTGCGGAAGGCGGGGAACCTCCTGCTGTGCGCGCTCGTCAACACGCTGTTCGGGACGCGATACAGCGACCTCTGCTACGGCTACGCCGCGTTCTGGCGCCGGAGCATCCGGCGGCTCGCCATCGACTGCGATGGGTTCGAGGTCGAGACGCTGATCAGCATCCGGTCGGCCAAGGCACGACTGCGGGTCGTCGAGGTCCCGAGCTTCGAGCGCAACCGGCTCTACGGTGAGAGCAACCTGCACGCGGTGCGCGACGGATGCCGCGTGCTCCGGACGATCGTCCGCGAGCGGCTGTCGACGCCGTGGCGCGAGCCGCTGGACGCAGTCGAGCCCGCCGCCGTCGCGAGCGGAGAGCCGGCCTGACCGCCACGGCCGGCCGGGCGTCGCGGCGCGTGCGCGCGCCGCGGCGGACACGCGTCGAGGTCGCGACGCCGGCGCCGCGCGCCGTGTGGCAGGCGGCCTACGACGCGGATCCGAAGGCGCTCGCCACGCAGTCGGCGGCGTGGCTCGACGCGGTCTGCGCGGCCGGGCCGTACGTGGACGCGAGCCGTGCGTACGACTTCGGCGGCGGGCGTGTGGCCGTGCTGCCGCTCGTCGCGCGGCGCGGGCTCCCACGGGCGCTCGCGCTCCGCGCATCGCTGCCGCCGGCGTGGGGGATGGGCGGGCTCGTCGCGGCGGACGGCGCGGGCGCCGCCGAGATCGCGAGCGTGTTCGCGGACCTGGCGTCGCTACCGGCGCTCCGGACGACGGTCCGGCCGAGCCCGCTCGAGGCGGCGCTGTGGGAGGCCGCGAGACCGCCGGGCTGCGTCGCCGTCCGGCGGCGCGCGCACGTGCTCGACCTCTCGGGCGGCTTCGCATGCGTCTGGAGCGACCGCTTCTCCGGCAACGCGCGCACGTCGGTGCGGCGCGCCGAGAAGGCCGGCGTCGCCGTCGAGAGCGACGCGACCGGGCGGCTCATGCCGGTGTTCCACGAGCTCTACCTGCAGTCGCTCGACCGGTGGGCGCGGAAGCAGCACGAGCCGCGCGTGCTCGCACAATGGCGCGGCCGCCGCCGCGACAGCCTCCGGAAGCTGATGACGCTCGCACGTGTGCTGGGTGACGATTGCCGCGTCTGGGTCGCGTCGCTCGACGGTCGAGCGCTCGCGGCGATCGTCGTCCTCGGCGGCCCGAATGCGCACTACACGCGCGGCGCGATGAGCGGCGACGTTCCGCGCGGGGTGACGCCGAACGACCTCCTCCACAGCCGCGCGATCGAGGACGCGTGCGCACGCGGCTGCCGGCGCTACCACATGGGCGAGTCGGGCTGGTCGCGGCCGCTTTCGCGCTTCAAGGAGAAGTTCGGCGCCGTCCCGGTCGACTACGCCGAGTACGTGCTGGAGCGTGTCCCGCTGACGAGCGCCGACCGGCGGCTGCGCGGCCTGGTCAAGTCTGCACTGCGCTTTCGGGACGCCTGACGTGCGCGGCTTCACTCCGGCCGGTGTTTTCGACCTCGAGCTCGGGCCGCCACGGAGGCTGTGGTCTCCCCTCGGCCGCCGGCTCGACGAGTTCGAGCGGGCGCGCGTCCTCGTCCGCCTGCACGGCCGCCCGCTCGGGTTCGTCGACGTCGACCGGCCGACGGCGACGAACGTCGAGGAGCAGGCGCGGCGCGAGCTCGCCGGCGTGATCGCGGCGGCCCCCGCTTGCCTCGCCGGGCGGCGGCCGGCGGAGGCGCCGCCGGCGACCGTCGTCGTGGCGACGCGCGAGCGGCCCTCGTCGCTGGCCCGCTGTCTCGCCGCCCTCGCGGCCCTCGAGTATCCGGACGTCGAGGTCATCGTCGTCGACAACGCGCCGCGGACGGACGCGACGAGGGATGTCACGGCGTCCTTCCCGGGAGTGCGCTGCGTCCGCGAGGACGTGCCGGGACTAGCCGCCGCGCACAACCGCGGCCTGGCCGAGGCCGGCGGCGCAGTGGTCGCGTTCACCGACGACGACGTCGTCGTCGACAGGCACTGGCTCGCCGAGCTCGTCGCGCCGTTTCGCGCCGACGCACGGGTCGCGTGCGTCACCGGGCTCATCGCGCCGGCCGCGCTCGACACGCCCGAGCAGATGTGGCAGGAGGAGTACTGGGGATTCGACAAGGGCTTCGCGCGTCGCGTCTTCGCGTTCGGCGACCGCGGCGAGCCGCTGCATCCGTACGCGGCCGGCAGCTTCGGCTCGGGCGCGAGCATGGCGTTCCGGACCGACGTGCTGCGGAGCCTCGGCGGCTTCGACCCCGCGCTCGGAGCGGGCGCCCCGGGGTTCGGGGGCGACGACCTCGCGGCGTTCTTCGACGTCCTCGCCGCCGGCCACCGCCTCGTGTACGAGCCCGCCGCGGTCGCCTACCACGAGCACCGCCGCGAGTACGACGCCCTGCGCGCCCAGGCGTACGGCTACGGCGCCGGCCTCACGGCGTACCTGACGAAGCTCGTCGTGGATCGTCCCGGACGCGCGGCGACGCTCGCGTGGAGGGCGCCGCGCGGCGTCGCGCACGCGCTCGGCGCCCGCTCCGCGAAGAACGCGCGCAGGCCCGCCGGGTATCCGCGGGAGCTGACCTGGATCGAGCGGCGGGGGATGCTGCACGGCCCGTTCGCCTACCTTCGCGGCCGCCGCCGGCGCCGCGCGCTGTACGGGTGAGGGCCGCGCTCGCAGCGGTCGCGGCGCACGTCCGCACACCGGTCGTCCGCGACGGCTACGCGCTCGTCCTCAACTCCGCGATCACGGCGGTGATCGGCCTGGGGTACTGGATCGTCGCGGCGCGCGTCTACCCGCCCGAGGTCGTCGGTGTCAACGCGGCGCTCATCTCGTCAATGATGTTCATCGCGGGCGTCGCGCAGCTCAACCTCTCGAACATCCTCGTTCGCTTCGTCCCCGACGCCGGGCGCATGGTCCGCCGGCTGATCGTCGCGTCGTACGCGGTCAGCCTCGGCGTCGCCGCCGTCGCCGCCACGCTCTTCGTCCTCGGCATCGGGATCTGGGGCGACGAGCTCGAGCCGGTGACGTCGGTGCGCGGCTTCGACGTGTGGTTCGTCGCCGCGACGATGGCGTGGTGCGCCTTCGTCCTGCAGGACAGCGCGCTGACCGGCCTCGGCCGCGCCGTGTGGGTGCCCGCCGAGAACGCCGTCTTCTCCGTGGCGAAGCTCGCGCTGCTCGTCGGCTTCGCGGGCGCGGCGCCCGTGTACGGGATCTTCGCGTCCTGGACCGCCGCTCTGCTCGTGTCGCTCGTTCCGGTGAACCTCCTCGTGTTCGGCCGCCTCGTGCCGCGTGCGATGCGCAGCGCGACGCGCGACGCGCTGTCGGTGACGCGCCGCGAGCTCGCGGTGTACGTCGTCGCCGACTATGCGGGAGCCGTCGCATGGCTCGCGCTGACGACGCTGCCGCCCGTGATCGTCGCGCACGAGCTCGGTGCGAGGCAGACCGCGTACTTCTCGCTCGCGTGGGCGATCGCGGTCCCGATCTACTTCGTCCCGACGAGCATCGGCGCGTCGCTCGTCGTGCACGCGGTGCGCGAGCGCGAGCGGCTCGAGGAGTACACCCGGAAAGCAGTCGTCCAGTTCGCGCGGCTGTTGCTGCCGGCGGCGGCCGCGCTCGTCGTCGCCGGGCCGTTCCTGCTGCGCCTGCTCGGCCACGACTACGCCGAGGAGAGCTCGACGGTGATGCGGATCCTCGTTCTGAGCGCGATCCCGAACGGCGTCAACATCCTCTACGTCAGCGTCGCGCGCGTCGAGCGGCGGATGTCGCGCGTCGTCGCGGTGCTCGCGGGGCAGGCCGCGATCACGCTCGGGCTCGCGGTGCCGCTCGTGCGCGTCGACGGGATCGTCGGCCTCTCGATCGCGTGGCTGCTCGGACAGTCGCTCGTCGCGGCCGCGATCGTGATCGCGAACCGCCGCGTCCTCGTCCGCACGCGCGTGGCTGGGCGGGCCGCACGGGGTGAGGCGTGATCGCCACGCTCGCGCGCGGGTCGATCCGCCGGCCGGACGTCGACGCCGCGCTCGGCGCCGTCGCGACCGTGCGGGGCGAGCAGGCGCCGTGGGTCGTCCGGCGGCGGCTCGCGCGCTGCGGGGACCTCGTCGTCGTGGCCGCGGGCCCGGCCGGAGGCCCCGAGCGGGCGATCGTCAAGGTCGCGTCCGGCGGCCGCGCTCGTCGGCAGCTGGCGCGGGAGTGGGAGATGCTGCGCGCGCTCCACGCGACGGGCTCCCTCGGCCGGTGGCTGCGGCTGGTCCCGGCGCCGCTGGCGTTCGGCGAGACCGGTTCCTGCCTGTACACGGCGGTCGCGGCCTCCCCGGGTGTGAACGCGCTGCGCCTGCTCCGCGGGCTCCCGGGCGTCGTGCGGACCGTCGCGGACGCGTTCGCGCCGCTTCGCTCCGCGGCCGTGCCGGCGCGGGTGGGCGAAGCGGAGCTCGAGCGGTGGGTGGCGGAGCCTGCGCGCCTCGTCGCCGCGGTGCCGGCGGTCGCGCGCGACCCGCTGCTCGTCGCGGCGGTCCGCCGCCTGGAGGCGGAGCTGCGCGACGTGCTCGCCGGCCGCCTGCTGCCCGTCGGGCTCGCCCACGGCGACTGCTGGCTCGGCAACGTGCTCGTGACCGCCGACGGCGAGGCCGCGACCGCGATCCTCGACTGGGAGACCGCCGCGGACGGTGAGCCCGCGCTGCTCGACGGCGTCCACCTCCTCCTGACGACGCGTGCGCTCCGTCGCCGGTCCGAGCTCGGCTCGGTCGTCCGTGACGCGGCACGCTGGTCGTGGGACGACGACGAGCGCGCTCTCGTCGACGACGCGGGCGTGCCGGCGGGTGCGCTCGTCCGCTTCGCGTGGCTCCGGCACGTCGCGAACAACCTCTCGAAGCGAGACACCTACAGCACGCGGCGCATCTGGCTCCGGCACAACGTCGTCGCCGTCCTCGAATCGAGAATGCGATGAGTCTCCGCGCGTCCGTCGTCGTGTGCACCTACTCCGAGCGTCGGTGGCACGATCTCGTCGCCGCGGTCCATTCGCTTCGCACCCAGCGCGTCGAGCCGGCCGAGATCGTTGTCGTAGTGGACAACAATGCCGCGCTCGCCGAACGTGTGCGCCGCGAGCTCCCGGACGTGGTCGCCGTGTCCCACGGCGGCCGCCGCGGCCTCTCCGCCGCCCGCAATGCCGGGGTCGCGGCCTCGTTCGGCGATGTGATCGCGTTCCTCGACGACGACGCGGTCGCCGACGAGGAGTGGCTCGCGTCCCTCCTGCGCTGCTACGACGACCCCCGCGTCGGGGCCGCCGGCGGGTCGGTCGATGCGGCCTGGGACGGCGGGCGGCCCGGCTGGTTCCCGCAGGAGTTCGACTGGGTCGTCGGCTGCAGCTATCGCGGCCTGCCGACGAGCGCGGCGACGATCCGCAACCTGATCGGCGCGAACATGTCGTTCCGCCGCGGTGTCTTCGCCACCGTCGGCGGCTTCTCCGTCGACGTGGGCCGCGTCGGCGACCGGCCCGTCGGGTGCGAGGAGACCGAGCTCTGCATCCGCCTCCGCCAGCGGTGCCCGGAGACGCTCCTCGTGTACGAGCCGCGCGCGCGTGTCGCGCACCGCGTGCCCGAGGCGCGTGCGCGCGTTGGCTACTTCGCGCGCCGCTGCTTCTCGGAGGGCCTGTCGAAGGCGGCGGTCGTCGCGCTGCGCGGCGGCGCCGGGCTGCAGTCGGAGCGCATGTACGTACGCCGCGTGCTCCCGGCGGGCGTCGCGGCCGCGGCGCGCGACGCGGTGGCGTCCCGGCGGGCGTCGAGCCTCGGCCGCGGCGGCGCGATCGTCTTCGGGCTCGCGGCCACCTCGGCCGGCTACGCGTTCGGCCGGATCAGATCCGGCACCTCATGAGCGGCACGGCCGCCGCGGACGGCTTTCCCGCCCCCTCGCGGCGTGCCGTTGCCGCTCGCCTAACCCGCGTCGCCGGCTACGCACCGGTCGTGCCCGCGCTCGTCCTGTGGGCGCTCTCGCTCCGGCACCTCGAGCTCGACGCGATCAGCGACTTCGGCCTCGTCTCGATCCTGCCCCCGTCGTTCTACGCGGCGCTCGCGATCCTCGTCGCCGGCTTCGTCGCCGCGCTCTTCGCGTCCCGGGTGCACGAGGGCGTCCTCGCCGCGCACACGGCGGCATTCGTGCTCGTCGTCCACGGCACGCCGTCGGCGGCGTACGGGACGCTGCGGTACTCGTGGGCGTGGAAGCACGCCGGAATCGTCGACTACATCCAGCGGCACGGGAGCGTCGACCCCGACATCTCGTTCCTCGGTGCGTACCACAACTGGCCCGGATTCTTCGCGCTCGCGACGCTTCCGACGGAGCTTGCCGGATGGCACGACGCGATCCCGCTCGCGACGTGGTCGCCGGTGTTCTTCGAGCTCCTCTTCGCCGCGGGCGTCCTGCTCCTCGCGAAGGGGCTGACGACCGACGTCCGGCTCGCGTGGCTCGCGACCTGGTTCTTCCTCGCGTCGAACTGGATCGGCCAGGACTACTTCGCGCCCCAGGCGCTCAGCTACTTCCTCTACCTGACGGTGATCGGGCTCGGCCTGCGGTATTTCGGGACGTCGTCGGCGCGCGTCGAAGCGCCGCGCGCGACGCGCGCCGGCGTCGTCGCGCTGCTCGTACTCACGATCGCGTTCGTGTCGTCGACGCACCAGCTGACGCCGTTCATGCTCGCGCTCGCCCTGACGGCGCTCGTCGTCTTCCGGCGGATCGAGCTGCGCCTGCTGCCGCTCGTCGCGTCGGTACTCGCGGTCGCGTGGGTCGTCTACATGGCCGTCGGGTTCCTCGAGAACAACCTCTATTGGGTCGTCGACTCGATCGGCTCGCCGGAGGGGAACGCGAGCTCGACGCTGATCAACCTCGGCGAGGCGAGCGAGGGCATGCGCCGCGTCGCGCTCGTCGATCGCGGCCTCACCGCGTTTGTCGTCCTCCTCGCAGCCGTCGGCGCGCTGCGGCGTTTTCGCGCCGGCGTCGTCGACCTCTCCGCGTGGCTGCTCGCGGCTGCGCCGTTCCTCATGATCGCGGCGAACGCCTACGGGAGCGAGATGCTCTTCCGCGTCTACTTCGTCGCGCTGCCGCCGATGGCGTTCCTCGCGGCGGCCGCCGTCCTGCCCGTCGCGCGCCCCCGGCCGTCGCGCCTCGCGCGCCCCGCGGCCGCAACCGTGAGCGCGCTGCTGATCGGCGGGTTGTGCGTCGCGTACTACGGCAAGGAGCGCCTCAACTACTTCCCGCACGACGAGGTGCAGGCGTCGCGGCTGCTGTACCGGATCGCCGAGCCGGACGCGCTGCTCGTCAGCGGCACGTACGACTACCCGTGGGCGTTCGACCGGTACGAGCGGTACCACTACGTCGCGCTCTCGCGCGAGCCCGCGGCTGTTCGCCGTGCGGCGATCGCCGACCCCGTACGCGCGCTGGAGGCGCTCGTCGACCGCGCGGGCGCGGGGCACGCGTACTTCATCGTGACCCGAACGCAGCGCGCGGAGGTGGACATGACGGGCGTGATGCCACGCGGTTCGCTCGCGGCGATCGAGCGGACCGTCGCGCGGTCGCCGCGGTTTCGGCCGCTGGTTCGAACGCGCGACGCCGCGGTCTTCCGGTTCGTCCCGGAGCGCACCGCGTGACGCGCGTCGCGTTGCCGCTCGGGCTCCTCGCGGGCGCCGCCGTGGCGTCGGCGGCCGCCGCGTCTCCGCCGGGACCTGCGCGCGCCGCAGCGACGCTGATCTTCCTCGCCGCGGCGCCGGGCCTCGCGGTCGTGCCGCTTCTCCGGCTCGAGGGGGTGCTCGCGCCCGCCCTCGCCGTCGTGGCGGCGAGCCTGGTGCTCGACGGGATCGTCGCGGAGACGCTCGTGCTCGCGCGGGTGTGGTCGCCTGCCCTCGCGCTCGGGCTGCTCGTCGGTGTCACCGCGGCGGGCGCGGCCGGCCAGCTCGTCCTGGGGGCCCGGGAGGGGCGGTCGTGACGGTCTTCGTCCCGGAGGCGATCCGGCGCGCGGTCGGGTCGACCGACTACCCGGCGCTCGCGACGGGAACCGGCGCCGTCCTCGTCGTCCTGCTGATCGCGGTGCTCGTCGAGCTGCAGCTCGCTCAGGCGCACGGCACGACGCGGTACCGGCCGCTGCGGCCTCTCCTCGTCCCGCTCCTTCTCGCCTTCGGCTTCGTCGTCGCGCTGCGCGTCGCCGAGCTCCTGCCGTACCACTGATGGCGGCTCTCGCGCACACGCTCCATCCCGCGCGCACCGGCGTGCTCGCCGTCCCGCTCGCCGCCCTGGCCGCCGGCGAGCTGCTCGTCGCCGACGGCCGCCTGCTCGCCGCCGCGATCGTCGACGCCGCGCTCGTGCTGGCGCTCGTCAACGCCGCCGCGCGGCGACCGGAGCTCGCCGCGCTCTCGGTCGTGCCGCTGGTGCGGCTGCTCGCCCTGGTGATGCCGCTGGGGAACGTGGCGCCGCCGTACTGGAACGCGCTCGTCGGCGTCCCGGCGGCGGCCGCGATCGTCGGGACGTCGCGGTCGCTCGGGCTCACGCGGCGCGAGCTCGGGCTCCGCCGCTCACCGCTCGCGGCGCAGCTCGCGGTCGCCGCGACGGGCGTGCCCCTCGGACTGGCGGCCTACGTCGCGCTGCGGCCGGCGGACACGCCGTACGCAGCCGCCGCGGCCGCGGCGGTCGTCGCCGCAGCGGTCGTCGAGGAGCTCCTCTTCCGCGGCCTCCTGCAGCGCACGGGCGGCCCGCTCCTGGCGACGGCCGCCTACGGCGTGTGCGCGATCGCGACCGGCTCGGCGTGGTTCGTGCTCGTCGCCGTCGTGACCGGGGCGTGGTTCTCCTACGCGGTCGCCCGCCGCCCGTGCCTGTGGGGCGTGATCGCGGCGCACGGGCTCGCGGCGGCCGGGCTCGTGCTCGTGTGGCCCGCGATCCTGGGTTAGGTCAGATCCGACCCCGGCCGCCCGCGTGCGAGCGCGCGCGCGCGGCGGTATGCGCGCCACGCGCGCGTCGCGGGCGCGTCCTGCCGCGGCGCGTCGGGCGCGCCGGTCCCGTCGAGCCAGGCGCGGACGTCCTCGACGGTCGTCTCCGAGGTGAGCATCAGCCGCGCGATCGCCAGGGGATCGTCGGCGGGTGACGAGAACGCGTTCTTGACGGCGCAGGCGGAGCCGAAGCCCGCCTCGGAGACGAGGCGGCGCACGCGCGGGCTCGAATAGCCGTTCGGATACGCGAAGGTGCGAACGTCGTGGCCGAGCTCGTCCTCGAGGAGCGCCTTGCTGCGCCGGATCTCGTCCCGCGCCGCCGCCGTGCGCAGCGTGTCGAGATGGGGATGGGTGTGGCTGTGCGCGCCGACCTCGATGCCGGCCGCGTCGAGCTCCGCGAGCTGCGACCAGTCGAGGAGCGCGTCGCCGACGGAGGCGAGGTGGACGCGCTGCGGGCTTCCGCGTAGGAGGCCCGTCGGGACGTAGAGCGTCGCGGGGAGCCGGCGCGCTTGCAGCGCGGGGAGAGCGGCGGCGGGAAAGTCCGCGAGGCCGTCGTCGAACGTGATCACCAGCGCGCGCGGCGGCAGCGGCGTCCGTCCGCGGAGGACGTCGGCGAACGCCGAGACCGTCAACGCGGTGCACCTCCGCTCGGCCGCGAGGTCGAGGTGGCGCTCGAACTCGGCCGGCGTGACGGCGAACCTCGCGATGAAGGGCGGCGGACGGCCGGAGATCGAGTGGTAGAGGAGGACAGGGACGCGCGTCACGACGGCCGGGCGCCGTCGAGCCTGCACGCCTCGGTCAGCGCAGCCCCCGCCATTCCCCGCATCGCGTCCTCGGCGCGGACGTAGACCACACGGCCACAGCGCCGGCAGGCCGCGCTGCGCGCGATCGCGTGGTCGCCCGGCGGGGCGACCCAGTCGTCGAGGTCGTGCCCGCGATCCTCCGCGCGGGACGACGCGAGCTCGCACAGCTCGGCCAGCGGGGACGGGAGGGGCTCCATCTCCACCCTGGAGCGTAGACCATCGGTTGGCGTTCTACCGGCGCTGCGTGCCGTCGCCGACGACCCGGTACTGCCGCAGCGCGAGGTCGCGGTACGTCACGGGGCCGCGGGGGCCCGGGACCCAGTCGACGTTGATGCCGGTCTCGGGCGTCTGCGTCAGCTCGTAGCCGTCCGCGAACCGCGTCGGGGCGTTCGCGAACGCGGCCGAGCCGCGATAGGCGGCGAGGAACCGGGCGGTCGCCTCGTCGTCACGGGCGACGATCCCGGCGGCGAGGCCGGACGTTTCCTCGTTCGCGACGCGCGCGGCCTCGTCCGGGCCGTCGACGATCTCCAGCGTGACCGACTCGACGTTGTCGGCGTCGCTCGCCCACTCGTGGCCGAGGGGCCGCCCGTCGAGCGGCGCGACGTCCGCGTGCTCGCGCGCTCTGGCGGTGCCGTGGACGGTGAGTCCGCGCGCCGCGAAGACCTCCAGCAGCGCCGGGAGCAGCGAGACCGCGGCGGCGTCGACGAGCGCCAGGTTGAGGCGGTTGCACACGCCGAGCCGGTCGAGGCTCGCGTCCGTCACGGCCCGCGCCAGCTCCTCCGGCGCCGACGGGTGGACGTAGAGCACGCCGCCGCCCTCCGCGTGCGCCAGCGTGCGAACGCCGTTCGCGGCCGCGCGGCGCGCGAGCGCGGCCGTGGCGGGGCCGCTGCCCCGCAGGATCACGAGCGGGATCTCGCGCGGCAGCGAGACGAGCACCCGCGCGCCGGCACGGTCGCGGGAGCGCACGATCGCGATCGCCTCCGGCGGCAGCCCGGCCTCCTCGAGCGCCGGGCGGATCGCCTCGTCGACGAGGAACGTGGAGGTCCGCAGCGCCGCGCCGCCCGTCCGCAGCACACCGGCGTTCAGGCTCTTGAGGAGCTGCGCCGCGACGTCGGCGGCCACGTTCGGCCTCGCCTCGAAGTTCGCCCCTACGCAGCCCACCGGCACGCGCCGCTCGGTGACGCGCAGGCCGTTCGGCAGCGTCCAGGCGTCGACCTCTCGCTCGAGCGGGGGCGCATCCGCGGTCGACTCGAGCTGCGCCGCGATCTGCTCCACCCGCGTCTCGTCCAGCCGCAGCCGGTCGAGCAGCCCTGCGTCGAGCGTGCGCGCGCCGGCGGCGTGCTCGCGCGCGTTCACGCGCAGGAGGTCGTCGCGCCGCTCGCGGACGAGGCGCGCGGCGATCCTGAGGGCGTCGGCGACGCGATCGTCGGTCAGCTCGGCGGCGGCTGCGCGCGCGGCGGCGGCGTCGCGCCGGACGCTCTCGCGCAGCCTCGCGCTCATGAGTGCGTTACCCCCCGGCGACGGCCGGGAGGAGCAGGATCGTCGCACCCGGGGAGACCGGGGTCTCGAGCCCGTCGAGCCCGCGGATGTCCTGCCCGTCGACGAACACGTTGAGGAACGGCGGCACGCCCTCGCCGTCGAAGACGCGTCCGTGCAGCCCCGGGTACTGCTCGACGAGCTGCGCGAGCGCGCCCTGGACCGTCCCCGCGTCGACCTCGAGCTGGCGCTGACCGCCGGCCTCGGGACGCAGGATCGGTGGGAGCCGGATCGCCGTCACTTCAAAAAGGATACCGAAGTGCCCGCCGTGCGTCCACGCAGGCGTACGATGGCGGCGATGTCCTCCCACTACTCGGCGTCCTTCAGCACGACGCTGCGGGTGCAGCTCGACGACCGGCCCGGTGCGTTCGCCGACCTCGCGCGCGCGATCGCGGACGCGGACGGGAGCCTCGACGCGATCGATCTCGTCCGGGTCGAAGGACACCGCAAGGTGCGCGACGTGACGGTCGTCGCGACGGACGCCGACCATGCCGCGCGGATCGTGGCCGCCGTGCGGGCCGTGCCGGGCATCGAGGTCGAGCACGCGTCCGATCGCACGTTCCTGCTCCACCTCGGCGGCAAGATCCACGTCGAGCCGAACACGCCGCTGCGGACGCGCGATGACCTGTCGATGGCCTACACGCCGGGCGTCGCGCGCGTCTGCCAGGCGATCGCCGCGGACCCGTCCGCGGTCTGGAACCTGACGATCAAGCGCAACACCGTCGCGGTCGTCACCGACGGCACGGCCGTCCTCGGCCTCGGCGACATCGGCCCGGAGGCGGCGCTGCCCGTGATGGAGGGGAAGGCGATGCTCTTCCGCGAGTTCGGCGGCATCGACGCGTGGCCGGTCTGCCTGTCGACGACCGACCCGGATCGGATCGTCGACGCCGTGCAGGCGATCGCGCCGGTCTTCGGCGGCATCAACCTCGAGGACATCTCCGCGCCGCGGTGCTTCGAGATCGAGCGCCGGCTCGACGAGGCGCTCGACATACCCGTCTTCCACGACGACCAGCACGGGACGGCGATCGTCGTACTCGCGGCGCTGCTGAACGCGCTGCGTGTCGTCGGAAAGCGGCTCGAGGACGTCAAGATCGTCGTCACCGGCGTCGGTGCCGCGGGCATCGCCGTCGCGGACATGCTCCTGGAGGCCGGCGCGCGCAACCTCATCGGGTGCGATCGCAAGGGCGCGGTTTGCCTTGCGCGGACCGACCTCGACGAGACCAAGCGCGCGTTCGCCGGGCGGACGAATCCGGAGGGCGAGCGCGGAACGGCGGACGAGATGCTGCGCGGCGCGGACGTCTACCTCGGGCTTTCGCAGCCCGGTGCGGTCAGTGTCGACGCGGTGCGCACGATGGGCAACGACGCGATCGTGTTCGCGATGGCGAACCCCACGCCCGAGGTGCAGCCGGAGGCGATCGCCGACGCCGTCGCCGTCGTCGCGACGGGCCGTTCCGACTATCCGAACCAGATCAACAACGTGCTCGCGTTCCCCGGCGTGTTCCGCGGCGCGCTCGACGTGCGCGCGACGACGATCACCCCCGGGATGAAGGTCGCCGCCGGCCAGGCGCTCGCCGCCGTCGTCGCGCGCGAGGAGCTCGCGGCCGACTACATCGTCCCGAGCGTGTTCAACCGCGACGTGGTTACGGCGGTCGCAGCAGCCGTTGCCGCCGCAGCCGAGCAGGACGGCGTCGCACGCAAGCAGATCAGCGCGCCAGCGGACGAGCCGGCCAACCTGTACTAGTTAAGGTAGGCGCTGTGGAAGCGCTGATCGAAGAGCCGCCGGAGGACGCGCCGGCCGAGGATCGCGAGCGTTACAAGGGCGTCCTCCGCTTCTACGAGCTGGCGAAGCGGGCCGAGTGGCAGGTGCGCGACCTGCCGTGGAACGAGGCGCCGCCGATCCCGGAGTACAAGGGCTCGGCGCAGAAGCTCGCGCGCCGCCGCGATCTGTGGCGGTCGGTGGTGACGCAGCAGCTCCAGGCCGACGAGATCGCGGTCGACATGGCCGCGCAGCTCTTCTCGATCGCGCCCGACCCCGAGGCGAAGCTCTACTACACGACCCTCGTCCAGGACGAGTCGCGCCACACGGAGGCGTGGCTGAAGCTCGTCGCCGAGGTGGGCGGCATGGGCGAGCGGGACCCGTACCTCGACGACCTCGGCCACATGACGCTCGAGGCGGACACGCTCGAGGAGAAGGTGTTCCTCATGCAGGTGTTCTACGAGCGGCTGATCATCCCGCGCTTCCGGCTGATCGCGCGCTCGTCGCGCGGCACGATTCTCGAGGACCTGTGCAACCGGCTGGCGATCGACGACGGGATCCACCACGGCGCCGGCATGGCGTACGAGCGCGTGCTGCTCGAGCACGCCGATCGCAAGACGACGCAGAAGCTCGTCGACGCCGCCAACCGCATGCTGCCCGTGTTCGCCGCACACGCGCTCTGGCGCCCGAAGGCGCGCGAGTTCGTCGGTTCGCTGATGCGCGACACCGACGTCCGCCGGCTCCACGAGGACATCGAGAACGGCGTGCGGCTCGCGAACTCGCTCGGCCTCGACGTCAGCGACGTCCGGATCCCGGTCTAGCGGTGATCGCGCGCGCCCCCTTCGGACGGACGGGCCACGAGAGCTCGCGCACGCTCTTCGGTGCCGCCGCGCTCGGGAAGGTCTCGCACGCCGACGCCGAGCGGACGCTCGAGCTGCTGCTCGAGCACGGCGTGAACCACATCGACACCGCGGCGTCGTACGGCGACTCGGAGCTGCGCGTCGCCTCGTGGCTGAAGCGCCATCCGAATACGTTCTTCGTCGCGACGAAGACCGGCCGGCGCGACTACAAGGGGGCGAAGGAGGAGATCCACCGCTCGCTCGAGCGGCTCGGCGTCGACTCGGTCGACCTGATCCAGCTCCACAACCTCGTCGACGTGATCGAGTGGGAGTTCGCGCTGCGCGAGGACGGAGCGCTAGAGGCGGCTGTCGAGGCGCGTGACGAAGGGCTCGTCCGCTTCATCGGCGTGACCGGGCACGGCCTCACCGTCCCCACGATGCACCGGCGCAGCCTGGAGCGGTTCCCGTTCGACTCCGTGCTGCTGCCGTACAACTTCCGCCAGCTGCAGGACGAGCACTACGCGCGCGAGTTCGAGGCGCTGGCCGCAGTCTGCGCCGAGCGCGGCGCGGCGATGCAGACGATCAAGGCGATCGCGCTTGCGCCGTGGGACGGGCGCCCGCAGACCGCCGCGACCTGGTACGAGCCGCTGACGGATCCGGCCGACATCGAGCTCGCCGTGCACTGGGTACTCGGGCGCGAGGGTCTCTTCCTCAACACGGTCGGCGACGTGAAGCTCCTGCCGCACGTGCTCGCGGCCGCCGAGCGGGTCGGCGCGCGGCCCGACGACGAGACCATGCACGCGCTCGTCCAGCGCCGCTCGGTCACGCCGCTCTTCAGCTGACCGGCAGCGCAAGCGACTCGCCCGGCGCGAGGATCCGCACCTCCGCGTCGAGAGCAAGGCCGCGGAACCGCTCCGGCGGGGACCTGTCCGGACGGCGCGCTCCGGCGATGCGGTACGTGCCCCAGTGGATCGGCACGACGACGCGCGGCCGGAGGAGCCCGACCGCGGCGGAGGCCCGCGGCGGGTCGAGATGGCCGTGGCCGACCGTCCGGCCCCACCCCCACACGGGCAGGAGGGCGACGTCGACCGGCGCCAGCTCCGCCATGCCGGGGAAGAGATCGGTGTCGCCCGCGAAGTAGACGCGGCTCGATCCCTCGATCACGTAGCCGAGGGCGTCGAGCGGCCGGCCGATCGGCCAGCGGCGGCCGTCGTGCGCGGCCGGTGTCGCCGTGATGCCGACGCCGCCGATCCCGATCGTCTCGCCGACGGCGATCTCGGTCACGTCGGCGAACCGGCGCAGCAGCCGGCGCGAGCCTCGAGGCGCGACGATCGGCGTCGACCGTCCCAACGCCTCGAGTGAGGGGAGGTCGAGATGGTCGAAGTGGAGGTGAGACAACAGCACGGCGTCGACCGTCCGCACGGCCGGCGGCTCGGTGTCGCGGACGAGGTGCGCGACCCGCCGCCGCAGGAGCGGATCCGTGACGAGACGCACACCGTCGAGCTCGATGACGACGGTCGAGTGGCCGAGCCAGGTCAGGCGACCGCCGGCATGGGAGGATCCTGCGGGGAATGCGGACACAGGTGGGCATCATCGGCGCCGGCCCGGCTGGGCTGACGCTCGGGCAGCTGCTCGCGCGCGTGGGAATCGAGTCGGTCGTGCTCGAGAACCGCTCCCGCGAGTACGTCGAGCACCGGATCCGCGCCGGGGTGCTCGAGCAGGGGACCGCCGAGCTCCTCCGCGATGCGGGGGTCGGGGCGCGCATGGACGCCGAAGGGATCGTCCACGGCGGGATCTACCTCCGGTTCGACGGCGAGCGCCACCACGTACCGCTGCGTGAGCTGACCGGACGCTCGATCGTGATCTACGGGCAGACCGAGGTGGTGAAGGATCTGATCGCCGCCCGGCTGGACGCCGGGCTGCCGCTGCTGTTCGAGGTGGACGACGTGGCCGTGCACGACCTCGAGAGCGTGCGCCCGCGGGTCACCTTCGCGCACGACGGCACCCCGCACGAGCTCGAGTGCGACGTCGTCGCCGGCTGCGACGGCTTCCACGGCGTGTGCCGGCCGGCGATCCCGGACGGCGTGCTGCGGACGTTCCAGCGCGAGTATCCATTCGGCTGGCTCGGGATCCTCGCGCACGTCGCGCCGTCGATGGACGAGCTCGTGTACTCGCACACGCCGCGCGGTTTCGCGCTGCTGTCGCTGCGCTCGCCGGAGCTCTCGCGCTACTACGTCCAGGTCGCGCACGACGAGGACATCGCCGAGTGGCCCGACGAACGCATCTGGGAGGAGCTGCAGGCGCGAACGGCCGTCGAGGGTTGGACGTTGCACGAAGGGCCGATCCTCGAGAAGGGCGTGACGGGCATGCGGAGCTTCGTCGCCGAGCCGATGCAGCACGGGCGGCTCTTCCTCGCCGGCGACGCCGCGCACATCGTCCCGCCGACGGGCGCGAAGGGGTTGAACCTGGCGATCCACGACGTGCGCGTGCTCGCGGAGGCGCTCGTCGCCTTCTTCGCGCGCGGCGACCGCGCGCTCCTCGACGGCTATTCGCGCGAGTGCCTGCGCCGGGTCTGGCGCGCGGAGCACTTCTCGTGGTGGATGACGACGATGCTGCACAAGCTTCCGGGCGACGACCCGTTCGACCTGCAGCTCCAACGCTCGCAACTCCGCTACGTCACGACGAGCGAGGCGCAGGCGCGAGCACTCGCGGAGAACTACGTCGGGCTCGAGCGCGTCTGACTCGGGTGCTATCAACGGACGGTGACTAGCGAACGTGGAGAGTGGTCCGACCTTGCTCGGCTCCGTCTCGAGTTGCAGGCTGTAGCGGCTGTTTCGGACCCGACCGAACGGCTGCTCGAGGTGGCAGCGATCATCGCGGAGGCCGTGGCCGAGCTCGGCGTTCGGCCAGCGGCGGGGGTCAGGTCTTGCAATAACAGATTTCACGAAGTCCAATTCATAAGACTCGCGCTTCGCGCGTCAGGTCTTTACGACTTGCGCCGCCCAAAATGTGGCACAGCAAGACCTGACCCCAGCCTGCCGCTGACCCCAGCCTTCCGCTGGCAGCAATCTCGCGCAGCTCGGCGGTCGTGAGGCGGAGGCCGCTTCGAGGCGTCGCTGTGTTTGCGTTGTAGACGGCGTCGGCGAATGCCTCGACCTCGTTGTCGTCCGTAACCGGGTCGTACTCCGTGACGATCCAGTCGAGGACCGACGCATACACACCGAGAGTGTCGAGACGTCCGAGAGGTCGAACGCAAGGACGCGGCGGTCATCGAAGAGATCGTGTATCCGACGGCCCATACGTTGGAGCTGTCTCCGCCGGATGTACTCACGACGATTGCGTCGGAGTCGAGCCCGCCTGCGCGCCCGACCAGCGGTACAGGTGCTCCGGGCGGCCCGCGGCGCCGTAGCGGAGCGACAGGTCGATCGACCCCAGCGTCGCGAGGTACTCGAGGTAGCGCCTCGCGGTGCCGCGCGAGATGCCGGCCCGCTCCGCGACCTCGACCGCAGTCAGCTCCTCCCCGGACTCGCGCACCGCGTCGACCACGATCGAGAGCGTCGGCGCCGAGATTCCCTTCGGAAGGCCCGTGCGGCCCTGCGAGCGCAGCAAGGCGAACAGCTGGTCGATCTCGCCCTGGCTCGCCTCGCCGATGCGGTCGAGGCGCGAGCGCACCGCGGCGTAGCGCTCGAGCCGCTCGCGGAACGTCTCGAAGACGAACGGCTTCACGATGTAGTGCAAGACGCCGCCGTGGATCGCGGCGCGCAGCGTCTTCACGTCCTTCGCCGCCGTGACGGCGATCACGTCGACCGGCGTGTCCGCCTCGACGCGCAGGCGGCGCAGAACCTCCAACCCGCTGATGTCCGGGAGGTAGATGTCGAGCAGCACGAGATCCGGCGCGAGCTTCCGTACGGCCTCCAGCGCCTGCGCGCCCGTGTGCGCCTCACCGACGGCCTCGAAGCCCGGGACGCGCTCGACGTACGAGCGGTGGATCGAGGCCGACATGAAGTCGTCGTCGACGACGAGCGTGCGGATCATGCGACCGGGTCCAGCGTTCGCTCGTGCGGGAGGAACGCGGTGAAGAGCGCGCCGCCCTCGTTCGTCACCTGGACGTAGCCGCCCGGACGGCGGCGCACGGTCTGGCTCACCAACGCGAGCCCGAGGCCGCGCCGCCCGGTGCCCGTCGCGACCTTCGTCGTGAAGCCGTCGCGGAAGATCTCCTCGACGAGCGCCGGATCGACGCCCGGGCCGGAGTCGCGAACGCGGACGAGTACGCCCTCGCCCTCGTCCCGGATCGTCACCTCGATCCAGCCGCCGCCGATCGACGCGACCGAGTCGAGGGCGTTGTCGACGAGGTTGCCGACGACCGTGACCAGCTCGCGCGCGCCCGGATAGTCCTCGGGCAGCTGGGTGTCCGCGGTCACGCGCAGCTCGATCCCGCGTTCGGACGCGACGGCGGCCTTGCCGAGCAGCAGCGCCACGATCGTCGGCTCGTCGATCGATTCCACGATCGAG
>DASXTR010000051.1:0-5137 GCA_036505325.1 Gaiellaceae bacterium
CTGCTCAGCCCACGATGACGCTCGCGGCGCAATTGGCCGTGCGCGTGGGCGGCTTCAGCCTGGAGGCGCAGGTTGAGGTTGCGAGCGGCGAGATCGTGGAGATTCTCGGCCCCAACGGCGCCGGCAAGAGCACGTTGCTACGGGCGATCGCCGGCCTGATCCCACTCGAGCGCGGCCGCGTCGCGTTCGGCGAGCGCGTGCTCGAGGATACGGAGACGGGCGTGCGGCTCGCGCCTGAATCGCGGAATATCGGCGTCGTGTTCCAAGACTATCTTCTGTTCCCCCACCTCGACGCACGCGACAACGTCGCCTTCGGACTTCGCGCCGGCGGTATCGACGCGACGCTTGCGCGCAAGCGGGCCGATACATGGCTGGAGCGCATGGGAATCGCCGAGCGCGCGCGCGTGCGCCCTCGGCAGCTCTCCGGCGGCGAGCAGCAGCGCGTCGCGCTGTGCGCCGCGCTCGCGCATCGGCCGAAGATCTTCCTCGCCGACGAGCCCACGGGCGAGCTCGACGCCGAGACCGCCGACCGCGTCTACGACCTGATCGGCGAGCTCGTCCGCGAGGCCGGGTGCACGACGCTGATCGTCAGCCACGACCCCGAGTCGGCGAAGGTCGCAGACCGCATCGTCCGCATCCGCGACGGCCGCGTCTCCGAGGAGTGGTCGCGGGACGAGCACGCCGGCGACACGATCGTCGTCGGCCGCGGCGGCTGGCTCCGCCTCCCGGAGGAGCTCCTGCTCCGCGCAGGCATCGGCACCCACGCGACGGCCCGCCTGGACGCCGGCGCGGTCGTGGTCGAGCGTGCAGGCCAAGACGCCGACGCCCCATCTCCGTCGCCGTTGAACGTTAGTGACAACTTGTCACAAGCGATGTTCGGCCCGGCGGGTGCGACCGGACGCGACGGCGAGGTGGTGGCGCGCGTCCACGGGCTGCGCAAGGCCTTCGGCGAGACGCACGTGCTCGACGGGCTCGACGCGGAGTTCCGGGGCGGGCGGCTGCACGCCGTGACCGGACCTTCGGGCTCCGGAAAGACGACCTTCCTGCATTTGCTCGCCGGGCTCGAGCTGCCCGACGCCGGCGAGGTCGAGGTCGTAGGCGTGGAGCTGACGCATCTCGACCGCACCGCGCGCGCGGCGCACCGGCGGGCGGCGATCGCGTACGTCGGCCAGCAGGTGGGGCTCGTGCCGCACCTCTCGGCGCTCGAGAACGTCGAGCTCGCGCTCACGCTCCGCGGGGTCGAGGAGCCGCGGCTGCCGGCGCTCGCCGCGCTCGAGGCGGTCGGGCTCGCCGAGCGGGCCCGCCAGCGCGTCGCGCGGCTCTCGCAGGGCGAGCGCGCGCGGACGGCGATCGCGCGCGCCGTCGCGGCCCGGCCGAAGCTCCTGCTCGCCGACGAGCCGACGTCGCGCCTCGACCAGGCGAACGCCCTCGCGGTCGCCATGCTGCTGGCCCGGCTCGCCCGGGAGACCGGCGCCGCCGTCCTGTGCGCGACGCACGATCCGCTCGTCGTGGAGCAGGCGGACGCTGAGCTTCGCCTGCGCTAAAGCCGCTGCTGACTTTGGTCGATATTCGCACTAGCCGTGCTCAAGCAGTCGTCGATCTTCACCCGCCTGCGCGGCCTGCTCGAGGTCACGCGGCTCGTCCGCACCGGGTCGGAGCTGCCGGACGTCCTGTCCGCGATCGCCCGCACCGTCGCGGAATCGCTGGGCTTCCGCACCGTCGCGATCACCCTGCGCCGTCCCGAGTGGGACGACTTCGTCGTCACCACCGTCCACGGCCGCGAGGAAGCGCGGGAGACGTTGCTCGGCCAGGTGCGCGAGCCCTCCGACTGGCACCCGCTCCTCGACCGCCGCTTCCTCCAGCGCGGCGCGTACTTCGTGCCGCACGGCGAGTTCGACTGGTCCGACCATCCGGGGTTCACGCCCGACCTTCCCGTGAGCGACGACCCGTCCGCGTGGCACCCGGAGGACGCGTTGTTCGTGCCGATGCGCGCGGCCGACGGCACGCTCCTCGGGATCCTGTCCGTCGACGAGCCCGTGTCCGGGCGGAAGCCGACGGGGGACGAGATCGAGGTCCTCGTCGCCGTCGGCGAGCACGCGGCGCTCGCCGTCCAGGCGGCGCAGGAAGCCACGCAGGCGCAGCGCCACCGGGAAGCGCTCGAGCGCCTGCTCGAGGTCTCGACGCGGCTGACCGGCACCTGGGAGACGGAGGAGCTGCTGCAGCTCGTCTGCAAGTCGATCGCGGACACGCTGCGCTTCGACAAGGTCTCGCTGCTCCTGCTCGAGCCCGCCGAGGGGACGTACGCGGGCGGCGCGTCCGTCGGCTTCGGCCCCGGCGAGGACATCGGCACTCCGCTCCGCGTCGAGGAGCTCGACCGGCTCCTCGCGCCGCAGTTCGAGGTCGAGGGCTGCTATCTGATCCCCCACGAGGAGGCGCGGCAGCTCCTCCCGGAGCGGCCTGCCGGCTACCGCTCGCGGCTCGACGGCCGCGGGCCCGACGCGTGGCGCAACCACTGGCTCCTCGTCCCGCTGCAGGACAACCGCGGGCTGCGCATCGGCTACGTCTGGGCCGACGATCCGGTCGACCGGCTCCTGCCGACGCCGCAGCGACTCCAGCTGCTGCGTACGTTCGCGAATCAGGCGACGACCGCGCTCGCCGCCGCCGCGCAGCACGAGGCCATGCGCGACTCCGAGGAGCGCCATCGCGCGCTGATCGAGGCGTCGCCGGTCGCGATCGTCGACTTCGGCGAACGCGCGCGGTGGGAGGACGCCGTGCGCGCGAGCGAGGCGCGGAAGGACGCGATCCTCCGTTCGGCGCTCGACAGCGTCGTCACCGTGGACGCCGAGGGACTGATCGTCGAGTTCAACCCGGCCGCGGAGGAGATCCTCGGCTGGACGCGCGCCGACGCGATCGGCCGCGCGCTGACCGGCATCGCGGTCGCACCCGAGCATCGCGGTGCCGTCGAGGAGGCGCTGCGCACCGGCGGCGGTCCGCTCCTGGGCACGCGCTGCGAGATCGCGGCGCTACGCGCGGACGCACGGCCCTTCCCGGCCGAGATTGCGATCAACCGCGTCGACGTCCCCGGCCCCGCGCTCTACGCCGTCTCGATCCGCGACGTCACCAAGCGCAAGGACCGCGAGGAGCGCCTGCGCGAGGCCGAGGCGAAGTACCGCACGCTCGTCGAGCAGATCCCGCTCGCCACGTATATCAACGAGACCGGCCTGCCGATCCGAACGCGGTACATGAGCCCGCAGATCGAGGAGATGCTCGGCTACCCGGTGTCGTCGTGGCTCGAGCCGGGCTTCTTCGGGCAGTGCGTCCATCCCGTCGACCGCGACCGCGTCGCCGCCGAGGTCGAGCGCACGTACACGATCGGCGAGCGGTTCCGCGCGGAGTACCGCCTCGTCGCCGCCGACGGCCGAGTCGTGTGGGTGCTCGACGAGACGGTCGCCGTTCGCGACGAGGAGTACCGCCCGCTCTTCTTCCAGGGCTTCCTCCTCGACCTGACCGAGCGCCGGCCCGCCGAGCGTCAGCTCACGGCCGTGGCCGCCTCGGCCTGACGCAGCCGCCAGTACGACCAGCCGCCGTCCGTCGAGCGGACGTCGCCGCCGCCGACCTCGAGGATCCGGTCGGCCATGCGATCGAGGAAGTACCGGTCGTGCGACACGAAGACCGCCGTGCCGTCGAAGCGCTCGAGCGCGTCCTCGAGCATCTCGACGGAGTCGATGTCGAGATGGTTCGTCGGCTCGTCGAGCAGCAGGCAGTTCGCGCCGCGCAGCATCAGCAGCAAAAGCTGGAGTCGCGTCCACTCGCCGCCCGAGAGCGTCGAGAGCGGCCGCCGCACCTGCTCGTACTTGAAGAGGAACTTCATCAGCCGCGAGACCGCCTCCCCCTCGGAGATCGGCGCCGCGCGCCGCACGAGGTCGAGCGGCGTCGCGCCGGGATCATCCGGGCGCTGGTCCTGCGCGAGGTAGCCGATGCGGATCGACGGGCCCGCCACGCGCTCGCCCTCGGTCGGCTCGATCAGCCCCGCGAGAACGCGCATGAGCACGCTCTTCCCGGCGCCGTTCTCGCCGACGACGCCGACCCGCTCCCCGCGCACGACCTCGAGCTCCACGTCCTCGAGCACCTTGTGCACCAGAGCACGTTCTCCGTGGTCGTGCTCTGGTGCACAAAGTTCGACCGACGCTGCGCGCAGGGCGACGACGCGTTCCCCGCCGCGCGCGTGCGGGCGGAGGTCGAGCGCGATCCGACGCCGCTCGAGCACCGGGCGGTCGACCTTCTCCATGCGGTCGATCTGGCGCTGCTTGTTGCGCGCCTGCTTGATGTGGCGCTCGTCGACCACCCGGCGGGCCCAGTCCTCGAACCGGCGGATCGCCGCCTCGAGCCGCGCGATCTCCTTCTGCTGCGTGACGTACAGCTGCTGCTGCCGGTGCAGCTCGAGCTCGCGCGCGACCGTGTACGCCGAGTAGTTGCCGGGCCACATGCGGATGCGGCCGCCGTCGAGCTCCGCGATCTGCGAGACGGTCTCGTCCAGCAGGTACCGGTCGTGCGAGACGGAGACGACCGCGCCGCCGAACTCGCGCATCAGCCTCTCCATCCGTTCGCGCGCCTCGACGTCGAGGTGCGCCTCGGGCTCGTCGAGGAGCAGCACGTCCGGGTCGCGCGCGAGACAGGCCGCGAGCGCAGCGAGCTTGCGCTGCCCGCCGGAGAGGAGACGCGTCGGCTTGTCGAGATCGTCCTCGTCGAGGAGGTCGAGGAGCAGCGCGCGCGAACGGCCGTCGAAGCCCGGCCCGCCGGCGGCCGTCCAGCGCTCCACGAGCTGCTCCTGCCGGCGGAGAACGCGCGTCATCCGGTCGAGGTCGTCGCCGAGCGCGCCGAGCTGCGCCGCGACCCGCGCGAGCTCGTGGTCGAGCTCGTCGAGGTCCGGCCGCGCGGCGCGCACGGTCTCGAGCGCCGAGCGCTCGTCGCCCTCGACCTGCTGCGGGAGGTACGCGACCGTCAGGCCGCGGCGCTGAGCCGCCTCGCCCGCGTCAGGCTCCTCGAGCCCGGCGAGGATCCGCATCAGCGTCGACTTGCCGCCGCCGTTCGGCCCGATCACGCCCACGCGGGCGCCCGGCTCGACGTCGAAGTCGAG
>DASXTR010000052.1:0-3408 GCA_036505325.1 Gaiellaceae bacterium
TGCGGAGCCGGAGCACCTTCGCGGTCGCGACGCACGAGCCGGCGCGCATCGAGCACCTCGCGACCGACCGCCTGGCGTTCGCGTGAGCTACCTCCGCGACGTCGCCGCGCTCGCGCGGAAGGACCTGCTGCTCGAGCTGCGCGCGAAGGAGACGCTGCCGGCGATGCTGCTCTTCGTCGTCGCGGCGCTCGTGATCTTCCACTTCGCGCTCCCGGCCGGCAGCGGCGACGTCGCCGCGCAGGGACTCCTGTGGGTGGCGCTGATCTTCACCGCGCTGCTCGGGCTGACGCGTGCCTTCGTCGCCGAGCGCGAGCAGGGGCTGCTGGACGCGCTCGTGCTCACGCCCGCCGACCGCAGCGCGATCTGGGCGGCGAAGTCGCTCGCCGTGCTGGGGTTTCTCGTCGCGGCCGAGGTCGTTGCGCTGCCGGCCTTCGCGCTGTTCTTCTCCGGGATCGACGCGACGACCGTGGCCGCGGTCGGGCTCGCCGACATCGGCATCGCCACCGTCGGCACGCTCCTCGGCGCGATGGCGGTCGCCGGCCGCGCCCGCGAGCTGCTGCTACCGCTCCTCTTCTTGCCGCTCGCGATCCCGATCGTCGTCGGCGGCGTCGGCGCGTCGGTCGGCGAGGGCCCGCGCTACCTCGCCTTCCTCGCCGCCTACGACGCGATCTTCGGCCTGGTTGCGTGGGCGAGCTTCGAATACGTCGTCTCGGAGACGTAGATCCGCTCGCGCCCGACCGGCGTACGTCCTCCCGATGGTGGCCACTCGATCGCGGACATCCGCGATCTTCTGCACGCTCGACTCGCGCGCCGTCGAGGGGATCATCCTCGAGGCGCCGCTCCTCGACCTCGAAGCGGGAGTCGAGCTCACCGCGACCGAGCTCGCGGGCGTCTGCGTGCTCATCATCGAGGAGGGGCTCGCGATCGTCCGCGCCGACCGGCAGCTCGGCTCGGCCCGCGGCATCGTCACGTGCCACGCCGGAGCCGGGCGCCTCGTGCTGCCGCCGGCCGAGGGTGAGGTCATACGCACGCTCGCTCGGACGCGGGCGACGCTCCTCACGACCGATGTCCGCGACCGGCTGTTCGCGATTCCGTCGGCAGCCGTCGTCCTCTTCGACGCGCTTGCCGCGACCCTGCGGCAGAAGCACGAGACGATCGCGACGCTCGCCAGTGTCCACCACGTCGACCGGGTGCGCGCCAAGCTGATCCAGCTTGCGCGCGATCACGGCCGCGTCGGCCGCGACGGTGTGCGGCTCGACTTCCCGCTCACGCACGAGCTGCTCGGCGAGATGGTCGCGTCGGCGCGCGAGACGGTGACGCGCGCGGTCGACGAGCTGGAGGAAGAGGGCTTCGTCGTCCGCCGCGGGCGGTCGTACCGCCTGAACATCGATCCGGACGTCCTCGCCGCGCCGTAGCGCGTGTGTGAGAGATCTCACACTGCGACTTCGATCACTACCGGCCCGGCGGGTGCGCTTCTAGGGTTCCGTCGCCGCCCATGTCGCTCGCCCGCCGGCTCGCAAGCGTCGTCCCGCTGGCCGCACTCGTCCTGCTTGCGGCCGTCGTCTTCAACGCGACCGTCGGCGCGGTGCGCGCCGAGCGTTCGACCGATCTCCAGACGGGGCGCGGGAATGCGTCCCTCATCGCGTCCGGCCGGCAGATCTTCAGGTACGACACGTTCGGCGACGATGCGTTCTGGGGCGGCGCCCTCCAGCTGCACCGCGCGATCGAGGGCGCCAAGCTCGGCGGCGTCGGTCCCGGCGTCAGCCCGAAGACGGCCCTCGCCGTCGGCCTCAAGGTCGACGCTGCGAGAGTTCCGGCGAAGGTCGCGCGAGGGATCAAGACCGGCAAGGTCGACCTCGGCGCGCCGGCGACGACACTCGCGCTGCTGAAGCTCGGCGCGGTCGTCGGCGTGAAGGGCGACTTCGACCGGTCGGGCCGGCTGACGTCGATGGGCATCACGTGCGCGTTCTGCCACTCGACGGTCGACGACTCGTTCGCGCCGGGGATCGGGAAGCGGCGCGACGGATGGCCGAACCGCGACCTAAACGTGGGCGCAATCGTGTCGCTCGCGCCGAACCTGAAGCCGGTCACCGACCTGCTCGGCGTCGACGAGAAGACGGTCAGGAAGGTCCTCGCGAGTTGGGGCCCCGGCAAGTTCGACGCGGAGCTCTTCATGGACGGGAAGGCCTTCCGGCCCGACGGCAAGCCGGCCGCGACCCTCATCCCGCCGGCGTTCGGGCTCGCGGGCGTCAACCTGCACACGTTCACCGGCTGGGGCTCGATCACGTACTGGAACGCGTTCGTGGCGAACCTCGAGATGCACGGTCAGGGGAACTTCGTGGACGTGCGGCTCGACGATGCGACGCAGTTTCCGATCGCGGCGAGGGCGAAGTTCGGGCATACGCACCACGACCGCGACCTCATCACGTCGAAGCTCCCCGCGCTGCACGTCTACCAGTTGTCGCTGGCCGCGCCCAGGCCGCCGCGCGCGAGCTTCGACGCTGCGGCGGCGGCGCGCGGTGAGCGGCTCTTCGACGGCAAGGCGAGGTGCGCGACCTGCCACATGGAGCCCACCTACACGGAGCCCGGCTGGAACTTGCACGACCCGGCCGACGTCTGCGTCGACTCCTTCCAGGCCGACCGCAGCCCGACGCACCGCTACCGCACGACCCCGCTCAAGGGCCTCTTCGCGCACGCGAAGGGCGGCTTCTACCACGACGGCCGCTTCAAGACGCTTCCCGATGTGGTTGCGCATTACGACTCATGCCTCCGGCTCGGTCTCGGGGCGGCGGAGCAGAGCGACCTCGTGCAGTACCTCAAGAGCCTGTAGGGACGCCGTCGCGGTCTACGATGCTCGGCGTGACAGAGAACCGGTTGCCCCTGCTCGCGGGCGCATCGACCGTCCTTCTGGGCGCCGCGATCGCGCTGATCTTCTTCTACGCGCCCGTCGACGAGGACGGCCTGAACCAGAAGATCTTCTACTTCCACGTGCCGATCGCGCTCACCGCGTATGCAGGCTTCGGCTGGGGCGCGTGGAAGGCCCTGCTTCATCTCTGGAAGCGCGACGAGAACGCGGATCTCGAGAGCTACGTCGCCATTCACCAAGGCGTGATCTTCGGGGCGATGACGCTCGTGACCGGGTCGGTGTGGGCGAAGTTCAGGTGGGGCCACTGGTGGCTGTGGAGCGAGCAGCAGCTCGTGCTCTTCCTCGTGCTGTTCCTGTTCTACGCGGCGTACTTCATGCTGCGCTACTCCGTCGATCCCGGCCCGGCACGCGCGAACATGTGCGCCGTCTACGCGCTCTTCGGCGTGGTGCTGATCCCGGTCTCGTTCCTCGCGATCCGGCTTGCGAACGAGTACATCCACCCCGTGGCGTTCACGAGCGAGGGGCCACAGATGGCCGGGTCG
>DASXTR010000053.1:0-14290 GCA_036505325.1 Gaiellaceae bacterium
CCGAAGCCGGCGGGACGATCGTCGACGACGCGTGGCGCGGCGTCGACGTAGTCGTCAAGGTCGCGAAGCCCTCGTCGGCCGAGATCCAGCGCATGCACGACGGGCAGGTCCTGATCGCATTCCTGCAGCCGCTCACGGACCGCCAGGGCATCCGACAGCTAGCCGCGGGCGGGGTCGTCGCATTCGCGATGGAGTCGATCCCGCGCATCACGCGCGCGCAGTCGATGGATGCGTTGTCTTCACAGGCAACCGTTTCGGGGTACAAGGCCGGGCTGATCGCCGCCGACGTGCTGCCGCGGTTCTTTCCGATGCTCACGACCGCCGCGGGCACGATCGCACCGGCGAAGGTCCTCGTCCTCGGCGCCGGCGTCGCCGGGTTGCAGGCGATCGCTACGGCGCGCCGGCTCGGTGCCGTCGTCTCCGGATTCGACGTACGGCCGGTGGTGCGCGAGCAGATCCAGTCCCTCGGTGCGACGTGGCTCGACCTCGGCATCGTCGGCGAAGAGAGCGAAGGCGGGTACGCCCTCGAGCTGACACCGGAGGAGCAGCAGCGTCAGCAGGAGGCGCTCGAGGAACGCATTCCCGAGTTCGACGCCGTCATTACGACCGCGGCGATCCCGGGCCGCGCGGCGCCGCGGCTCATTCCCGCGTCGGCGGTCGAGAAGATGCGCCGCGGATCGGTGATCGTCGATCTAGCCGCGGAGACCGGCGGGAACTGCGAGCTGACGCAGCCGGGCGAGGTCGTCGAAGCGCACGGCGTGACGATCGTCGGGACACTCAACCTGCCGAGCACGATGCCGTTCCATGCGAGCCAGCTCTACGCGCGGAACGTCGCAGCGCTGCTCACGCACCTCGCGCCGAAGGGCGATCTCGCCCTCGACTGGGAGGACGAGATCACAGCCGGCGCGTGCGTCACGCGCGAGGAGGTTGCAGCGTGAGCCACTTCGCGCAGCTCGTCGTAGAGCTGACGATCCTCGCACTCGCGATCTTCCTCGGTTTCGAGGTGATCTCGAAGGTCCCGACGCTGCTGCACACGCCGCTCATGTCGGGGACGAACGCGATCCACGGCATCGTGATCGTTGCGGCGATGCTGGTGGCGGGTGCAGCTCATCCCGACTCGCTCACCGGATGGGTCGGCTTCGCCGCCGTGATGCTCGGCGCGGCGAACGTGGTCGGCGGCTTCGTCGTCACCGACCGGATGCTCGAGATGTTCAAGAAGCGCGAGCCGCGACAGTCGGAGGGCGAACGCGAGTGAGTCGGGACTGGGCGAACCTCCTCTACCTCGTCACGATCATCTGCTTCATCCTCGCGCTTCGGTTCCTGTCCTCGCCGACGAGGGCACGGCTCGGGAACTGGATCGGCGCGGCGGGCATGACGATCGCGATCGTCGTCACGCTGGCGCACGACGGCGTTCACATCGGTTGGAGGATCATCGTCGGCGGCGCGATCGGCGGCGTCTTCGGAGCCGTCGCCGCGCGCCGGGTGAGGATGACCGCGATGCCGCAGATGGTGGCGCTGTTCAACGGCGTCGGCGGCGGTGCCGCGGCACTGGTCTCGTTGGCGGAGTTCCACAACCACGCCCCCGACCCGGGACGGCTGCACGGAGACGTGTCGATCGCGATCATCGCCTCGGCGCTCATCGGGTCCGTCTCGTTCGCAGGCTCGATGGTCGCGTTCGCCAAGCTGCAGGAGTTGATCGGCGGCCGCCCGATCACCTATCCGGGCCAGAAGTTCGGCAATCTCGCGCTCCTCGCGCTCGTCGCCGCCGCCGGCATCGCGATCGTCGCGGGCGCAGAGCAGCAATGGCTCCTCTGGGCGCTGCTGTTCGGCTCACTCCTGTTCGGCGTGCTGTTCGTGCTTCCGATCGGCGGCGCCGACATGCCGGTCGTGATCTCGCTCCTGAACGCGTTCACCGGTCTCGCAGCGGCTGCGACGGGCTTCGAGCTGAACTCCAACGTGCTGATCGTGAGCGGCGCGCTCGTGGGCGCCTCGGGCACGCTGCTGACGATGATGATGGGTGCGGCGATGAACCGGTCGATCGGAAACGTGCTCTTCGGCGCGTTCGGCCAAGTGCAGGCGGGTGCGGGTGCCGGCGCCGCGGCCGTGTCCGACGGCACGGTTCGGGCCGCGACGGCTGACGACGTGGCGATCATGCTCGCGTACGCACACAAGGTCGTCGTCGTGCCCGGGTACGGGATGGCGGTCGCACAGGCACAGCACGCGGTGCGCGAGCTCGCCGACGAGCTCGAGAAGAAGGGCGTGCACGTCGACTACGCGATTCATCCCGTCGCCGGCCGCATGCCGGGTCACATGAACGTCCTGCTCGCAGAGGCGAACGTCCCGTACCCCGCGCTCAAGGAGATGGACGAGATCAACCCGGAGTTCCCGCAGACGGATGTCGCCCTGGTCATCGGGGCGAACGACGTCGTCAATCCCGCGGCGCGCAGCGATCCCGGGAGCCCGATCTACGGGATGCCGATCCTCGACGTCGACAACGCGAAGCACATCGTCGTGATGAAGCGCTCGATGAATCCGGGCTTCGCGGGGATCGACAACCCGCTCTTCGTCGACCCCAAGACCGTGATGCTGTTCGGCGACGCGAAGGAGTCGGTCGCGCGGCTCGTCGCCGGCGTCAAGACGCTGTGACATCGGTCCCGGTCCTGACGGGCCTGCATGTCGAGCTCGCGGTGTCGCCGTCGGACGCCGTCGAAGCGGTTCGCGCAGCGTTCGTCGCCCACGCGCGCGGCGAATGGACGATGCCGCCGAAGGTGTACGTCACGAACTACCCGGCGGGCGACTTTCGCGCGATGCCCGCCCTTGGCGGCGGTCACGCGCTCCTCAAGTGGGTGACGTCCTTTCCCGGGAACCCGCGACGCGGACTCCCGACGGTGAGCGGCGTCGTGCTCGTCTCGGATGCCGAGACCGGGATGCTCGAGGCCGTGCTCGACGCGGCGGCTGTCACGGCGCTCCGGACCGGGGCGGCTGCCGTGCTCGCGGCGGAGACGCTCGGGCGGCCCGACGCGGCGACGGCGGCGGTCGTCGGCGCAGGCGTCAACGGGCGCGCCGCCGCGCGAACATTCCTCGCGCGCGGTCGCCGAGTCCTCCTGTGGGACCTCGACGAGGCGCGGGCCCGAGCGGCCGCGGACGACCTGGGCGCCGACGTCGCGTCGTCGCGCGAGGAGGCGCTGTCGGCCGACCTGCTCGTCACCGTGACGCCGGGGCACGAGGTACTGCTCGCCGAAGGGTCACTCGTCCCGGGGCAGCACGTGAGCCTGATGGGCGCCGACGGTCCGGACAAGGCGGAGGTCGCGCCGCGCGAGGTCGCGCGCGCCCGCGTCTTCTGCGACGACTGGGAGCAGGCGAGCCACGGGGGCGAGCTGCAGCATGCCGTCGCCGCCGGCCTCCTTGCGCGCGAGGACGTGACGGAGCTCGGCTCGGTCCTCACCGGAACTGCGCGCGGCCGCACCGATGCCCGCGAGATCACCCTCTTCGACTCGACCGGTCTCGCGATCCAGGACCTCGCGATCGCCCTCGCCGCGCTCACGCGGCTCGACGAGCTGCCGGATCTCCAGCGCGTCTCGCTCTAGAGGAGCCGCGCCGGCGCGAAGAGCTCGAGCTCCGCCGGCTGCTCGCCGACGATCGCACGGGCGACGAGGTTGCCGCACGCGAGGCCGAGGACGTTGCCGTGGCCGGAGTACCCGCCCGCGACCCAGACCCCGTCGCGACCCGGCACCCGGCCCACGAGCGGCAGCCCGTCGGGCGTCGTGCCCCAGACGCCCGCCCAGCGGTGGGTGATCCGGGGCAGCCGTCCGAGCAGCTCGACGACGAACGCCTCGAGGCGCTCCTGGATGACGGCGGTGGTCTCCTCGACGGCGGTGTTCTCGGTGTCGAGGCTCGCATCGCGCTTGCCTCCGACGACGAGGCGGCCGTCGGGAAGCTGCTGCCAGTAGTCGTAGCCCGCACGCGCGTAGTGGGGCCGTTCGAAGACGTGCCCCGCGAGCGGTTCCGTGACCAGCACCTGGCCTCGGACCGGCCAGACGACCTCGCGGAGCTCCGGCAGGAGCGCCGAGGTCAGTCCATCGGCAGCGACGACGACGGTCGGCGCGTCGAGCGCGGCCACGTCGACCGGACTCCCCTCGACGATCTCGGCGCCGGCGTCCGCGGCCTGCCGGGCGAGCCGTCTGACCCAGCGCGCAGGCTGAAGTGCCCCGTCGCGCGGGTGGAGGATCGCGCCCCGGAAGAGCCTGTCGAGCGGCGGCGGCAGGACGTCGAGCCACTCAACTGCGTACCCGTCCTCACGCAGTGCAGCGTGCTCCGCCGCCAGAGCGTCGCGCTCCGCGTCGTCGGCGGCCAGGCGGAGGCTGCCAACGCGCCGAAGGGCGTCGCCGGCGAGGGACTCCAGCCGGTCGAGGGTGCGCTCCGTGAGCTCCCACAGCGCTCGGGCACGCTCGCGGCCGAGCTCGGACCGGGCGACGTCGTACGCGACGGCACCGCCGCGCAGCGCGAAGCCGCCGTTCCGGCCGCTCGCTCCACCCGCCACGGTACGGGCCTCGTGCAGCCGAACGCGGAGACCGCGTCGTGCGAGGGTGAGAGCGCAGGAGCATCCCGTCACACCCCCGCCGACGACTACGACGTCGACCGCGCCGGACGCCCGTCGTCGCGGGACCGGATCCGCATGCTCTTCGAGCCAATATGAAGTTGTCGTCACCTCGGCGATCCTACGGCCGGCGCATCACCTCCTGTACACGCCCGCGGCCTCGCGCACGAGGCCGGCGAGCTCGAGCTCCGTCAGTGCCGCGGCGGCGACGGCCGGGTCGAGGGCGGCCGCGCGGCCGATCTCGTCGGCAGTCGCCGCGCCCGCCTCGAGCGCCGCGAGCACGGCGTGCGCACCCTTCGAGACCGTCGGCGGCGGCTCCGGGGCGGGCGGTTCGATCCCGACGGCGGCGAGCACGTCGGTCGCGGCGGTCGCCGGGATCGCGCCGACACGCAGGAGGGCGTTGGCACCCGCGGACAGCGACGACGTGATCGGGCCGGGCACGGCGAGAACCTCGCGCCCCTCCTCCAGCGCCAGGTCGGCGGTGATCAGCGCGCCGCTCCGCTCGCGCGCCTCCACGACGACGGTCGCGAGGGCCAGCCCGGCAACGATACGGTTCCGCGCCGGGAACCGCCACGGGGCGGGAGCCACACCGGGCGGATACTCGGAGACGACCAACCCGGTCTCGCAGATCCGCGCGGCAAGCGTCGAATGCGCACGCGGATAGTCGCGGTCGATCCCGCAGCCGAGGACGGCGACGGTCACGCCTCCCGCACCCAGCGCGCCGCGATGCGCCCACCCGTCGACGCCGCGCGCGAGACCCGAGACGACAACGACGCCCGCGACGGCGAGGTCGGCGGCGAACATCTGCGCGACGTGCGCGCCGTAGTCGGAGCATGCCCGGGCGCCGACGACCGCCACCGCCTGGCGGCCGAGCAGCTCGAGCGACGCACCGCCGCGGACGAAGAGGCCGGGCGGCGGATCGTGGATGCAGCGGAGGCGGGGCGGGAACGCGGGATCGGTGCGGCTGATCCACCGCACGCCGCGGTGCGCGAGGTCGGCGCGATAAGCGCTCGCATCGAACGTGGCGCGGAACGACTCGAACCGACGCGAGCGTGCGAGACCGTCGGCCGCGTGCTCGTCTTGCGCGGCGGCGAAGGCGGCAAGTGCGAGCTCGCTCATGCTGCACCCAGCTCCGCGGGCGAGCGGTACGACAGCGCCTCCGCGAGGTGCTCGGTGCCGACCTCCGCCGCACCGGCGAGCGCAGCAACTGTCCGCGCGACTCGTGCCACGCGCGCGCGGCCGCGGCCGGAGAGGGGCAGCCGCTCGACCGCGCGCGCGAGCAGTTCGTCGGCGGCGGCGGACCGGGCGAGGCCGCCCCGTTCGAGCCGTCGCCGCGCGGCGACGACGCGTGAGCGCACCCCGGCCGACGGTTCACCGGGCGCGGCGGCGAGCTCGTTCGCCCGCGGGCGCGGCACAGGCACGACGAGATCGAAGCGGTCGAGCAGCGCGCGCGAGAGCTTGTCGCGGTACCGGTCGAGTCGCTGCGGCGAACAGGAGCATTCGGTCGCCGCATCGCCGCGCGCGCCGCACGGGCACAGGTTCATCGTCCCGACGAGCTGGAACCGCGCGGGGAAGACTGCGCGGCCGCCGACGCGCGCAACCGCGATCACGCCGTCCTCGAGCGGCTGGCGGAGCGCCTCGAGCACGGGACGCGCGAACTCGGGAAGCTCGTCGAGCAGCAGGACGCCGCGGTGCGCGAGCGTGGCCTCGCCGGGACGCGGCGACGGACCGCCGCCCACGACTGCGATCGCCGACGTCGTGTGGTGCGGTGCGCGGAACGGAGGAACACGGATCAGGCCGGATCCCGGCGGCAGCAACCCGGCCACCGAGTGGATTCGCGTCACCTCGAGCGCTCCGTCCTCGTCGAGCGGGGGGAGGACGCCCGGTAGGCGGCGTGCGAGCATCGTCTTCCCGATTCCCGGCGGTCCGCCGAGCAGAAGGTTGTGCCCGCCGGCGGCAGCGATCTCGAGCGCGCGACGCGCACGTTCCTGCCCGCGCACGTCCGCAAGGTCGGGAACCGCCGCAGCGGCGTCCTCGGGCGGCGGGTGACAGGGCGGCGGATTGCCTCCGCCGCGAAAGTACGCGACCGCCTCCGCGAGGTGGCGGACCGGTACCGGCTCCACGCCGGCGAGCGCGACCTCGGGCCCTGACTCGGCGGCGCAGACGAGTCGCGCCAGACCTGCCCGCCGCGCGCCTTCGGCGGCAACGAGCGCGCCGGCGACCGGACGGAGGCGGCCGTCGAGCGCGAGCTCACCGAACGCCGCGTGATCGGCGAGGCACCCGCGCGGCAGCTGGTGCGTCGCCGCGATGATCGCGAGCGCGATCGGGAGGTCGAATCCCGAGCCCTCCTTCCGTAGCCCGGCGGGCGCGAGGTTGACGATGATCCGCTGCCGTGACGGCCACTCGAGGGCCGCGGACGCGATGCCGCTTCGGACGCGCTCCTTGGCCTCCTGGCATGCGCGGTCGGCGAGACCGACAATCGCGAACGCGGGCGCACCCGACTGGAGGTGCGCTTCGACCTCGACGCGGCGAGGGTCGAGTCCGACGAGTGCATGGGTGATCGTGCGTGCGAGCACGTTGCCAGAGTAGGCGACATCCTGTGCCGTGTCCGAGTCGTCTCTGCAACAAATGTGTAACTTCGCGCGCGTGACGTGGCAGAAGCTCGGCGAGCGGCGGCTGTACGGCGGTTACCGAATGGTGATCGGCCGCACGTACCGGCTCCCGACCGGTGACGAGCGCGAGTTCGAGATCAAGCTCGAGGGCGACACGGCGGTCGCGGTCGCCGTCACGCCGCACGACCAGGTGGTCCTCGTGCGCGAGTTCCGTCCGGGCGTCGAGGCAGACTTGCTGGAGCTCCCGGGCGGCGGTGTCGACGCGGGCGAGGAGCCGCTCGTCGCGGCGCGTCGGGAGGTGCTCGAAGAAACGGGGTACGAGGCGGAGCTCGTCCGCGTGGGGACGATGGTCGACTGCGCCTACTCGACACGTCTTCGGCATGTCTTCGCCGGTCGCGATGCGCGGCGCGTCGCAGAGCCTCGACCGGAGCCGGGTGAGGCGCCGGAGGTCGAGCTGATGTCCCTCGGCGCGTTCCGCGAGCATCTGCGCGGCGGCCGCCTCACGGACGTCGGGCCGAGGTACGTCGCGCTCGATCGGTTGGGGCTGCTCTGAAGTGCGGATTCGCGTTGGGATACTGGACCCGACTCAAACGCGTACCGGCACGCCTTCCGACGTGCTTCTGCGAGTCTAGAACGCGTCCGGAACGTGCTCGAGCCGCCCGGCGCGGTCTGCGACGACGTCGTAGCGGACGTCGAGGCCGTCGCACTCCGGGTGCGCCGCGAGCCACGCCTCGGCCGCTCGGCGCAGGCGTGCGACCTTCCGGGGCGTCATCATCTCGAGCGGATCGCCGAACCGGTCGCCCGCCTTCGACTTCACCTCGCAGAAGACCACGGTCCGCCCGCGCCGCGCGACGACGTCGAGCTCGCCGCCGGCAATCCACCGGTTCGTGTCGAGGATGCGGTAGCCGCGCAGGCGGTACCACCACGCGGCGCGCCGCTCGGCCGCGTTCCTAGGCTTCGGCCGCGACGAGCTCGAGCGGATCGGCATCCGTGCGGTAGCAGAGCGCCTGGAACGAGCGCCGGTGGATCTCGCACGGGCCGCGCGCGCGGACGATTGCGCTGTGCGCGGGCGTGATGTACCCGACGTGCGAGGAGAAGCCGTATGCCGGGTACAGGGCGTCGGCGGTCTTCATGTAGCGGTCGCGTGTCACCTTTGCGACGATCGAGGCGGCCGCGATCGCGGCGCTCTTCGTGTCGCCGTCGACGATCGCGCGGTGAGGCGGCGCCGTCGGCCCGAGCCGGAAGCCGTCGACGAGGCAGACGTCGGCCGGCTGCAGCGCCCACAACGCGGCGCGCATGCCTTTCAGGTTGCAGCGGTGCAGGCCGTCGCGGTCGATGACCGACGGCGGGAACACGTGGACCGACACGCGCTCCGCGCACGAGATCACGGCGCGATAGAGCTCCTCGCGCGTCGCCGGGTCGACCTGCTTCGAGTCGTTGAGAAGCGCCAGCGGCCGCACCCTGTGCTCCCGCAGGCAGTCGTAGTCGAGGAGCACGCCTGCCACGACCAGCGGCCCGGCGAGCGGGCCGCGCCCGGCCTCGTCGGCGCCCGCGACGAGCCGTGCCCCCAGCTTGCGATCGAATCGCAGGAGCTTCTGGCCGGTGCGCTTCGGCGCCACGCGCCGAGGATAGCCAGGCGACCGGCGCGCCCCAGGCGCAGAAGACCGGAGTTTGCGAAGAAGTTACGAAGCTACGACTGGCGCAGCTCGCGGACGCGAGCCTTCTTGCCGACCTTGCCGCGCAGGTAGTAGAGCTTCGCGCGGTTGACGTCGCCGATCGCGCCGACCTCGATCTTGTCGATCTTCGGCGAGTGGAGGGGGAACGTGCGCTCGACGCCGACGCCGAAGGAGTTCTTGCGAACCGTGAAGGTCTCGCGGGCGCCTGCGCCCTGGCGCTTGATCACGATGCCCTCGAAGACCTGGATGCGCTGCCGGTTGCCCTCGATGACGCGGAAGTGCACGCGCACCGTGTCGCCCGCCTTGAAGCGGGGCACTTCGCGCAGCTGGCGGCGCTCGATGTCCTGGATGGTCGTGCTCATGCCAAAAGGTGGCCGGAGGCCGCGCGGAATGGTAGCGGAAGCTCGCCGGGGCCGCGCCGAAGCCGCCTACGGCGGCCCGATCCGCGTCGGGGGCCAGTAGCGGAGGACGACCTTCCCGATGATCGCGCTGCGGGCGACGGGGCCCCATTCGCGCGAGTCGCACGATGCGTTGCGGTTGTCGCCGAGGAGGTAGTACCGGCCGGTACCGAGGCGCACCGGCGCAATCGTGCGCGTGTCACGGCGCCGCGGTGCGACGTACGGCTCACGCAAGGGCCGCCCGTCGACGAACACGCGGCCGTTCCGCTCCTCCCACCGCTCGCCAGGGAGCGCCACGATTCGCTTGACGTAGGTCCCCCCGGCGCCGCAGCGTGTGAGCGCGGCGGGCGGCGTGTGGAAGACGACGATGTCGCCGCGGTCCGGGTCGCCGCTCAAGTACTTCAGCGAGATGATGCGATCGGACGTGCGGCCGCCGCAGCCCAGGCCCGTTCGCGCGCAGTGCAGCGTCGGCTCCATCGAGCTGGCGGGGATGCGCCACGTGCGCATCACGCCGGCGACGCGCAGGACGAAGAGCGCAGCGATCGCCAGCCCGAACACCACGACGAGGCCTACGAGGGCCCGCGCCGGCACGCGCATCAGCGGATCGAGATGCGCGCCGGCGGCCAATACACGGCGAACACCTGGCCGATCAGGTTCTCCTTCGGGACGGTCCCCCACTCGCGCGAGTCGCACGACGAGTTCCGGTTGTCTCCCATCATGAAGTAGTGGCCGGGCGCGATCTTCATCGCGGCGATCGTGCGGGAGTCGCGCCGCGTCGACTGGACGTACGGCTCGTCGAGCCGCTTGCCGTTGATGTAGACGTACCCGTTCCGCTCCTCCCACTCGTCGCCGGGGAGCCCGATCAGCCGCTTGACGAACGTCCCGCCTGCGCCGCAGCGCGTCGCGGCCGCGGGCGGCGTCTTGAAGACGATGATGTCGCGGCGCTTCGGGTTCCAGAAGTGGAAGCAGAAGCGGCAGGCGAGCACGCGGTCGGAGAAGCGCGCCTCGCATCCCGATCCCGGGCGCGCGCAGTGCAACGTCGGCTCCATCGAGCTCGACGGGATCCGGTACGGGTTCACGACCCACGCCTTGATCGCGAGCACGATCGCGATCGCACCGACGATCGTCACGAGCCAGTCGATCGTCACGCGCCAGCCGTGCGGCATCCCGTGCGTCAGGCGGTCGATGGGATTCCTCAAGACCTACCGCACCTGCTCCCGCCGCCAGGCCTCGACGCGCGCGTGGTCGCCCGAGAGCAGCACGTCCGGCACCGACCAGCCGCGGAACTCGGCCGGCCGCGTGTAGTGCGGGTACTCGAGCCCGCCGCCGAGCTCCTCCGAGAACGACTCGAGTTCGCCCGAGCCCTCGCTCAGCGCGCCCGGGAGCCGCCGTGCGAGCGCGTCCACGAGCACCATCGCCGGCAGGTCGCCGTTCGAAAGGACGTACGGGCCGATCGAGATCGAATCCGTCGCGAGATGCTGGACGACGCGTTCGTCGAACCCCTCGAAGCGCGCCGAGAGGAGGGTGATCCGCTCCTCCGCGGCGAGCTCCTCGACGACCTGCTGCGTCAGCTGGCGGCCCTTCGGCGTCAGTGCCACCACGCGGTGCTCCGGCTGCCCGCCGTAGACCGTGTCGAGCGCAGCCGCGACGACGTCGACGCGCAGCACCATCCCCGCGCCGCCGCCGTAGGGCTCGTCGTCGACCTGGCCGGCACGCAGCGGCGTGTAGTCGCGGTACGAGAACAGGCGCAGGTCGAGCTCGCCGCCGAGGACGGTCGCGACCGGGCGCTGCTCGGTGAGCCATGCGAAGGCGTGCGGGACCAGTGTGAAGACGTCGAGCTGCAAAGGCGTTAGTCGGGGTCGGAGAAGCCGGGAGCGACAAGGATATGTCCAGCCTCCAGATCGATGTCGCGTACACAGTCCTCGACCATGGGGAGCGCGAGCCCGGAATCGAGCTCGAGCACGTCGTTGGCGACGCCTGCGGACACGGTCGTCACCTTTCCGAGCGGGCGGCCGTCTTCCTGCCGGACGGCGAGGCCGATGAGCTGGAAGACGTAGTACTCGTCCGCGTCCGGCGCGGGCAGCGCCGATCGCTCGACCTCGAGCGGCGTGCCTCGCGGGACCGCGCGGTCGAGCTTGACGACCGGGCGGCCTCCTGCGCGCTTCGACGAGACGACCTCCACCTCGTCCCCACCTGCGAGCACTCGGGCGCCGACGGCGAACCACCGCTCGTCCTCGCTCGCGTCCTCGACCACGAACGAGCCGTCGAGCCCGTGCGAGCGCCCGACGCGGCCGATGACGACGCGTTCGGTCACGTGCGCCGGCTTTCGAAGAGCGCGACCGCCTCCGCGCGCGAGGGAGCGGCGAGCAGGTTCTCCGCGACGAACTCGCCGGCGCCGGGCCAGCCGCTGAGCCGGATCTCGCGTGCGGCGCGGTCGACGTCGAACTCGGTCCGGCGGAACGACGGCTCGCCGTCCTCGACGAGCGTCCAGAACGCCGCGACGTCGTCCTCGTAGGGCATGCCGACGGAGCCCGCGTTCACCACCCGCACGTCGCCCGCGCGGCGGTCGAACTGGTGGTGCGTGTGACCGATCACGACGACCTTCTCCTCGACGCCGCCGAACGTCTCCAGCAGCACCTCGTCGGGAGTCAGCTCGGTGGTGATCGGCGTGTCGTCGGCCGGCGTCGCGTGACAGTAGAGGACGCCGTCGAGCGACACGGTCAGCGGCAGCTCCTCGAGCCACCGCAATTCGTCGGGGTCGAGGTGCTCGCGGTCCCACTCGCCCGGCGTGCTCTCGCAGTTGCCGCGGACGAACCGCGCGTCGACCGCGCGCGCGAGCTGGAGTGCGCGGCGTGGGAACGGCCCGGCGATCAGGTCGCCGCCGAACAGCACGAGGTCGACGCGTTCGCGCTCGAGCTCGCGCAGCACGGCCTCGAGTGCGTGCGGCATCGCATGGACGTCGTAGAGCGCGCCGAGCTTCACGAGGCGCTCGCAAACCACTGCCATCCGGACGCACGGTCGATGCAGTCGGCGGCGACGGGATGCCCGGAGGCGAGGATCGCCGCGTCCGCCCGCTCCACGTCGTAGTCGGTCCGCCGGAAGTCGACGGCGCCCTCGTCGACGAGCACCCAGTAGGCGCCGCCCTCCGGCTCGTACGGCTTTCCGACGCTGCCTGCGCCGATCCAGCGGACGGCGCCGACCTCGCGCTCGAACTGGACGTGCACGTGCCCCGTGACGACCTGCGCCTCCGCGACTCCGTTCAGCAGCTCGGCCACGCGGCTCTCCGGCGTCCTCGGCGTGACGAACTCGTTCACGTCGACGGGATTGGCGTGCACGTACAACGCGCCGTCGGCGCTCCATGAGAACGGCAGTTCCCCGAGCCACGCGATCTGCTCCGCGCTGAGCTGCGCCGCGACCCAGCGCCGGGCCGCCGTCCAGCGCTCGTCCACTGCAGGCGATGCGAGCACATCGGCGTTGCCCCGGATGAAGATTGCGCCGAACACGATCTTGTCGACGTCGCCGACCTCCGCCAGCACCGCCTCGAGCGCGTACGCGTTGCCGTGCACGTCGTAGAGCGCGGCGACCCTCACCGCTCCCTTCCTCCGTCGAGCGTCCCGGGTTGGCAACGCAGACGGACACGCGGGAGGACCCGCGCGTCCTGAGGACGGCGCCGCAAGCGGCGCCTCACTCGGCGATCTCGACGAGCACGCGGCGCCCTTCGCGCACGGCGCTCGCGCGCACGACCGTCCGCAGCGCGCGCGCGATGCGCCCGCCGCGGCCGATCACCTTCCCCACGTCGTCGGGCGCGACGTGCAGGATGAGGACGAGCGCGCCGTCGCGCTCCTCGGTCTCCACCCGCACGGCGTCCGGCTCGTCGACCAGCTCGCGTGCGAGGTACGCGAGCAGCTCGGCCATTACGTCCCGATGCCCTTGACCTTGAGGAGGCGGGCGACGGGCTCGGTGGGCTGCGCGCCCTTCGAGAGCCAGTCCTTCACCTTCGCCTCGTCGAGCTCGATCGTCGACGGGTGCGTCTGCGGGTTGTAGCGTCCGACGATGTCGAGGAACTTCCCGTCCCGCGGTGAGCGCGAGTCGGCCGCGACGACGCGGTAGATCGGGTTCTTCTTCGAGCCCACGCGCGTGAGCCTCAGCTTGACTGCCAATTGATTACCTCCGGCCGGCTTTCCGCTTGTTCTTCTTCCGCTTCGTGCTCGAGCGCCGCGCCATCGGCGGTGCGGCGAGCCCGTCGCCCGTCTGGGTCGGGAGCCCCGGGAGCTTCCCCTTCCCCATCTGCTTCATCATCTTCTCCATCTGCTTGCGCGCCTCGAGCAGCTGGTTCACCTGCTCGACGCTCGTGCCGGAGCCCTTCGCGATTCGCAGACGGCGCTTTCCGTCGATCGAGTGCGGCAGGGCGCGCTCGCGCGGCGTCATCGAGAGCACGATGCCCTCGACCCGCTTCATCTGCTGCTCGTCGATCTCGACGTCGCCGAGCTGCTGGCCGAGGCCCGGGATCATCTTCAGCACGCCCTGCAGTGGGCCCATGCGGCGCAGCATCTTGTACGCGCCGAGGAAATCGTCGAACGTGAACTGCCCCTTGCGCAGGCGCGCTTCCATCTCGGCCTGCTCGTCCTCCTCGACCGCGGCCTCGGCGCGCTCGATCAGCGTGAGCACGTCGCCCATGCCGAGGATGCGCGACGCCATTCGGTCGGGGTGGAAGACCTCGAGCTGGTCGAGCTTCTCGCCCGTGGACGCGAACTTGATCGGCTTGCCGGTGACGGCCTTGACGCTGAGCGCGGCGCCGCCGCGAGCGTCGCCGTCGAGCTTCGTCATGATCACGCCGTCGAACGCGATGCGCTCGTCGAACGCCTCCGCGACGTTCACGGCCTCCTGGCCGGTCATCGCGTCGAGGACGAGGAGGACGTTCATCGGCTTCGTCGCATCGCGCACCCGCGCGAGCTCGGCCATCAGCTCCTCGTCGATCTGGAGGCGGCCGGCGGTGTCGACGATCAC
>DASXTR010000054.1:0-14889 GCA_036505325.1 Gaiellaceae bacterium
AACACGCAGAGTGCCGCCTCCTTTACGGCTTCGAGCTCGACTCGGCCATGAACGCTCGCTCGACCCGATGTCGGATGGCGCGCTGCGCCGTCGTCGCGTTGGTCTCGCCCTCAGTCGTGGTGGGCTGCAACGGGTCGGACGGGAAGGTCGGCGTGCCTTCCAGCCTTGGGCGCTGTAGTCCGTTATTCGGACCCGTGTTCGCAGGGTTTTCGATGGGCCGGGACGGACTCGAACCGTCGACCTTGGGATTAAAAGTCCGATGAACAAACTGCGACGCGCTGCGGGAAAGCGAAACGCGCTGCAAGTCGCGCGAGTCGTGGCTGCAACGTACTGAGGTAGAGAGCAGTGTGCGGAGACAAGCCTGTACGCGCATCCGTACACGCGGTTGCTGTCCGATCTGTCAACAGAGTCGGCTCGACGCTGCGCTCGCGCCGTGGAGGGCTTGACCTGCTCGTTGGCCTCCCGTTTGCTTGCGCCATGGTCGTCCGGCTCGAGGAGCGACGATGACCGCCCGCACGTCCGACCGCGCGCCCAGTTCGGCCGAGCGGCGCGAGCGGTCGCATCCGTTCCGGAAGCTGATCCGGAAGCCGGCGCTGACGCGCCAGCTCCCTCAGCTCTGGGGCGTGCCGCAGCAGTGGCCGATCCTGAGCGAGGAGGAGCAGCGGCGGTTTCCCGGGCTGCAGGACGACTTTCGTGTGCTGAAGGCCGAGCTCGAAGGGCCGTTCCTCGAGTTCGACCGCGAGGCGCTCGCGGGCCAGAACCGGTTCCGGCTCGTCAACCTGCTGCTGATCGCAGGCGGCGCCGTCGCGACCGCTCTCGGCGCCGTCCAAGCCGCCGCGCATGGTGGGAAGTTCTGGATCGGGATCGCGGAGGCCGCCCTCGCCGGGCTGCTCGCGCCGCTCGCGATCGCCGCGCGCGGCGGGAAGGCGCACCGCGCGTACTTCACGAACCGGTTGAAGGCCGAGCGGTTGCGGAGCGAGTACTTCGTGTTCCTTGCGCGTGCGGGTGAGTACCACGGCACGAGCGACGAGCAGCGCGTCAACGTCCTGCGCGGTCGCATCGCGGCGATCGAGGACGCGGAGGTGGGCTCGTGAGCGGCGACCGGCAGCTGCTCGAGCTGTACGCACGCTGTCGGCTCGACGATCAGCTCGGGTACTACAAGGGCCGCGCGCGCATGTACGAGCGTGCGACCGCGCAGCTGGCGTTCTGCTCGGCCGTCGTGCTCGTCGCGGGGTCGACCGCCGCTGCGCTCGCGGGCAAGCAGGTCGCGCAGGCTGAGCTCTGGGCCGTGCTCGCCGCTGTCTTCCCGGCGGTTGCGACGCTGCTGTCGGCCTTCGGCGGGCTGTTCGCGTTCGATCAGCAGGCGAAGCTCTACGACGACGCGGCGAAAGCCCTCCAGCGCTTGAAGCGCGACGCGCCCGATCTGGCCGTCGAACAGGATCCGGTCGAGGCTCTGCGCGCGTACGTCGAGCGTGTCGAGGACGTCTTCCGACGCGAGCAGGCGCAGTGGGGCCAGTTCGCCTCGGAGCAGAAGCCGCCGGCGTCAGGGCACTGAGGTGCCGAGCGCGCGCGCGATCGCCGCGCGGATCGCGTCAGAGTCCGTGACCGGGACGACGACCACGAAACCCGACTCCTGCAGGCTGCGTGCGCGCGTCGTCGCGGCGGCTGCGAGCTCGTCGGCCGTGCGCCCGGAGTCGGCGAGAACCACGACTCGTCGCTCCTCGGCGATGCTGAACGCGACGTCGTCCCAGGCGATGTCGCCGCCGTTCGCGAGCACGGTTACGCTGGGCGATCCATCGGCAACCGCAGCCGCGAACACCGCCAGGAGCTCTGATTCGTCGCCCCACTCCTCGCCGGGAACGAGCACGAAGTGCGTGTGGCGGTCGTCGAGCTCGGCCTCGCCCGCGAGCGCGGCAGCGATGACGCCCACCAGCGGAAAGCGCGCGCCGAGCTCGGCGCGCACGTCGCCGGCGAGCTCCATCACGCCGACCCTCGTCGCGCCGTCGACGACCGTCGCGCCGGCCCGCTCCACGACCGGAACGATCGCGTGCGCAAGGGCGTCGCGGACGTGCGCCGCGTCGGAGGCCGACATGTGCGCGGCGCCGCCGACGAGCACGAGCACCGGCGCGCGTGCGAGCCCGAGTCGCTCGACGGCGGCGGCGAGATCCTCGCGCCCGTCGACACGTACGGCCAGGCGCCCGGCCGCGCCCTCGACCTCGACGAGCTCGACGGCCATCGCGCGAACACTACGTGCCACGTGCGGCGTCTAGTCAGCACAGGGTGTGCGGTAGGGCAGGCCGGGGACGAGGTCTCGCCACTCGGCCTCCGTGAGGTTGCCGATCACGAGCCTGCAGACGCGTCGCTCGAGCTGGGCGAAGTTGCTCCAGAGTACGTCGTCCCAGAGCACCGCTCCGCGGCGGCCGGCCGATGCGAACATGCGCCCGTCCGGGCTGAAGGCAATTCCGACCACCGCGCCCTGGTGCCCGTTCAAGGGCGGGCCGATCCGGGCACGGGGGCGCAAGGACCACAGCTGCACGGCGCCATGCCCGTCGGCGGAGGCGAGCGTGCGACCGTCGGGGCTGAATGCCAGACCGCTGTCGGTCGTACCGCCCGGTGAGGCGCCGTCCAGCTTCCCGCGCAGAACGTGCGTGCGGACGTCCCAGAGTCGCAGCCTCACGCGGGTGCTGTGGCTGGCAAGGGTGCGTCCGTCCGGGCTGAACTCGACACTGTCGAGCTCGCCCTGGTGGGCGTTCCAGACTTGCCACTTGCGGGTGCCGCGATCCCACAACGCAACCGTGCCGTTGCCCATCGACGCGAGCCTGCGCCCGTCCGGGCTGAACTCGATGTTGTTGACGTACAGCTCGTGCTCCTGGCTGTCGTCGAATCCGCGGTGGTAGGGGAGCTCTCGTCGAGCGCGCGTGTGCAGGTCCGACAGGATCACCATTCCGATGTTGATGCCGGCGGCAACCGTGTACCCGTCGGGGCTGAGAGCGACGCTGTCGAGGTATCCGTCGTACCGGGGCAAGAGTCGGCGGCCCTTGCCGTTCACGGCCAGAAGCACGACCCGCCCGGGACTGTCGCCGTCGCCGTGGTTGTAGGCGGCGGCGAGGGTGTTTCCATCGGGACTGAACGCAACGTCCGTGATGCTTCCCGGGACCTTGGCCAGGACCTTTCGCGTCCGTCTGCGCACGTCCCGGAGAATCACGTCGCCGCGGGCGTAGCCGGCGGCGAGCGTCTGCCCGTCCGGGCTGAACGCGACGCTCGTCGTGACGCCCGGGACGCCGTTCCGGAGTTGCGGCGCGGCCTGTTGCACGTCCCGCAGCAGCACCGTCCCGTTGCTGCTTGCGAGGGCGAGCGTCCTGCCGCGGGGGCTGAACGCGACGGTTGTCACGGTCCCGTCTAGATTCAGCGGCTGGGGCAGCGCCGTCGGCCCGACAACCCTGCGCGTTCGAACGTCGAAGACCCCGAGCGTTCCGCCGTCGCCGACGGTGGCGACCATGCTCCCGTCCGAGCTGAACGTCGGGCTCGCGATCCCGGTGCTCTGGTTCGTGCCGTACATGTCGTTGCCGATCTGCGTTCGCGTACGGAAGTTCCAGAGCGACGTCCCGTTCTGGCCGCTGGTCGCGGCCGTCCGCCCGTCCGGGCTGAACGCCACGCCGTACGTCCCGTTGCTCGGGACGTCCAGCGTCCCTCTCTCCCGGTACGTCCGCGTGTTCCAGAGCATCGCCTCGCCTGTGACCGGATCGGTGGCGGCGAGCGTGAGCCCATCGGGGCTGAACGCGACGCCGCTGATCCCTTGCAGCTCCGTCAGCTGTCGCGATGTGCGGGTACGCACGTCCCACAGCAGCACGGTTCCGTCGCCGCCGCCCGAGACGATCGTGCGCCCGTCCGGGCTGAACGCGAGGGCGTTGATGCCACGCTGGCGGCCGTTCAGAAAGGTCGGCGTGTCCGTGCTCGCGTCCCACAGCAGCACCGCGCCGTCGTCGGTGCCGGCCGCGAGCAGGCGGCCGCCCGGGCCCAACGCGACGGCGTTGACGACGCCGTGGCGCCCGTGGAGGAGTCGCCGCTCTCGCGTCCCGACCGTCCACGCGAGCACCGTCCCGTCGTCGTTGCCGGCAGCGAGGATGCGACCGTCCGGGCTGAACGCGACGCTGTTGATCGCGCCGTGGCCGACGCGCAGGATTGCTTGCACACGCGAGCTCCGAGCCGTTTCGAGCGCCGACACCATGTTGCTCTCGGCCTGAACCGTCGGGCTTGCGCGGTACGCCGCGAGGCCGAGTAGCAGCGCGACGTCGAGCTTGGCGGCGGGCTGCGCGTCGGCGACGGACGTCAGGGCGAGCGAGCTCGCCGAGCTCGTCGCACGAACGGCGGTGTTCCGCTGCAACAGCGCGACGACACCCAGCGCGACGGAGACGAGCAGCGCGACCGTGACACTCCCGAGCACGATGCGCTGGCGCCGCGACGCGGCGCGGCGGCTCTCGTGGAGGTACCGCTGCTGGAGCTCGGTCGGCGTCGGCTCCTTGCCCGCGTTCGCCGCGAGCACCTGCTCGGCCTCCGCGAGATCCCGCCCACGTAGGAGCAGGCTGGCGTCCTGCCGTTTCTCCCACTCGACCGCGCGCACGAGCAGACGGGTGTGCGCCCGCGCCCAAGCGAGATCGGTATCGAGCGCGCTCGAGAGCCGCGCGAGGGCGACGTCGCGGTCGTCGCCGCTGCGGCACCAGATCCAGTTCAACTGACTCAGATCCCGCGGGGCCGCCGCCGGATCGGCGGAATCGAGCGCGATCGGCACGATGCGCTTCCCCTGCCCCTCCGCGTGGCGGAGCTCAGCCCCGCAGTACTCGGAGGCGAGCGAGTTGCCGGTGACGACGAAGACAAAGCTCTCCGCCGCGTCGATCGAGTCGTGGATGTCCTGCTCCCACTCGGAGGCCGCCGGTATGTCCTCCCAGTCCACCCAGACATCCCTGCCGGCCTCGCTGAGCGACTCGTGCAGCCAACGCACGAAGTCTGCGTCGCGGCGCGAGTACGAGATGAACACGTCCGCCACTTGCCTCAGCCCTCCATGGAACCTCACCGTCACGCGTGACGCCGTGCCGCTGCCGACAGCTTACGGCGCAGTGGACATCGAGGCTTCCGGTTTTGAGCGCTGCTCGCCGATCACATTGCCACCTTTCTCTTGGTGATCGGGGCGTTGGAGACGCTCTCGGTCTGTCGTTCCGGAAGCTCGAGTAGAGGACGCTGAGGGGCGAGCGCCGCGAGGGGTCCGAGGGCGGCGAGCGCGACGCTCAAGCCGCGCTTTCACCGCCAGGCCGTGTCCGCCCGGCTACCTCAGGCAGCCGGCTACGGACGCGGCGCGCGCCTACAACGAGATAGGCGCGTGGTTGAGCGGCGGGAACGAGTGGGCCGGGTGAGACTCGAACTCACGACCTTGGGATCAAAAGTTCCGAGTGAACGAGCTGCGACGGACTGCAAGAGACCGAAGCGCCCTGCAAGTCGTGCGAATCGTCGCTGCAGTGAACTGAAGCTGAACGCAGCGTGCGGAGACAAACCTGTACGCGCATCCGTACACGCAGATGCTGTCTACTCTGGCAACGCGACTGCATCCTGAACGCGGCCGCCTCGTGCGTCGTCGCGTTGCCGGCGACGTTCGCTGCGTACGCGGCAGTCCCTTGGCGACACGCTGTCATCGGAAATCTTCCGCCGTCTCGTACCGAGTTCCTTCAGCATCCTGAACATAGGCGCCGAGCTTGGCGGCGAGGTCGATCATTTTCGCGACGGTCGCCTGGTCAGGATTGCGCGCTTGAACGGCTCCAGCGTCCCATTCGAACGCTCCGGCGTAACCGTCCCCGGAGTCGAAGACATAGAACCCCGTTCGTTCGCTTCGGAGCAGTTCGTGGTCCGCGTCTGCGATCCGAGTCCATTCTTCGAGGTGGATCGGGTCCTGCTGGGCATCAGGCCAAAAAATCGGTTCGCGCGATGTAGACGTCGTAGGTCACGGTCAGCGTTCCGGTTCTGGCCGGACCATGGGGCGAAGGGCTTCGCGGATCGCTTTCCCAAGGGCCGCTGTCCCAGCTCGCCTCGGAAGGAGGCCCGAGTCCCGGAGAGCCCGCGCGCGCGGCGTCTCGGCGGCGGCGAGCTCGTCCGCGGTGCGGCCGGACCCCGCGAGCACAACGACCTGTGCTCCTCGTCGACACTCCACGCGGCGTCCCTCCAGGCGATCGCGCCACCGTTCGCGAGGACGGTGACGCTCCGCGACCCTCTCGCGACGGCCGTCGCGAAGGCGGAGACAAGCTCCGACTCGTCTCCCCAGTCCTCGCCCGGGACGAGGACGAAGTGCGTATGACGCTCGTCGAGCTCCGTCTCGGACACGAGCGCCGCCGGCGACCGTCACTCGCACAGACACCATGCCCAGTCGACCTGCGTGCTCCTGCCCAGTCCGCCGTTGACACGGTCGAGCGAGGGTGTGATCGTCGGTTGCTCCGTTCGGCGCAATGCTCAGACGAAGCCGCCGCTTACCTACTGGGGACGCCGCAGCCACCACGGTGCAGCGGGTCTACGACGCGTTCGTCTCGTACAACCGGGCCGCGGACGGCAAGCTGGCGCCGGCGCTCCAGCGCGGACTGCAGCAGTTCGCGAAGCCGTGGTATCGACTGCGCGCGCTGCGGATCTTCCGCGACGACGCGAGCCTCGCTGCGAACCCGAACCTGTGGAGCTCGATCGAGCAGGCACTCGATCGGTCGGGCTTCTTCATCCTCCTCGCCTCGCCGGAGTCGGCGGCCTCGAAGTGGGTCGCGAAGGAGGTGCAGTACTGGCTCGAGCACCGCGAGTCGGACCGTCTACTCGTCGCGCTGACGGACGGCGAGCTCGTGTGGAGCGCGAACGGGGGTCTCGACGAAGCTCGCACGAACGCGGTCCCGCCGACGCTTCGCGGTGTGTTCACCGAGGAGCCGCGCTACGTCGATCTCCGCTGGGCGCGGAGCGAGGCGCAGCTGTCCCGACGGGACGCACGGTTCAGGAGCGCACTCGCCGATCTCGCGGCACCACTCCACGGTCGTTCGAAGGACGAGATGCTCGGCGAGGACGTTCGGCAGCACCGGCGCGCGATCAGGCTCGCCTGGGCGTCGGGGATCCTGCTCGCGCTGCTCGCCGCGGGAGCGAGCGTCGCTGCAGTGCTGGCCGTGCAGGCACGCGACCGCGCGCGGACCGAGGCGGCAACGGCGCTCTCCCGGCAGCTCGCAGCACAGTCTGTCGCTCGTCTCCCGGGAGCGACCGCATTGTCACCGCTGCTCGGTCTGGAGGCGCTTCGCCTCGTCGACGGCGCTCCGGGACGCGCCTTCGACGCGAGGGACGCGGTGCTCCGCGCGGTCGAGCGCAGCCCGCGGCTGGTCGCGACGCTGCCGGTCACCGGAACGAACGCGATGGCTTTCGCGCCCGGCGGCAGAACGCTCGTCACCGGCGGCGCGAAGGGCGCGCTCAGCTCTTGGGCGGCAGGCGACGGTGAGCCGCTCGGGCGGTCGCCCGCTGAGCATGGCAGCGACATCACGAGCGTCGCGTTCAGCCCCGACGGCTCGACGCTCGCGAGCGGCGGCAAAGACGGGAAGGTGCGGTTCTGGGACGCTCGCAGCCTGAGGCCGCTCGGGCCGCCGCTCCGCGGGCACGAGGTCCTGATCGAAGGGACGGTCAACAGCCTCGCGTTCAGCCCGAACGGAAGCCGGCTCGTCTCCGGTGCTCTCGACGGCAGGGTGCTCCTCTGGGACGTCCGCCGCCGTCGCCTACTCGGCGCGCTCGGCAAGCATGAGGAACAGGTCCTCCACGTGGCCTTCGCCGCGGGCGGCCGGACCGTCGTCTCGACGGACTTCGGTGCGACCACCAAGGTTTGGGACTTGGCGCGCAGGCCTCGCCTCCGACGGACCGTCACCCGCGGCGACGGCTTTGCACCTGTGGGCTTCAGCGGCGATGGACGCCTGTTCGCCTCGACTTTCGACGGGCTCGAGGTCTGGAGCATCCTCGGCAGGCGGCCGCTCGGTGACCCGCTCTCTCCGCGCTCGGGCGACTACTCGAGCGTCGCGTTCAGCCGCGACGATCGGATCGTCGCCGCCGCCACGATCCGTGCGATCGAGTTGCGCGACGGCCGCACGGGCAAGCTGATCGATCGGCTGCCACTCGAGCCGAACGAGGGGATCGACGACATCACGTTCGCCAGGGGTAGGGCCGTACTCGCGTCGCTGGCCAACGGAACCGTCAGGCTGTGGGACACGCGTCGGGCGAAGCCGCTGAGCCGGATCCTGCGTCCCGCGCGCCCGTCGCTCGGCCGCACGAGAGCCGTCGCCTCCGGCGGTGAGACGCTCGCAGCCACGAACGAGCAGACGCTCACGCTCTGGCACCCACGTGAGGACAGCGTGGCGACGTCCACCCGGCGAGCTCGGTCCGCAGTCGCCGTCGGGGTCGCCGCCGACGGGAGAACGATCGCAACGGGCGCCGTCGACGGCACCGTCACGCTCTGGGACGGGCGTGGCTCGAGGCTCGGGTCGTTCCACACGCGGCTCCCGGGCGGCGTCGCGAGCGTCGCGTTCGCCGACCACGACAAGCAGGTCGTCGTGAGGGCGGCGCAGAAGCTCGCGGCCGGCCGGTTCGAGTTCTGGGACGTCGACAAGCGCGAGCGGCTCGACGACGTCCGGCTGGGGGTGCCCGTCACGTGTCCAAACGGCGGCGACGACAACCCAAAGGTCGCCATGTGCCGCGAGACCGTCGTCGTCAGCCCGGACCGCACCATCGCCGCCGTGTTCGGCTCCCGGCCCGACGTGACGCTCTGGGATGTGCGCCAGAACCAATCGATCGGAGTGCTGTCCGTTCCGACCGAATCCGTCAACGCGCTCGCATTCAGCCCCGATCACCAGACGCTCGTCACCGTCGGCACGGCGTTGACGCTGTGGGACGTCCCCCGTCGGCAGCCGCTCGGGCGGCCCCTCGAGCCCTCCCGCGCTCCGATGGCGAGCGTCGCGCTCAGTCCGAGCGGGAGCGAGCTCGTAACGGGTTCGTACGACGACAGCGCCGCGATCTGGGACGAACTCCTTCTCAGCTCCGACTACGACGCCTGGCGCGCGCGCCTGTGCCGGATCGCCGGCCGCAACCTCACGCGCGACGAGTGGACCGAGTTCCTCCCCGGCCAGCGATACCACGTCACGTGCCCCGAGTTCCGCTGACCGGCGGATCGGTGTGCGACGTTGCGGAAATTCGGTCAATTTGCAGGGCGTTCTATGGGCCGGGACGGACTCGAACCGTCGACCTTGGGATTAAAAGTCCGATTGAACAAGCTGCGACGCGCCGCGGGAAAGCGAAACGCGCTGCAAGTGGCGCGAATCGCGGCTGCGACGAGCCGAGGTGAGACGCAGTACGCAGCGACGACCGTGTACGCTCATGCGTACACACAGTTGTTGTCTGTTCTGACAACAACCGCGGCCTCAGAGTTCCGTGAGCGACCCAACGAAGCCGCTATTCGTCGCAGCCGGTCCGGCTCACCAGTTCGCATGTTTCTGGAGATCCGGCCGCCGGGGTCGGAGCCGGCCGTGAGCCGGAGGGCGAAGCGGCCGCGCTAGGGCAGGATTGGCGACGATTTCCCTCTGCTTGGCCGTTGTGTAAGGCGAAGGCCCTCGGGCGCTCTCGCACTGCGGCGCATGGAAGCCGGCAACGCCGAGCCCTGAGCAAGGTGCTCCGTGAAAGTGGAAGGCAAGCCGCGGGAATAACTGCCCCGGCACCGGTGTCCTCATAGCCGAGTTCCGAAATCCGTATTCCAAGGAGGACACGATGTCTTATCTCGCCACTCGCCCCGAAAGGCCCGTTGCCGCGCGAGACGTTCGGCGCGCCGGCGTCGCCGCCGCGGCGTTCGTCGCGCTCGTCGCCGCGTTGCTCGTCTTCGTGGCGCCTGCGGGAGCGGAAACGGTCCCGCTCCCGCTTCCCGAGGGCCCCTCGCTGACCACGTCGCCGACGCCGGCGCTGACCGACCTCACGCTCCAGCCGGCTCCCGTCCCACCCGGGTGCTGGACGTGGGCGATGCCGCGGCGCTACGACGCCGACCCGGACCGCGACGGACTCTTCGACGAGCACGTCACGGCCGCGTTCGTCAACCCGAGCTCGTGGAGCCTGATCCTGATCGACAACTGCTTCCCCGACAGCACCCCGCTCGGTGCCGTGGAGCGGCGCTGGACCGTCTCGACCCCGATCCCGACCGTCGTCGTCACCCGGTCCTCGCGCGTGACGACGAGCGTTCCGCGGCTCGGCACCTACACGATCCACTTCGAGCATCGCTTCGTCACGGCGGCCGGCGCGTCCGCGTGGGTCGACGACGGGACGGTCGACGCGACGATGCGCGACTTCCTGATCGTCTCGCTCGGCGACTCGATCGCGGCGGGCGAGGGCAATCCCGACCGCGCAGCCACGGCGTCGAGCGGCCCCGTCTGGCAGTCCCCGGTGTGCCGCAGGTCGCGCAACTCCGGGCACGCGCTCGCCGCACAGTCCCTCGAGGACCGCTCGACGCAGTCGAGCGTCACCTTCGTGCACGTCGCGTGTTCGGGTGCCACGATCACGCAGGGGATCCTCGGGAGCTACCAGGGCGCGGACCCGGCGGCGGGACCGACCCAGGCGCCGCAGGCGAGCCAGGCGCTGACGCTGCTTGACCGCAACCTCGACGGAAAGCCGGACCGGGCGGCCAGCGCTGTGCTCGTCCAGGTCGGCGCCAACGACATCAAGTTCCGCGACATGGTGCTCAAGTGCGTGTTCCTCGGCCAGACCTCGGCGCAGATCTGGAACGACTTCGCGCAGGGATGGAACGACGTGCTGGCCGGAATCTCGCCGGTCGCGACGTTCCTCGCCGGGCTTCCGCACATCCTCGAGTGCAACGACCCGACTGCGTCGCTCAGCCTCGCCGACGCCGCGGTCGTGTCCTCGTTCGTCAACTCGGGCTGCCTCCGCTTCTTCCGCGATCCGGACGACGGGATCGGCTTCACCGAGCAGGCGTGCAACTTCCTCGCGGGGCTGTACGACATGATGCCGAGCACGATCGACTCGTCGGCCGGCCAGTTCGCCGCCCTCGCCCCGCGGATCACGAACGGCTACGCCGCCATGCGCTCCAGCGTCGACCTCCTCGCCGGCTTCCACGCTGACCGCGTGATCGTCACGGGCTACCAGAACGTCGCGAACAACCTGGACGGTAACCCGTGCGACCCGCTCCTCGGGTGGCTCGATCCGGCCAACTGGAACCTCGCCTACATCGACCACGTCCTGCCGTTCGTCTCCGGCAACGAGTACGCGTGGGCGAGCGGGAGGCTGATCCCCGCCCTGAATACGAGGGTCGAGAACGCGGCCGTCGCGAACGAGTGGCAGTTCGTCCAGAACTCGCAGAGCTTCGTCCGCGGCGGCTACTGCGCGCCCGACGGCGCCAGGATGGTCCGCGGGTTCTTCGAGTCGCTCAGGGTCCAGGGCAACCCGTTCGGGATCCTGCACCCGAACGCGCGCGGAAACCGCGCGATGGCCAACAACTTGATCCCGGTGATCGGCGCGACGGTCGGCGCCTGAGCGCGCGCATCGAGCATCCGAAGAGCGGAGGGCGCTCCCAAATGCGCCCTCCGCTCGCACGGGCGGCGCCGCTTGCCTTTCCCCCTCGGGCGGGTCACACTCGAGACGAAGGTGACGCGGCGACCTCGGGCAGGACGTTCCGTCGGATGAGGCTCCGCGCACGTTCGATCGCGCTCGTCTGCGCGACGCTGCTGGCTGCGTTTGGGGGCGGTGCGCGCGCCGCGGCCGCGCCGCTCCCCGAGATCGCGTTTCTCTGCGGCGGTCCGCCCGGGTTCGGACGTCTGTGCTTCGTCAACCCGGATGGCACCGGCTTCAAGTCGATTCTCGCGTCGGTCGGCGTCTTCGGAGCGCCGACGTGGTCTCCCGACGGGACGCGGATCGCCTTTGTCGCGCTGGCGGGGCCGCCGATCGCGGCCGGCGACAGCATCTACATGTTCACGACGGACCCGCCGCAGCTCGACGAGCTGATCCGGTCGCCGCCCAACTGCGACGGCCTGCGCCTTCTCTCGCTCGACTGGTCGCCCGACGGCGGCAAGCTCGTGTTCAACGCTGCGCACGGATGCAACACGCTCGAGTCGCACCTCTTCGTGATGGACGCGACGCCGGGCGCGGCTCCCGTGGAGCTGACGCAGAAGCCCGCCTTCGATCCGGCGTGGTCCCCCGACGGCGCGACGATCCTCTTCCGCAACCTCGAGCACGACCTGTTCGCGATCTCACCCTCCGGCGGCGCGGCGACGTTGCTCGCGCGCCGAGCGGCGTTTCCCGCCTGGTCGCCGGACGGGACGCAGATCGCGTTCCACCGCAGCGGCGCGGGCATCTTCGTCATGGACGACACGGGAGCGAACGTGACCCAGCTCACGTTCAGTGCGTTCGACTTTCACCCGACGTGGGCCCCGGACGGAAGCGGATCGCGTTCTCCCGCTTTTTCGGTTGCCAGGCCTGCGGCATCGGCATCGTCTCGAACGATCGACCCGGCGTGATGCAGGCGGTGACCACCGACGCGAGCGACTTCCTCCCGGACTGGCGGCCGTTCGCCGACACGGACGGCGACGCGCTGCGGGACGAGTGGGAGCGGAACGGGATCGACGCGAACGGCGACGGGACGATCGACGTCGACCTGCCCGCGATGGGCGCGAAGCCGGACCGCAGGGACGTCTTCGTCGAGCTCGACCACATGACGGGGCTTCCCGCTCGCCCAGAACACGATCGACGTCGTCGTCAGGGCGTTCGCCAACGCGCCCATCGGCAACCCCGACGGCTCGACGGGGATCTCGCTGCACGTCGACAATGGCTCGACGTCCACGATGGACCCGCTGACCGGCGCCACGTGGGGCACCCTCAGTCGCGCCGACGAGATCCTGCACTTCCCGGTCCTCGGCGCGTTCGACACGACGGGGGAATACGACTGGACGGTGTTCGACGTGCTGAAGCAGCGGCACTTCGAGTCGGCGCGCCTGCCCGTCTTCCACTACGTGATCTCGGCCGACGAGATCGGAGTCGCCCCGCTGAACTACGGCGGGATCTCACGTGGCATCGGCGCGAGCGATTTCATCGTCTCGCTCGGTGGATTCGGCGGGTCGCCGCCGCAGGTCGCGCAGGCGGGAACGTTCATGCACGAGCTCGGACGCAACCTCGGACTGCGCCACGGCGGCCGCGACGACGTCAACTACAAGCCGAACTACCTGTCGGTGATGAATTACTCGTTTGGGCTGGCAGGGCTGAAGATCGGGACGCGCTCCCGCCTCGTCGACTACTCGCGCTACGGAAACGACGTCGTCCCGCCGCTCGACGAGGCGGCGCACCGAGCGACACGACGCCGCCGCAGACGACCGCGGCCGTCTCGCCGCCGGCGGACGCCGCGGGCTGGCACTCCGGCGACGTCACCGTGCACCTGGCCGCGACGGACGAGGGCGGCACCGGCGTCAAGGAGGTCGTCTACTCGCTCGGCGGCACCGCGACGACGGTCGCCGGCGCGGCGGCGACGATCACCGTCGGCGGGGAAGGCGGCAGGACGCTCACGTACTTCGCGCGCGACAACGCGGGCAACGACGAGGCGCCGCACACGCTGGCGCTGTCGATCGACAGGACGCCGCCGGCGATCGCGTGCCCCGAGCCGTCGCCGGTCTTCGAGCACTGCGGGCCAGGCGGTGCCGCTCAAGTGGCGGCTCCACGAGGCGGGCGCGCATCTAGACGCGACCGCGACGGACGTGCCCTCGGGGCCGGCCGTCTCCGCACTGCGGAAGGACGCGGACACGACCGAAGTCGGTGCGAAGCGACGTTCACGGCGCCGGCGCCGTCGACGGGCGCGAAGAACCCTTCGAACCGGTACTCAACGCGCCGACGCCGGCGGCGTGCCCGTGACGCGCCTCGCGCTCGCGGAGCTGCGAGTGCGGAGCCTGCCGTGCGCCACGGGCGTCACGCCCGATCTCGCGCGCGAGACGACGGTTGGCGCGAGGCACGTCGGCGACGGCATGTACCACCTGAATTGGAAGACGCCGGCGGCGTACGGCGGCTCGTGCAAGACGCTGCAGCTCGACCTGGGCGAGGGCCGGTACCGGACGGCGCTGTTCAGATTCAGGCCCTGAACGCGACGTTCAGAGGATGGGCCGGGCAGGACTCGAACCTGCGCCTCGAGGATTAACGAATTTGCCGCGGGCTTCGCCTGATCGCCGATCCAGCGGACGTGAGGGCGCAGCTTCGGCGCGTTTAACTCGCGCTGATCGCCCGCATCAGGAGCGGGAAGGCCCTCTCGAGTTCACGCGCCCAGTACGGCCACGTGTGCGTGCCGGCGCCGTAGAGGTCAGCGGTAAGGTCGAGCCCGAGCCCGGTCGCTCGCCTGATGAACTCCTGGTTTTGCAACGAGAGGGCAGCCTCAAGTTGGACGAGGAGCCCGGACGGATCTGTTCCGGGGGGATCGAGCGGGCCGACTTGCCCGTTGCCGCAGGACACGAACAGCTTGGTACCGCGCAAGTTCCCGACGAGGTCTGCCGGGTTGTGCGCCTCCCACACGGCGCGCTGCAGGGTCGGGTCGCCGAAGAGCGCGAGCGGGTCGTACCCGAGCGGCGCGAGAAACGCTTGCAGCACCCAGGTCGCATACAGCCCCGGGAAGAGCGGGTCGACGGTGGGATGGAGGGTATTGAGCACTCCACTGAACGAGGCGGCGGCGCGGAAGAAGCCGGGCCGGCGGCCGGCGTACGACATCACTCCGAAGCCGCCCATCGAGAGACCGGCGACGGCGCGCTGGTCGGACGCGTCGAGTCCCCGCTCGAGGATCTGGCGAAGCTCGACGAGATGGAACGTCTCCCAGCCGGGCTTGCTTCC
>DASXTR010000055.1:0-14655 GCA_036505325.1 Gaiellaceae bacterium
CGTCGCCTCGAGGCTGTTCCCGATCGTGTAGACGATCTGGCTCAGGTTCTGCGGGCGCGTGCCCTTGTAGTACGGGTTCCGCTTGAGCACGATCTGCTTGTTCGCCTCGCGGGACGCGATGTAGTACGGGCCGGCCGCGGCCGGCTCCTCGACGCCGTTCGGGTCGTGCGGGGTGCCGGCGGGCACGGCGCAGAAGAACGGCATCGCAACGCGCGCGACGAAGTCGGGCGACGCCTGCTTCAGCGTGACGAGCAGATGCTTGCCGCGAACGCGGACGCTCGTGACGTCGCCGATGAACGACTGCGCGGGCGACTGCATCTTCGGATCGGCGAGCCGGTCGAAGACACCCTTGAAGTCGGCCGCGGTGACCGCCTTGCCGTTCGAGAACTTCGTGAAGCGGGCGGACACCGTGAAGTCGTAGGTCTTGCCGCCGTTCGAGACCCTCGGGTAGCCCGCCGCCGCCTCCGGTGCGAGGAGAGCCCCGCGAGGCCCGTTCGCGTCCGGGTAGTTCATGAGCTTGAGGCAGGTGGCGTACTCGATCTCCCACCCGGTGGAAAGGTAGCTGAGCGCCGGGTCGGTGTAGTCGACGTCGTTCGCGAGGTCGACGGTCAGGGTTCCGCCCGCTCTCACGCCGTCGCGGGCCGCAGCCGACCCGACGAGCGCGAGCGCCGCCGCGAGGGCGACGAGCACGAGCCGCAGTGTGCGATGCATTGATTACTCCTTCTTTTTTCGCGGGAGCGAGACGCCTCTGCTCCCGGCCTGACGGTTGTCGTTCTCTCCCGTCAGTAGCGGCACCGCCCGGGGTCGCCTTGAAGCGCGTCCCTAATCAAGTCGATTAGGGATCGCCACTAACTTGTTCCTCTAACGGGGGATGCCGGGTCGTCCGCAAAGAGGGCGAGGCCCGCGGGGCGGCCGCTCACTGCGGGCCGTATCCCGAAACGGGACGAGGCCGCTGACGCGGCCTCGCTGTCAGTGGACCCAGCCGGGCTCGAACCGGCGGCCTTCGCGATGCCATCGCGACGCTCTCCCAACTGAGCTATGGGCCCCCTTGAGCCTCGAAAGTCTAGCCGCGAACTCGAAATCTCGCGCCCAGTTGATCCCGGCCCGTTGGTTGTTCAGCGCCGGCGACAGCCGCAGCTGAACCGCTGTCGTCCCGACCGACATTTCTGGCGGGAGGATGTAGCACTGACCGACCTCGGCGCAGTAGGCGGCGATCGCGTCGATCTCCCCCGCCTCGTACGTCCGACGAATGAAGCCGCCAGGACCGCGGCGATTCGTGCGGCACGTCACGACGACCACCTGCCCTCGTCTGACAGCCCATTTGCATTGCACGCGGAGCAGTCGAGGCCGCAGGTCGAGGACGAGGTCGTACCGCTCGTCCGCGAGCGGGCGCAGCACGCCGATTCCGAGTTCGACCGCCGCAGCCGCGATCTTCGCTTCCGCGACCGCGCCCTTCTGGTTCGTCGTCAACATCACGAGCAGGTTACGTGCAGCACCGGACGGAGTGTTGCCACTGTCGACAACAGCCATGTCCAAAAAGGACAGTACGTGAGCGCTGACCGTTAGCCCGCAGCCGCTTCGAGCGACTCGTGCGGCACGTCGTCCCACAGGTCCTCGAGCCGGTAGAACTCGCGCGCCTCGGGCGTGAACACGTGGAGGACGACGTCGAGGTAGTCCGCGATGATCCACGTCCCCTCCTGCTCGCCCTCGACCGAGCGCGGGAGCATTCGCCCGTCCTGCTTGAGGCGGCCGTGCACCTCGTCCCAGATCGCCTTCGTCTGCCGCGGGTTGTTCCCCGTCGCGATCACGAAGTAGTCGGTGTACGTGCACACCGGTCGCATGTCGAGGATGACGACGTCCCTCGCGAGCTTGTCCTGCGCCAGAGCCGCTATCCGGCGTGCCTGTTCGTTCGACGTCAACTGCCCCTCAGTGTACCCGCGTCCTCGCCGTGGTAAAGCCCCCCGCTGGACACGATGTCCGCGACCCCGGGCGGGACGCCGGCAGGGTCGAAGCGCCTCCGGAGCTCCCGCGAGGCCAGCGGGAGCGGCTCGACCTCGAAGAAGAGCACGCGCTCCGGCTGCTCCAGCCGCTCGAGCACCGACTGCAGGCGCTCGCGCGGATACCCCGGCCGGGTCGCGACCCCGAGCCGCGCCAGCCTCAGCACCTCCTGGGGCTCCTTCCACGACAGGAAGTCGCAGAACTCGTCGGCTCCGATCAGGAACAGCGGGTCCTGCCATTCCGGGTGCGCGCGGAGGGTGTCGACGGTCCGCGCGTGCTCGTCCAGCAGGACCTCCTCGCCGGGAAACGCCGCGCGCGCGAGCGCGAGCCGCGCCTCCGCCGGCGTCTCGACGCGCTTGTGCCCCGGGTCGGCAGAGACCAGGATCACGAGCCGTTCGAGCCCGAACCGCTCCTTCGCCTCGCGCGCGACCGCGACGTGCCCGAGGTGCGGAGGGTCGAACGAGCCGCCGTAGAGCCCGATCACGGCGCGAGCTCGAACGTCTCGTCGCCGATCTCGACCTCCGCGCCCGTCCGCGCGCCCGCCTTGCGCAGCGCGCGCTCGAGCTCCTCGTCGCTCGGCGGCGTCCCGACCACCCGGAACCCGCTGTCGGTGCGGAAGAGCCGCCACGTCCGCGCCTTCGGCTCCGGGCGGTAGACGAGGAAGTCGGCGAGCTCGCCCTCTTCTCGCTCCTCCGCCTCCGTCTCGGGGACGAGCGAGAACAGACGCCGCCGGAACTCCTCGACGCCCTCGCCGGTCGCGCACGAGAGCGCGAGCACGGCAATTACGCGCGCGTCCGTAAGAGGAAACGTAACTGGAGACCGTAGGTCATCGAGGACGAGGTCGATCTTGTTCAGCACGACGATCTGCGGCCGCGCGTCGAGCCCCGCGCCGTACGCGCCAAGCTCGGCGTCGATCGTCGCCCACTGCTCCTCGACCGGCTTCGAGGCGTCGATCACGTGGATGAGCGTGCGCGCCCGCTCGAGGTGCGCGAGGAACTCGTGGCCGAGGCCCACGCCCTCGCTCGCCCCCTCGATCAGCCCCGGCACGTCGGCGACGACCACCTGCCGCCCGTCCGGCGCCTCGACGGTCCCGAGCACGGGCGCGAGGGTCGTGAACGGGTAGTCCGCCACCTTCGGGCGCGCGTTCGAGATGCGCGAGACGAGTGAGGACTTGCCCGCGTTCGGCAGGCCCACCAGCGCCGCGTCCGCAAGCAGCTTCAGGTGCAGCTCGAGATCGCGCTCCTCGCCGGGCACGCCGACCTCGGCGAAGCGCGGCACCTGGCGCGTCGAGGAGACGAAGCGCGCATTCCCGCGGCCGCCCCCTCCGCCGCGCACGAGAGCGACGCGCGCGCCCGCGTGCGCGAGGTCGGCGATCAGGTCGTCGCCGTCGAACACCTGCGTCCCGATCGGGACGTGCAGCTCGACGTCCGCGCCGCGCGCGCCGTGCTTCCGGGCGCCGCGTCCCGGCTCGCCGCGCCCCGCCTTGAAGATGCGCTTGCGCTGGAAGAACGAGAGGTCGCGCCGGTCGGGATCCGCGACCAACACGACGTCGCCGCCGTCGCCGCCGTCGCCCCCGTCGGGCCCGCCCTTCGGCACGTACTTCTCGCGGCGGAAGGACAGCCCGCCGTCGCCGCCCTTCCCCGCCTCGACGTGGATCTTCGCGCGGTCGCTGAACATCACCCGAACCGTACTTTCGCGGCGCCGTGAAAGGCCGCCACCCCGCGCGCCTCGTCCTCGAGCTCGCGCCTTGCCACCCGCGGGAGCGGCGCGAACGGCTCGAGGGTCAGCGTGTCCCGCTCGGTCCTCCAGACGCCCGCGACGATGCCGTCGACGAGGAACGCCTTCAGCACGATGCCGCCCAGCATCACCCGGTCGTAGTGCTCCTTCGTGAGGAACCGGCTGCGGTCGTCGTAGGCGAGGAGGATCGACTCGAAGAGCGGCAGGAGGCGCGGCGGCGCCGCGACCTCGCCCGGCCGCGGAGCGCGAACCAGGTCGAGATGGCCGTCGCCGAGGTCGATCGTCCGGATCCGCTCGAGCGCCGCGCGGGCAGCCGAGACCGGGATGCCCGACCACCGCGCGGCGTCCCTCGGCGTCGCCGGTCCGAACGCGGCGAGGTACCGGCGGACGAGGTGGGCAATCGCCTCCTCTTCCGGCACCGGCTCGGCGTCGAGCCACGAGCGGGCGGCGACGAGCCGGGGCCGTCGCGTGATCGGCGGCGCGTAGACGAACGGCGCGTGGAACCGCGCGCGGAAGAACTCGGCCTCGCCGCCCAGATGCTCGCGCAGCTCGCCGTACGTCCGGGGCTCGGACGCGAACGCGAGCGCACGCTCGGCGAGCGCCTCGATCTGCATCGGCGTCCCCTTGAAGCTCGTGCGCGAGTAGTACCGCCGCAGCGACGGGAGCACCGCGGCGTGGAACGACGGGTAGTCGCGCACGGACACGAGGTGCAGCGTCCCCCGCATCAGCGTCGCCTTGACGGCGAGGCGGCGATCGAGTGCCCGCTCGAGCGTCTCGGCGCGGAACCCTTCGAGCCGCGCGAACAGTGCGTCGTACGGCGCGCCGACGTCCTGCGCCTGGATGCCGCCGATCCGCTCGAGCGCGCGCGAAACCGACTGGCGGGCGCGCACGAGCAGCAGTTGCCGCGCGAGCGTCGCGCGGTTGAGCTCACGGAGCGTCATGCGCCCAGCGTGCCAGGACCCACGCGCAGCGTTCTTGACACAATCGCCGCGTGACGGTGGAGGTTCGCGACGTGGCGCCCGGTCTCTGGGTCTGGCGCCTCGAGCATCCCGACTGGAAGCCCGGGCTCGAATGGAAGCCGCTCGTGACCTCGACCTGCGTCGAATCCGGTGGCGAGGTCGCAGTTCTCGACCCGCTCGCCCCGCCCGACGGCGCGGCCGAGGTCTGGGCGCGACTCGACGCACGCCCGCCGACGCTCATCGTCGTGCTCAAGCCGGATCACGTCCGCGACGTCGACCTGTTCGCACGCCGCTACGACGCGCGCACCTTCGGTCCACACCTCTTCTGGCGCGACGACATCCCCGAGACCGACCTCGAGGGGATCGACCCCGGCGCCGAGCTTCCGGGGGGCCTCGTCGCCCTGTACGACGGGCGCGGCCGCAACGAGACGCCGCTCTGGCTCCCGGAGCAGCGTGCGCTCGTCTTCGCCGACGCGCTCACCGCGCCGGAGGGTGAGCTCAGGGTCTGGTCGACGCCCTGGCACGACGAGCGCGTCCTGCCCGCGCTGCGCGCACTGCTCGAGCTCCCGTTCGAGCACGTGATCGTGTCGCACGGTGAGCCGGTCCACGACCGGGCCGCCTACGAGCGGGCGCTCGAGCTGCCGCCCTGGCCGGGCTAGGACGCGGCGTTCTCGACGATTGACACGAAGCGGCGCTCGCCGCTCGTGCGGAACTCGACCTTGCCCTCGCGCACGGCGAAGATCGTGTCGTCGCGGCCGATCTGCGTGCCCGGGCCCGGGCGGAACCGCGTTCCGCGCTGGCGCACGATGATCATGCCGGGTTTCGCGTCCTGGCCCGAGAAGAGCTTGACGCCGAGGTACTTCGGATTCGAGTCGCGGCCGTTCTTCGACGAGCCGAGGCCCTTCTTGTGAGCCATTAGTGGTCCTCCTTCGCCGCGAGCGCAGACTCGAGCGCGGAGATCGCGCCCTTGCGCTTCGCGTTCGCCTGCTCGTACTCGAGAGCCGCGTGGAGCATCGTGCGGTTCCACGTCTTCGCGCCCTCCGAGACCTGCGCCACGGTCATCTCCTCGTAGCCGCTCGGCATGCCCTTGACGTGCACCTCGGCCTTGGACGCCTCGGCCTTGGGCGCCGCTTCGGCGGCCGGTTTCGCCGGCGCAGCCTTCTTCGCGGCGCCGCCGAGCGAGATCTCGAGCCGCGAGGTGGCCGCGCGGAAGCCGGTGTGCCGCTTGTAGCCGGTGCGGCGGCGGTACTTGCCGATGCGGATCTTCGGGCCGCGCTCGTGCGCGACGACCTTCGCGGTCACCTGCACGCCCGAGTCGCCGAGGACGACGACCGGGGTGAACGTCTTCCCCTCGTCGGTCTTGACGCGGTCCACGACCAGCGTCTCCCCGTCGCGGACGCGGTGCTGCTTGTTGCCGACCTTGATGATCGCGTAGTCCATAGCGTGGAAAACGCGGGCCGCGGGGCCCGCGAAAGCGCTGGCAGTGTAGCGAAAGCTACTCCCGCTCGTCTTCCAGGCCCCACTCCGACATCGGCGTGTAGCCCCAGTCCCCGGCACCGTTGTCGGACGGCTCTGGAGGAGCCTGCCCGGCCACCGGCTCAGGCTCCGGCGCGTCTTCCTCGAGCGTCGCGGCCGCGGCCGCCGGCGCGGCCGCACCGGCCTTCTTCTTCCGGTTCCGGCCGCCCCGCGTACCGCGGCGCGTGCGCTTCTTCGGCGCCGCGGGCGCATCGCCGTCCCCTGAGGGAGCCTCTTCCTCCTCGTCCTCCTCCTCACGCCCGAGCCCGGGGTCGGGCACGTGGATCACGGGGGCAGGACGCTCGTCGGCCGCGGTCTCCGCCTCGACCTGCTCGCCGTCGGTCGCATCCGGAAGCGGCTGCGCCACCAGCGATGCCGCGTCAGCGGCATCGCCACTCTTCTTCTTGCGGCCCCGGCCGCCACGCGTGCCGCGGCGTGTCTTCTTCTTCGCCGCGGCCGCGGCCGCGCCCTCGGCCGTCTCGGCCTCTGGCTCGTCGGCGTCTTCCGCGACCGCCTCGATCTCCGCGGCCTCCTCGATCTCCGCGGCCTCATCGGCCTCATCCGGCTCGTCGGCCTTCTTCGCGGTCGACGGGCGCTTCGCGCGCGTCGGCTTCTCCGCCTCGGCCTCGGCCGTGATCGGCGCATCGAGGTCGGCTGCTCCGTCGGCGAGCTCCGCGTACGCGATTCCGTCCATCAGCGCCGTGATCCGCGCCTTCACCTTCTTGCCGACGAGCTTCGCGGCGCCGCCGACGTAGACCTCGAAGCCGTCGAGCTTCGCGACACCCGCCTGCGGGTCGTGCAGGCCGACCTCGCCGAGCTTCAGCTCGAGTTCCTGGTCGAGCTCGATCGGCGTCTTGGGCGCGACCTTCTCGAGCGTGCCCTGGTCGAGCACGACGAAGTGGTCGAGGTGGATGCCGTCCTTCCCGACGAGGAAGAAGCGGCGGCGTGTCAGCTCCTCGAGCTCGCGCAGCCGCGAGCCGCCGGGGCCGATGAGGAGCGCTGCGATCCGGGCGTTGACCTCGACCTTGAAGGCCTTCGCGCGCGAGCCGGGCGTGACGAGCGCGCGCAGCTTGCGCTCGATCTCGACCGCGGTCGTCGTGTCGGAGACGACGATCCCGTCGCCGTTGCAGGTCGGGCACTTGCGGGTCATGACCTCGCGCGGGCCGTCGGTGACGTTCTGGCGCGTCATCTCGACGAGGCCGAGCGGCGAGATCTCGACGACATACGTCTTCGTGCGGTCGCGCTCGAGCTCGTTTCGCAGCGCTTCCTCGACCTGGCCCCGGTTCTTCGGGTTCGCCATGTCGATGAAGTCGATGACGATGATCCCGCCGATGTCGCGCAGCCGCAGCTGGCGCACGACCTCCTTCACCGCCTCGAGGTTGTTCTTCGTGATCGTGTCCTCGAGCCGGCCGCCGGACTTCTTCGAGCGCGAGCCGACGAACCGGCCCGTGTTGACGTCGATGACGGTGAACGCCTCGGCGTAGTCGAAGATCAGGTAGCCGCCGGAGGGCAGGTCGACGCGCCGGTTCAGCGTCGAGCGGATCTCGTTCTCGACGCCGAAGGCGTCCATCAGCGGATCCTTCTCGCGGTACCGCACAACGCGCTCGACCATGTGCGGCGAGGTCTTCTTGAGGTAGCCGACGATCCGCTTGTGGGTCCGGTCGTGGTCGACGATCAGCTTCTCGAAGTCGCCGGTGAAGAGATCGCGGGTGACGCGCAGCGGCAGCTCCGACTCCTGGTACACGAGCGCCGGCGCCTTCACCTCCTTCGCGCGCTGCTCGATCGTCTTCCAGAGCCGCTGCAGGAAGTCGAGGTCGCGCTCGACGTCCTCCGCGCTCGCGCCCTCGGCCGCCGTCCGGACGATGACGCCGCCCTGCTTCGGGGCGATCTCCTTGAGGATCGCCTTGAGCCGGTTGCGCTCGTCGTCCTCGAGCCGGCGCGAGACGCCGAGACCCTCGCCGTGCGGGACGTAGACGACGAAGCGGCCGGGAAGCGAGATCTCGGTCGTGAGCCGCGCGCCCTTCGTCTTCATCGGATCTTTCACCGCCTGGACGAGAACGGTCTGGCCCTTCTGGATCAGATCCTGGATCTTCCGCGCGCCCTTGCGGCCCTCGAGCTCCGGGCCGACGATCTCGTCGACGTACAGGAACCCGTTCTTCTCGAGCCCGATCTCGACGAACGCGGCCTCCATCCCGGGCAGGACGTTGTCGACGACCCCGAGGTAGATGTTCCCGGCGATCGAGCGCCGCTCGGGCCGCTCGAGGTAGACCTCAGCGACGACGCCGTCCTCGAGGACGGCGACGCGCTTCTCGCCCGCGTCCACGGAGACGAGCAGCTCGCGCTTCGCCTTCGGGAGCGGTGCGCGCTTCGGCGCCTGGCGGCGCGACGTGCGCGTCCGCGCCTGCTTCTTCTCGGCAGGCTTCTTCTCGGCCGTCCTCTTCTCGGCCGGCTTGCGCTCTGGCCGTTTCTTCGTCTCGGCGGCCGGCTCCGCCGGTGCGGCGCCGTCGGACTTCTTCTTACGGTTGCGCCCGCCGCGCGTCCCTCTGCGGCGTTTCGCCGCGCTCGAGGTGCCGGTGGGTTGATCGTCGCCGGGCCCGGGTGCGGGCTCGTCGACGATGGGGGACTCAACTACGGGTTGTGGAGCGGCAGCCGTCGCGGGCGCCAGCTCCTCCTTCTTCTTGCGTCGGAACCAGGGAAGTGGCAAACGTGTTCTCCTTGAGTGAGCGCACGCGCAGCCCTGCCTTCGGCAGGCGCGCGGCGCTTGGATGCTGGAAAAGCCTTGGCATGGCCTATCCCCAGGTTAGCAGGGCCGTTCCGGACAGCTCAGGCGGCCTCGGCCGGGGCCAGCTTGGCGCGTCGCGCGCGGATCGCGCGCAGCCGCTGCGCGAGGCGCGCCCAGGCCCACGGCTCGACCTCGAGGTACCGCACGGCTGTCTGGCCGCGGACCGACTCGAGGTATTCGAACCAGGCGTCCGCCTCCTCGATCGACAGCAGCTCGTGTGCTTGCTCGTTCGCCAGGGCCATGCGTCACCTCCCGTCGTTGGAGGAACCTTAGGACCTGGACCGGACAGACCGGGTGCGCGCCTCGAAGTAGCGGCGGGCCGCCTCGCCGATCGCCTTCGTGCCGATGTAGGCGATGGCGGCCTTCACGCCCCAGCCGAGCACCGGGACGGCGCCGAGCGCCTCGCGGGCGACCGTGCGGAAGCCGAAGCCGGCGCCGATCACGCCGAGCAGCTCGAGCGCCCGCGCGGCGTCGACCGTCTGGCCGTAGGCGATCGCGATCCGGAGCACGAGCCGGATCTGGTTGAGCGTCAGGACCGGCATGTCGACGCCGGGGATGAAGATGGCCGCGGCGATCAGCGCGTTGCGCTTCGACGCCGACCGGATCAGCTCGTCGACGACCGCGTCGCGCAGGACGGGTAGACGCCCGGCGAGCGCCGTTCCCGCCTCGCCGAGCCGCCGGGCGAGCGCGTGCGCGATCTCGTCGACGGGGAACCCCTCGCCGCGCGGCACGCGCACGACGTCCGTATCGAGGACGTACGGCAGCCGGTCGTCCTCCGTCACCGCGACGATCGGCACGCGCGCGCGCGAGAACTTCTTCAACGCCTGCTCGTCCGCCGGGCCGAGCCAGACGACGGCGGCCGCTCCGCTCGGGTCCCCGTCTTCGACGACCGCCGAGGGGTCTCCGCCGGCGCGCAGCTCGCGCGCGAGCACGGGGACGAGCTCGCGCGCGCCCGCGACCACGATCGGCCGCCGGTCGCCCGCGCCGGTGCGCAGCTCGCGGACGACGCCGAGGAGAGCCATTGGCTTGAGCTTCGCGCTCACGGCCGCCGCCGGCCGCCGGGGCTGCGCGCGTTGATGCCGAGCAGGATCCCCATCGCCGTCAGGTTCGTGATCATCGACGAGCCGCCGACGGACACGAACGGCAGGGGGATGCCGGTGATCGGCGCGATGCCGATGCACATCCCGACGTTCACGAACACCTGGAACAGGAACGCGAACATGAGCCCGCCCGCCACGATCGCGCAGAAGAGGTCGCGCGCGCCCGCGACGATCTTCAGCCCGCGCCAGACCACGAGCAGGTAGAGCAGGAGCAGGATCGACACGCCGAAGAAGCCGTGCTGCTCGGCGAGCGACGCGAAAGCGAAGTCCGTCGCGTGCTCCGGCAGGTAGTTCAGGCGCGTCTGCGTCGCGCCCGTGATGCCGCGACCCTCGAGCCCGCCCGCGCCGACGGCGGTGATCGACTGGTTGACGTTGTAGGTCGCGTCGCGCGGGTCGGAGTTCGGGTGCGTGAAGCCGGTGAGGCGCGCCTCCTGGTACGGCTTCAGCACGTTCACGCCGAGCGCGGGGAGCCACCACAGCACGGCGAGGATCCCGACGAGCGTGACGACGCCGATCAGCGCGAAGTGCAGCCACCTCGTGCCGGCGACGAAGAGCACGGCTGCAAGCGCGGCGGCGTAGACGAGAGCCGTCCCGATGTCCGGCTGCAGGAACACGAGCAGGATCGGCGCGAGGCCGACGCCGATCGCCGCCAGCGGGACGTCGAGCGCCCCGATTCTCCTCCCACGGTCGGCGAGGAACCCGGCGAGGAAGAGCGTGAACAGTACCTTGCCGAACTCGGACGGCTGGAACTTGAAGAAGCCGATGTCGATCCACCGGCGCGACCCGCGTGTTGCCGCAGCAGACAACAGAACGACGAGCATGACGCCGAGCGTGCCGACGTAGATCGGCCGCTTGTGCCGACGGTAGACGTCGGGGTCGATCGCCGTTCCCGCGACGAGCAGCAGCGCGCCCACGGCGGCGTAGAGGCCCTGGCGGCCCGCCAGGCTCCCGCCCGGGTCGTGGCGCGTGATGCCGTCGATCGCCCAGAGGCCGTAGCCGACGATCGCAGCGACCGCGGCCAGCAGCAGCCAGTCGAGGCTGCGCACGAGCGCCGCGGCGCCGAGCGCTTCTGCCTGCCGCCGAGGCCGCAGCCCGCGTGCGCGTGCGTCGACGGCCTCGATCGCCATCTAGTCGCTCGCCTTCTGCACGATCGTGCCCGTCTTGCCGAAGTACTCCTCGAACACCTTCAGCGCCGCCGGGGCCGCCGCCGTCCCGCCGTGGCCGCCGTTCTCGATCAGCGCGCACACGACGATCGTCGGGTTGTCGTTCGGCCCGTAGCCGCACCACCACGACTGGTCCTCGAAGTGCCCGACCGGGTAGCCGGGCATGTTGACGATCTTCTCGGCGGTCCCGGTCTTGCCGGCGATCGGCACCGGGAAGGAGCCGAAGACGCCGGACGACGTTCCGATCGAAGAGTGCGTCGCGGCGAAGAGCCCCGCCTGGACGAACCGCAGCGCGGCCGGGTCGACGCCGCTGGGCCGTGGCGGCTGCGCGCCGAACCGGCGCAGCACGCGCGGGTTCCGCGGGTCGTTGGTCGGCTGCTCGACCCACTCGCCGAGATGGGGCGTGACGAGCTTGCCGCCGTTCGCGATCAGGGCGTAGAAGCGGGCCATCTGCAGCGGCGTGACGAGCAGGTCGCCCTGTCCGATCGCGAGCTGCACGGAGTAGCCCGGCTTCCACGTCCGGTCGATCTCGGTCTTGAACGTCTTCTGGCGCCACTCCGGCGTCGGCAGCAGGCCGCCGAGCTCGGACTCGGAGCCGACGTCGATCCCGGTTGGCCGCCCGAAGCCGAAGCGCGACGACCACAGCTGCAGCGCGTGCCCGCGGTTGGCGGGCAGCTCGTAGAACCGCAGACCGACGCGGTAGAAATAGGTGTCGCACGAAATCGCGAGCGCCGTCGTGAGCTCCATGTACTGGCTGATGTCGGGCGTCCAGTTCTTGAAGAGCTGCTGCTTGCCCTTGATGTCGCCGACCAGGAAGTCCGGCGAGCAGAGGATCGACTCGTACGGCGAGAGGACGTGCTCCTGCATCGCGGCGAGCGCCGTCACGGGCTTCCACGTCGACCCGGGCGGGTACACGGCCGCGATCGCGCGGTTCAGCCCAGGGTAGTTGTCCTTCTCGGCCGTCTTCTGGTCGATCAGGGGCTTCAACTTGTCCGGATCGGGCCGGCCGACGTAGATCGACGGCTGGAAGGTCGGATTCGACGCCATCGCGAGCACGGCGCCGTCGCGCGGGTCGAGCGCGACGATCGCGCCGCCGTTCGCGGCCCACTTCCCGTCCTTGTGCGCGAGGTCGATCCCGTACGTGAGCGCCCGCTCGGCCGCGCGCTGCAGGTCGATGTCCAGCGTGAGCCGCACGGTGTTCCCGCGCCGGAAGTACGACACCGGCCGCACCGCCGACTTCGGCCGGCCGCGCGAGTCGACGGTCAGCTGCGCAGAGCCGTCGCGCCCGCGGAGATAGCGGTCGTAGACCCCCTCGACCCCGGACAGGCCGACGATGTCGCCGAGCTGATAGCCGAGGCGGCGCCGCTCCTTCAGCTCGGGCTCCGAGATCTCGCCGACGTGGCCGAGCACCTGCGCCGCGAGCGAGCGGTACGGGTACTTGCGGAGGAAGCTGTCGGTGAGCTGCACGCCCGGGAACTCCGTCTTGCGCTCGCGGATGTACTGGTACTGGTCGGAGTGGATCCCGTACTGGACGACGACCGGGGTCAGCGGGTCGCCCTCGTGCGCCTTCATCCGGCGCAGGATCTCCTTCACCGGGACGTCGACGATCTTCGAGAGCTTGCGCAGCTCGGTGCGCTGCTCGGGCCAGCTCTTCGGCAGATCCGCCGGCCAGAGCTCGAGGCGGGTGCCGGGGACGTTGACGACGAGCGGCTTGCCGTGCCGGTCGACGATCGTCCCGCGCGGCGCGTCGAGCCGCAGCGTCCGCACGCGGTTGTCGTTCGCGGCGGCCGCGTACTTCTCGCCCGAGAGCACCTGCAGCGCCCACAGGCGCAGGAAGAGGACGGCGAAGACCGCGAGCGTCAGCGCACCGAGCACGGCGACGCGGAGCGCGAGCTGGGGCGTGAGCCGGTACGGCTCCTCCACCCGCGGATCCGACGGCAGGAAGCGGCGCGGCGTCCTGTCAGCCAAGGAGGCGCACCTCCCGCACGCGGTCGAACATGTCCTGCGGCGGGAACAGCCGCCGCACGAGCGCGTACACCGGCAGCGTCAGCAGCAGGTTCAGCAGCACCGCCGCAGGCAGCGCGTCGAGCACCGCGCGCGCCGGCGCCGACGAGCCGAGCACGAACCGCAGGCCGAGCGCGGCGAACGCGTAGAGCACGGTGACGACGCCGACGGACGTGAGCGGCGCGTGGAAGCGATCGCGCGCAGTCGTCTCCCCGTAGCGTCCGATCCAGAACCCCGCCAGCGTGAGCAGGAGCGACGTGAAGCCGAGCGTCCCGAGATGCGCCGTGTCGAGCAGGAACCCGGCGGCGAAGCCCGCCACGGCGCCGAACACCGACCCGCGCAGCAGTGCGAGCGCGAGCAGCGTGACGAGCACGACGTCGGCATTCGACGCGAGCGGCGCGTACGACGGCAGCACCGAGACCTGGACGATCACGGCGACGAACAGCACGACCGCGGCCTTGAGCGGATCGAGCGTCATCGGCGCTTCGGCACGAGCACGAGAACCGATTGCAGGGACGAGAAGTCGACGAACGGCTCGACCTGGATCTGCTTGAAGAACTCCGTGTCGGTCTGCGACACGCTCGTGACCTTCCCGATCTCGATCCCGCGCGGGTAGAGCGACGGCAGCTGGCCTTTCCCCGGCGATCCGGCGGTCATGATCACGTCGTGCAGCCGGACGTTCGGCACTTTCGACACTCGGTCGAGGATCAGGGTGTCGGTGCCGCTCCCGTGCCGGAGGATGCCGACGGCGCTCGGGTTGGTCAGCACCGTCGCGCGCACCGCGCTGTCCTCGTCGGTGATGAGCGTGACGCCCGCGATGCCGGCGAACACCTTCGTCACCTGCCCGACGAGGCCGGCCGACCCGCGTCCCTCCGGCGCGACGACGATGTCGTTCTCGGCGAGGCCGTCGGCGGATCCCGCGGCGATCACGACCTGCTGGTCGAACTGGCTCGGCGGGCTCGCGACGACCTGCGCCGCGACGAGGCGGAAGTCCTTCAACGTCGGCGCCGACTTGTACTCGAGCGCGTTGCGGAGCTCGACGTTCTCCTGGAGGGCGGACTCGTTCAGGACGAGCTGGCGGCGCAGGCCCTCGTTCTCGCGCTTCAGCCGCTCGTTCTCCGACTTCGCGTGGAAGAGGCCGCGCGACCAGCCGATCGCGTCGCGGAACGGGCGCGAGACCCGCTCGGCGGCGACCTCGAACGGCCGCAGCACCGACGCGCCGAAGCCCTGCACGGGGTCGAGCGCCGTCGAGCGGAACGAGACGGTGATCAGGACGAGCGAGAGCAGCACGAGGACGCCCACGACGATTCGGCGCTTGAGGGCGCTCGATCTGCTTGTGGGGTACCCGGAGGCGGCGGCGCGCTGGACGGACGAGCCCAGGACCGCGACACGAACGG
>DASXTR010000056.1:0-7212 GCA_036505325.1 Gaiellaceae bacterium
GAGGCAACGACGCCGAGGCCGAACCGCTGCAGGTCGTAGTACGGGCTCGAGACGAGCGTGAGCTCGTGCTCGCACCCGTTGCAGGATCCGGCGTCGACGTGCCGCACAGCGAGGCTGCGTCCGGCGCGCGGGCGCGCGAGGTCGAGGTCGCGGCGGAGTCGGCGGAGGTCGCGGAGCAGCGTGAGCATCAGCGATCGGCGCAGGCGTAGCAGAGCTCGAAGCTCTTGTTGATCAGCGGGAAGTCCGGGAGCAGGTTGTCGGCGGCCGCGTGGGCGACCACCGGCCAGTTGGCGTAGGAGCCGGTCCGGAGGCGCAGGCGCTCGACGCGGTCGCGCGACCGCTCGACGACGCAGCTCGTCGCGCCGCGCGGGCTCTCGACGCGGCCGACGCCGATCGTGCGCTCCTGCGCGCCGGGCTCTGCGCGGGCCGGCGCGACGGGACGATCGAGCAGGCTCTCGAGCACGGCGAAGGTCTGCAGGAGCTCGACCGCACGCTGCTCGAGCCGGGCCCGCACGTCTCCGGCAATGCGTCTCGGCGCCGCGGCTGTGAAGCCGTCGTAGGCGAGGCGCGGACTGGTCGCACGGATGTCCTCGGCGATCCCGGCTGCGCGCGCGGCCGGCCCGACGGCTCCCAGCCGCGCGGCGTCCGCCGCGCCGACGACGCCGATGTCCGGCAGCCGGTCCTGGAAGGACGCGTTGAACAGCAGCTCACGCCACGCGCCGCTCGATTCGGAGCGGAGGGCGGCAACCTCCGCGCGCGCCGCGCGGACCCGGTCGCCGTCGAGCGCGAGATCGCTGCCGCCGACGCGCACGCTGCCGAAGAGAAAGCGGTGCCCCGTCAGCGCGGCGTTGAGCCGACGCGCGCGCTCGGTGAGCGCGGCGAAACGGTTGTTCCCGGCGGCGAGCCCCACGCCGGCGCACACCGCCGCGATGTCGTTCAGGTGGCTCCACATCCGCTCGAGCTCGAGCAGGATCGTGCGCGCCCGCGCGAGCTCGGCGGTCGGCACGAGACCAAGCGCGTCCTCGCATGCGTGGGCGTACGCGACGCCGTTGGTGACCGCGCAAGCGGCGCACGCGCGCGATGCGAAGGCGATCCCCTCGTCGAGCGTCCTTCCTTCCGCCGCGCGCTCGAGACCGCGGTGCTTGTAGAAGAGGCGCGCGTCGAGGTGGAGGATGCGATCGCCGACGACGTGGAACCGGAAGTGGCCGGACTCGATCACGCCGGCGTGGATCGGGCCGACGGCGATCTGGTACGGATCCGACCCGCGAACCGGCACCGTCCACCGCTCGAGGCGCAGGTCGTGGTCGACCAGCGGACGCAGCGGCTCGTGCCCGGCGAAACCGACGCCGTGCAGATCGTGCGCCTCGCGCTCGTCCCAGGCGGCGGCCGGGACGAGGTCGACGATCGACGGAACGCGGCCGTCCTCGACGGCGACCGTCTCGATCCGCGTCGATCCGTTCGCGCGCGCCAGCAGCGTACGCACCACCGTGCCGCCGGCCGCGGCGTGCAGCCCGGCGAAGCGCCAGCCGTCGGCGAGCGCAGCGACGATCCGCTCGCGGTACGGCGTCACACGGCCCCCCGCACGAGCGCGTCGACGACATCCGTTCCGGGCAGCCACACAGCGGCCGCCGCGAGGGCGAGGAGCAGCACGATCGAGACGCCTGCAATCGCCGTGAGGGTCCGCAGGCCGGGCGCCTGTGGCTCGCGGCGGCGCGCCTTGCCGGCGGTGGTCTCGAGCAGGTTGTGAGCGAGCCCGAGGAAGCCCAACGCGAGCAGAAGTGCGGTCGCCGCGGCCGCCCACGGCCTGCCGGCCTGGAAGCCGCCCGCGACGATCAGCACCTCGCTCGCGAACAGCGGCGAGGGCGGCAGACCGGACAGCGCGCCGAGCGAGACGCCCATCGTCGCGCCCAGCGCAGGCCGCGTTCGCGCGATGCCGGTGACGGCGTGTCCCGCCGCGCGCGGCTCGTGGACGACGAGCGGTGTCGCCGCATAGAAGCCGAGCGCCTTCGCAACCGCGTGGGCGGCGATGTGCACAGCGACGCCGGCGAGCGCGAGCGGCGACGCGAAGCCGATCCCGAGCGCGATCACGCCCATGTGTTCGAGGCTCGAGTACGCGAGCAGCCGCTTCCACGCCAACGACCGCCAGAGGAACGGGACCGCGACCGCGAGCGAGACGAGGCCGAACGCGATCAGCACGGTCTGTGCGGTGCGCTCGCCGATGACCGGGGCGAGCGACTGCTCGGACCGCCACGCCACGAGCAGCACGGCGGGCAGCAGCGCCGCGGACAGGAGCGCGGACACGGGCGGCGGAGCCTCCGAGTGCGCGTCCGGGAGCCAGTTGTGCACCGGCGCCCAGCCGATCTTCGCGGCGAGCCCGGCGAGCAGCAGCAGGTACGCGACGAGCGCCCCGTCACCGGAGTACGTCGTCAGCGCCCGCCAGGACAGCGCGCCGAGCCCCCCGCCCGGCACGCCCGCGGCGAGCAGGACGATGCCGAGCAGCGCGACGCCGAGGCCGAGCGAGGTCAGGATCAGGTACTTCCATCCCGCCTCGAGCGCGCGCGGCTTGCCGCTGAAGCCGACGAGCAGCGCGGACGCGGCGGTCGTCGCCTCGACGAGGAGCCATGCCGCGCCGAGGTTGCCCGCGAGCGGGACCGCTAGCAGCACCGCCCAGAACGCGTAGAGCGCCCCGAAGTACGTCTTCTCGCGCCGCGCGGCGGAGACGAGCGAGGCGCCGGAGCTCGCGAGGTACGCGGGCGACGCGACCACGCTCGCCAGCCCGACGACCGCAACGACGGCCACGAGCAACCCACCGGCCGCGTCCACGACCAGCCAGTCTCCGACCGACGGATCGTCGGGCGCGCGCAGGATCGACACGCTGAGGGCGAGTGCCGGGACGGCCGTCGGCACGGCCGCCGCGAGCGCGAGCGGCGTGACGAGGCGGCGCGGCGCGAGCGCGACGAGTGCCGCGGCGAGCGCCGGCACACACACCGCAGCGAGCGCGAGCAGCTCGCGGCTAGTCACGCAGCGTCCTCAGCGCCGCGGTGTCGCCCGCTCCGAACTCGGCAAAGATCCGCTCGTGAAACACCGCCGCGACAAGCGCGACGAGCATCAGGTCGAACGCGACCCCGAGCTCGATCGCGAGCGACGCGCCGCCGGGTAGCTCGAGCGCCGACAGTGCGAGCGCGTTCTCGACCAGGACGATGCCGAGGATCTGGAACAGCGTCGCGCGCCGCGTCGCGACCGTTGCGACGCCGAAGGCGACGAGCGCGAGCACGGCCCGCTCGGCGTCCCGCGACGTCAGCCCGATCACGGGCACGAGCCACGTCAGCGTCAGCGCGAATCCGACGGCGACGCCGGCGCGAAGGAGCGGGCTGACGCGGGCGCGCACCGGCCGCGACTCGCGCGTGCGCGCGACGAGCAGGAGGAAGAGCGCCGCCAGCGCGACCGCCCGAGCGCCCAGCGCTCCGGCGGCGACGAAGTCCTCTCCGGTCGTCGCGTCGTGGAGGGCCAGGCCGACCAGCACGAGCGCCTGCGTGGTGACGAGCGCGACGGCGATCGATCTCCGCCGGACGACGATGACCGAGAGGCCGAGCCCGACGAGCGTCCACGCGAGCGCCCCGCTCACGACGCCCCCACCAGCCGGGCTGCGATGCCGAGCACCGCGGCCGCGGCACCGATCGCGAGCAGGCGCGGCACGATGAGGACGCGCATCTTCGCCACCAGCGTCTCGACCGTTGCGAGCCCGGCGCACAGCACGACGAGTGCGACCGGCAGAACGGCGAGCTGCCACCACGCGCCGTGCGGATGCGGCAGGAAGACCTGCGCGGCGAGGACGAGCACGAGCCAGTGGCGGGCCGCGGCGGCCCACTGCAGGTACGCGAGATCGCGGCCCGCGTACTCGAGCAGCGGGCCCTCGTGGATCATCGTCAGCTCGAGATGCGTGTCCGGGTTGTCGACGGGTTGCCGACCGGTCTCGGCCACGACGACGAGCGCGAAGGCGAGCGCACCGAGCGCGAGACCCGGATCCGCCCAGACGTGCGCGCCCGCAGTCGCGGCGATGACCTCGCCCAGGTCCGTCGTGCCCGCGACGAGCGCGGCGACGGCGAGCGAGAGGACCAGGCACGCCTCGACGAAGACCGAGAGCGTGAGGTCGCGGCTCGCCCCCATGAGTGCGAACCCGTTCGCGACGTCCCACCCCGACACGGCAACTGCGAAGCGCGCGAGCCCGAGCACGCCGACGAGCACGAGCGCGTCGTGGCCGAGGCCGAGGCTCGGCGCCCGCGCGGCGAGCGGGAGGACCAGGAGCCCGGCGAAGAGACTGGCGGCGACGACCGCCGGCGCCAGCCGGTAGACGACCGTCGCGCCCTCCGGGTCGACGGTGCTCTTCCACCAGAGCCGGCGCAGCTCGCGGTACGGCTGGAGCGGGCTCGGCCCACGGCGGCCCTGGAGGCGTCCCTTCCAGTGCTGGACGAGACCCGGCAGGAGGGGCGCGAGCGCGATCCCGCCCACGACCTCGCCCGCGCCCGCGACGACGGCCGCGGCGCTCAACCGATCACCCCGAGCCGCGCCGCGGCGAGGAGCACGACCACGAGCCCGATCAGGTACGAGACGTACGTCCCGAGACTGCCGCTCTGCAGCCGGCGCGCGAACCCGGCCGCGACGAGTGAGACACGCGTGACCGGCGCGTACACGTGCTCGTCGATCAGATGCGGGACGTGACCGCTGTACGACACCTCGCGCACGACCCCGCCCTCCGTGCGCACGACGATCTCCCGTTGCGGGCGCAGCACCGCCTCGAGCACGAGCCGCAGCGGCTTCGTGAAGCCGGCGCTCGTCCACCGCAGCGCCGGCTCGACGCGCTGTCCGCAGGCCCAGCTCGGCGCGGGTGCTGCACTGCGCGTCCCGCGTAACAGCATCAGCGCGGCTGTCCCGGCGACGAGTGCGACCGCGAGGCCGACGGTTGGCAGCGAGCCGGTGCCGGGCACATGCAGGCCGACCTCGGTTGCGACAGCCCCGGACCACGGAGCGAGACCCACGAGCGCGCCGAAAAGCACTCCCGGCGCGAACCCGAGCACGACGCACGCGACGGCGAGCGAGCCGATCGCGACCCGGAGCGGCAGGGGCGATTCCGTCGCAGCGGCGGCCGCGTGCGTACGCGGCGGGCCGAGCAGGACGAGGCCGACGACCTTGACGAAGCAGAAGACCGCGAGCGCCGCCGTCGAGGCGAGCGCACCGAGCGCGACAGCGCCGGCGACGCCGTCGGCGACGTGCGCGTACGCGGGAACGTGGAGCAGCGCCTGCAGTGTCAGCCACTCCGACGCGAAGCCGTTCAGCGGCGGGAGGCCGGCGATCGCCATCGCGCCGACGAAGAACGCCGCGCCCGTCCACGGCATGCGGCGCAGGAGCCCGCCGAGCCGGTCGACCTCCAGCGATCCCACCGCGCGCTCGAACGCGCCCGCGCCCAGGAAGAGGAGCGCTTTGAACACCGCGTGGTTCACGCTGTGCAGGAGTGCCGCTGCGAGGGCGAACGCGGCCCATTCGCCGGCGCCGCGCGCACGCAGGACGAGGCAGGCGCCGATGCCGAGCACGATGATCCCGACGTTCTCGATCGAGTGCAGCGCCAGCAGCCGCTTGAGGTCGTGCTGGAAGAGCGCGTACACGACGCCGCCGACCGCCGACAGCGCCCCCGCGCCGAGCACGAGCACGCCGAACCAGACGGGCAGCACGCCGTCCCACTCGACGAGCACGCGCACGAGCCCGTACAGCGCGACCTTGATCATCACGCCGCTCATCAGCGCCGACACCGGCGCGGGTGCGAGCGGGTGCGCGCGCGGGAGCCAGACGTGGAGCGGCATCACGCCGGCCTTCGTTCCCATCCCGGCGAGTGCCGCCAGTGCGATCGCCGCCTGCACGCCCGACCCGGACGCGACCGCTCCCGGATTCCCGATTGCGCCGGCGTTCGCGAGCAACAGGATCGCGACCCAGGTGCCGACGCCGCCGAGGTGCGTCACCGCGAAGTAGCTGAACACGGTTTGCCGCGCGTGCCGGTCGGCCCCGCGTGCGACGAGGATGACCGCGCCCGACAACAGCGTCATGAGCTCCCACCCCGCGAGGAACGTCAGCGGGTCGCGCGCGCACAGCACGAGCGCGAGGGCGAGCAGAAACGCGGACGTCAGCGTCCCGACGGCGCGCCCGCGCGCGGTCGGCTCCAGGTAGCCCAACGAGAAGACGAGCGCCGGCGCGGCGATGAGGCCGAGCGTCCCGAGGAAGAGGCCGCTCAGCCCGTCGACGCCGACGCGGATCGTGAAATCGCTCGCGAATCCAGCGCCGAGCTCTGTACCCGACCCGAGCGTCCAGAAGCCGGCGACGCCGACCGCGGCCGCGCCCGTCGCCTGCAGGCCGAGTCCCACCGCGAACGAGGCGCGGCGCGCCCCGACCACTCCGCCGAGCGCGATCGCGCCGAGCCCTGCAACGAGCAGCGCCGCGATCACGACGTCTCGAGGTCCTGCAGGATCGACTGCTGCTCCGCGAGCCGCCGCGTGATGATCCCGCGCCCGGTCTCGAGCAGCTCGAACACCCGCTCGTCGGCGACCCGGTAGTACACGCTCGTCCCCTCGCGCCGCGACTCCACGAGCCCGATCCGGCGCAGGGCCGCGAGGTGCTGCGACGTGCCGCCCGAGTCGAGCCCCAGCGCCGCCTGCAGCGCGCCGACCGAGCGCTCGCCGTCGCGCAGCAGCTCGAGGATCCGGACGCGCGCGGGATGCCCGAGCACGCGGAAGAGGTTCGCCTTGACCTCGTGCACGGGCTGTGCGTTGTGCGGCACGGCGACACTCTATCTTCGACTCTTTGAAGTTTGAAAGCTAGATCGAGGCTGGTGTCGACATGACTGTTCAGTCCGGGACCCTCGCCGTCTCTACGCGCATTTCGGCGACGGCCTCGGTGCGGCGTGCGCCGCGGACCGCGACGGCCAGAACAGCGCCGCCCGCGGCGACGGCCGCGCACGCCGACGCGAGGAAGAGCGTGCGCGGCCCGGCGTAGTCGTAGATCGCGCCGCCCGCGAGCGAGTCGGCGACGGGCGCGAGCCCGAACGAGACCGCTTTCGCGAGGCCCTGCCCGGTCCCGCGCAGCGTCGGCGGGAGGTCGTCCACGATCACGACCGAGCCGACGTACGCGAGCGCGAAGCCGACGCCGGCGACGAGCTTCACGAGCGCG
>DASXTR010000057.1:0-3525 GCA_036505325.1 Gaiellaceae bacterium
CGGGATCTCGACCGTCGTCTTGTCGGTCTGGATCTCCACGAGCGGTTGGTCCTCTTCGACCACGTCCCCTTCGGCCACGAGCCAACGGGCGATCTCCCCTTCGGTCAGGCCCTCGCCGAGATCCGGCAGCTTGAACTCGTAGGCCATCGGCGGCGGAGCATATATACGGCTGGTGCACACCGGCCCCCATCGTTTTGCAGGGTCTTCCTACGAGGTGATGGACAGGTACTGCTCCATCACCTAGGGGTTCCGATCCACGCGTCGGCCGGCGCAATCAGCACACGCAGCCCGCCGTCCACCCTCCAAATAGACACGGCCTGCTCGGACCCGTCCAGTTCGGCCGCGACCTCGCGGGGCACGTAACCGACCTGCAACTTCTTGTCCACATTCCAGATCCCGACCGCGTTCGGATCGTGCTCGTTGTCCGGTTCGGCAACAAGAGCGAGCCGGCGGCCCGGATCGAAGGACGGGTCCTCGAGCGCCTCCGGCCGGAACGTCACACCGGCCGCGGCGACGACCCGGATGCGTGGATCCTCCCAGCGCACCGGCTCCTCCGTCGCGGCGTCGCGCAGGTAGTAGCCGCGCCCGTCACGCGAGCGCTCGAGCCACAGGCGCAGCCGTTCAGCCGAGGTGTCGCCTGACGGCATCGGCGACGCGCGCGACCGAGGGGACGTATGCATCCTCGATCGTCCAGTACGGGTACGGGACGTCGTAACCCGTCACGCGCAGCACCGGGCCCTGCAGGTCGTAGATCGCCTTCTCGGCGATCAGCGCGGCGAGCTCGGCGCCGAACCCGACGGTCCGCGGAGCCTCGTGGACGATCACGACGCGGCCGGTCTTCGCGACCGAGGCGAGGATCGTCTCCTCGTCGAGCGGACGGAGCGAGCGGATGTCGACGACCTCGCACGACGCCTCGCCGTCGAGCTCGTCGGCGGCGCGCAGGCACACCGGCACCATCGCCCCGTAAGCGATCAACGTCACGTCACTGCCTTCGCGCGCGACGCGCGCGCGACCGAGCGGCACGACGTGCTCGCCCTCGGGCACCTCGCCGCGCGCCGTGCGGTAGACGAGCTTCGGCTCGAAGATCACCACCGGATCCGGATCGCGGATCGCGGCGGCGAGCAGGCCCTTCGCGTCCGCGGGCGTCGAAGGGATGGCGACCTTGATCCCGGGCGTGTGCACGTAGTACGTCTCCGGCGAGTCGTCGTGGAGCTCGGGCGCACGCACTCCGCCGCCGTACGGCATCCGGATCGTGATCGGGAACTCCATGCGCCCACCCGTGCGCCAGCGATACCGGCCGACGTGCGTGATGAGCTGATCCAGGCACGGATAGGAGAAGGCGTCGTACTGCATCTCGCAGACGGGACGCCAGCCCGCCATGCACAGGCCGACGGCGGTCCCGAGGATCCCCGCCTCGGCGAGCGGGGTGTCGACGCAGCGGTCGGCGCCGAACCGGTCGCGCAAGCCGGCCGTCGCACGGAACACGCCCCCGGAGCGACCGACGTCCTCGCCCATCACCAGCACATTGGGGTCGCGGGCGAGCTCCGTATGGAGCGCGTCGTTCACCGCCTCGACGAGCGTCAGGTCAGCCATCGCGCAGGTTCGGCGGCGGGTCGACGTACGCGTTGTCGAAGAGCAGATCGGTGGACGGGGGCGGCTCGGCCTCTGCGGCGGCGATGCCGGCGCGCATCGCGTCCTCGGCCGCCACACGAACGTCGTCCGCAATCGACTCGGTGAGCACGCCGAGGCGCCGGAGGAAGCGGTCGTACTGGCCGACGCACTCGCGTGCGCGCTCCTCCTCGACGCGCGCGTGATCGATGTAAGCGCGGGGATCGTCGGCGGTCGCGTGCGGAGCGACGCGGTAGTGAACGGCCTCGATGAACGTCGGTCCGCCGCCGCTGCGCGCGCGTTCGACCGCATCCCGCGCGGCCTCCCACACGGCGAGGACGTCGAGCCCGTCGACGCGCACGCCCGGGATGCCGTAGCCGGCCGCCTTGTCGGCGAGCGTCTCCGCTCGCGTCTGCGCCGACACCGGCGTCGAGATCGCCCAGCCGTTGTTGTTGCACACGAACACCGCCGGGGCTTTCATGACCGCTGCGAAGTTCACGCCCTCGTGGAACGATCCCTCGGACGTCGCGCCGTCGCCGAAGAAGGCCATTGCGACGGCGTCGTCGCCGCGCAGCTTCTTCCCCCACGCAAGACCCGCCGCGTGCGGGACGTGGGTCCCGATCGGGACGCAGATCGACGCGACGTTCCAGTCGGCCGGGTTCCACCAACCCGACGGGTGGCCGCGCCACCACTGGAGCACGGTCGCGGCCGGCATGCCGCGCAGGAGCCCGATCGCCGACTCGCGATACGACGGGAAGATCCAGTCGACGTCGTCGAGCGGGTAGGTCGCGCCGACCTGGATCGCCTCGTGGTTCCAGAAGATGGCGTACGTCCCGATCCGTCCCTGCCGGTGGTAGACGACGGAGCGCTCGTCGTAGGTCCGCAGGAGGACCATGCGGCGATAGAGCTCGAGCAGATCGCTCTCGGTGAGCCCGTCGGGCACGCTGTCGCCGTCGAGGACTCGCCGCAAGTCCGGTACTACCTGGGCCATGCTGCGCGAACCCTAGCGCCGACGGGCTAAATCAGAACCTCCAGCGCGCCGCGCTCCGCCTCGAACGTCGCCTCGAGCACGTCGCCGAGATCCTCTCCGTCGGCCTGCAGCGGGAGCGGACGATCGCAATGCACCTCGATGCGGTCCTCGTCGTGGCCCGCGAGGACGACGGCGTCCTCGTGCAGGCGCCCGCGCAGCGCCCGCGTGGCGAGCCGCGGCAGCACGGCGGGGCGCACGGCGACGGGCGCGACGAACGCCAGTCCCTCCTCGAAGTTCGCCTCCGGGACGATCTGCAGCGGCACCGGCCCGGCGAAGCTGTACGGCGACCCGTTCGCGACCATCACGAACGCCGCCCGGCCGACGCCGGTGATCTCGAGCGCCGGCTCGAACCGCAGCCGGGCCTCCGTGAACAACCGGAGGAACGTCGCGGCGAACGCGAAGTCGCCGGGCCGCTTCCCGTCTTCCGTCCGCCCGCGGGCGTCCATCCGGCGGACCGCCTCCGCGTCGAGACCGATGCCGGCGGAGAACGCGAAGCGCCGCCCGTTCACGCGCCCGAGCGTGATGCGCCTCGTCCGGCCGATCGCGATCGCATACGCGACCGCCTCGGCGGCGACGTACGCGTCGCGCGGGAGCCCGAGCGCGCGCGGGAACACGCTCGTCCCGCCGCCCGGGAGGAAGCCCATCGGGATGCGGCCGCCGGCGCCGTTGATCGCCTCGTTGTAGGTGCCGTCGCCGGAGAGGACGACGACCGCATCCGCCTCCTCGGCAGCGCGCGCGGCGAGCTCGGTCGCGTGCCCCTTCGCCTTCGTGTACTCCGTCTCGAGCTCGACCTGCTGCCGCAGCGCGTCCTCGACGTCCTCGACGAGCCTGCGCGTCACGGAGGTCGAGAACGGGTTGACGATGAGCATCGCGCGCTTCACGCGCGA
>DASXTR010000058.1:0-17588 GCA_036505325.1 Gaiellaceae bacterium
CGCCGGCCTCGTCGTCCGCGAGGTGCTCGACACACGGCCGCCGTCGACGCTCTACCGGGCGACGCGGTCGGGCCGGCGCGTCACGACGGCGCTCCGTCAGAGCCAGCCGATGCGCCGGAAGTAGCGGTAGAGCACCGCACAGACGAGAGCGATCAGCCCGAGCGTGAGCGGGTAGCCGAGCGCCCAGTCGAGCTCCGGCATGTGGTGGAAGTTCATGCCGTAGAGGCCCGCGATCGCAGTTGGAACGGCGATGATCGCGGCCCAGGCCGAGATGCGCCGCATGTCCTCGTTTTGCCGCACGGTCACCTGGCTGAGGTTCGCGGTGAGGACGCTCGTGAGGAGGTCGCGGTAGCTCTCGATCTGCTGGATCATCCGCAGCAGGTGGTCGTGCGCGTCGCGGAAGTACGCGTGCAGCTCCGAGTGGATCGTGTCGTGCCGCCCGCGGGCCAGGCGGTCGAGCGGCTCCGCGAGCGGCGCGACGGCTGAGTGCAGCTGCAGCACCTCGCGCTTCAACCGGTAGATGTCCTCGGTCGGGTTCGTCCCCGACGCCGAGAAGACCTCGCGCTCGACCTCCTGCACGGCGTGATCCATCGCGTCGATCACGGGCTGGTAGTCATCGACGATCCTGTCGACGATCGCGTAGAGCGCCGCGCCGGGGCCGCAGCGCAGGAGGTCGGGCCGCTCCTCGGTTCGCAGGCGCACGTCGTGCAGCGCGGCCTCGCCGTGGCGCACCGTGATCACGAAGCCGTCGCCGATGAAGATCAGGATCTCGCCGAGCTCGATCGCGCCCGACCCGGCCTCGCGCGCGGGCTTGAGCACCACGAGCAGCGTGTCGTCGTATGCCTCGAGCTTCGGCCGCTGGTGCGCGGTGATCGCGTCCTCGACCGCGAGCTCGTGGAGGTCGAACTCCCGGCGCACGGCGTCGAACTCCTCTTCCGTCGGCTCGTAGAGCCCGATCCAGACGAACGCATCCGCGTCCTGGCTCGCCTCGCACGCCCGCTCGAGCGGCAACTCGCCGGGGCGACGCCGGCCCTCCCGGTAGACGGCGCAGTCGACGATCATCGCCGGAAGTATCGCCCTTGGGGCCGGTCGGCCCCAAGGAAGCGGGCACCCGGGCGAAGCCCGGGCACCCTCTTATGGTCGGCGCCGACAAGCGGCGCCTACGCGGGGAACCGCACTTCCGCGCGGGTGCCGCCCTCACTGCGCAGCTCGAGCGTCCCCCGCAGCTCGTCGCGGACGAGCGCGCGCACGATCGACAGGCCGGTTCCGCTCTTCTCTGCGCCCTCGATCCCGCGACCGTCGTCGGCGATCGCGAGCACGACGTCGCCGTTCCGCATCGCCAGCTCGACGCGGACGTGCGCGCCGCCGTGCTCGAGCGCGTTCTGGAGCAGCTCCGCGAAGACGAGCGCGAGCGCGGTCGCGCGGTGCCCGGCGAGCGACACCTCCTCGAGGCGCGCGTCGACCTCCTTGCCGCCGCCGACTCCCTGCACGAGCATCGCTCGCAGCCGGCCGAGCAGGTCCGCGAGGTCGACGTCGTCGTCGCGCCGCTCGGTCAGCACCTCGTGCACCGCGGCGATCGCGAGGATCCGGTTCACGGAGTGCTCGAGCGCCTCGCGCGGGTCGACCGCCTCGGCCGCACGCGCCTGCAGGCGCAGAAGCGAGGCGACGGTCTGCAGGTTGTTCTTCACGCGGTGGTGGATCTCCTGTGCGAGCACGCCGCGCATCACCGCCCGGCCGTGCTCGAGCGCGACCGCCGCGTGCTGGGCGATCGATGCGAGCAGCTCGCGGTCGTGCTCGGTGAACGCCGTCGCACGGTCGGCGACGAGCTCGCCGATCTGGCGGCCGCGCCAGCGCAGCGGCTGGCGGATCGCGTGCGCGTCCGCGCGGCCCTCGGGCCACGCGATGGCGCCGTCCTCGAGGACGAGCGCCGCGCCCGTGGCGTGCAGCGCTTCCATCGTCGTCTTGACGATCGCTTCGAGCGACTCCTCGAGGTAGAGAGAATTCGACACCGCCTCGGAGATCCGAGCGAGCGCCTCGAGCTCCGCGACTCGCCGCTGCGCCTCCGAGTACAGCTGCGCGTGCTCGATCGACTGCGCGACCTGCGCCGCGATCGCGAGCAGCAGGTCGATCTCGTCACGGGTGAACTCGCGCGCGGCGCGCGTGCGCACGTTGAGCGCGCCCTCGAGCCGCTCGCCGCGCGCGAGGATCGGCACGGCGAGGATCGACTCGTACTCCGATTCCGCGAGGTTCGGGAACTGCTTGAACCGCGGATCGAGATGCGCCTGCGACGGGATCATCACGGGCGCGCGCCGCTCCGCCGCGACACCGGTGATCCCCTCGCCCGGCCGCATGCGCGGCCGCCGCGTCATGTCCTCGATCGCCGTCCCGTGCGTCGCGCGCAGGACGAGCTCGTCGTTGCGCTCGTCGTAGAGGTAGACGAAGCACGCGTCGGCATCGAGCGCGTCGGCGACCTTCGTTGCCACGAGAGACAACACTTCTTCGAGGTCGAGTGTCGAGTTGACCGCCTCGATCGTCTCGGTCAGCAGGCGCAGGTGACGGTCGCGCGCGTCCATCCGCTTCGAAGCGTACGCTCCGCGTCCGTGGACACCTACGACTGGCTGCTGGCGCTCCACGTCTCCGGTGCGTTCTTGCTCGTCGGCGGCTCCGTCTTCGCAGGCGTCTGCAACTTCCTCGCGCAGCGGACCGACCGCCCGAGCGAGATCGCGCTCTTCTTCGGCCTCGTCCGGGTCTCGCTGCCGCTGATCGGCGTCGGCTCGCTCGCCACACTGATCCTCGGCCTCTGGCTCGTGCACCACGTCGACTACTCGTGGGGCGAGTTCTGGATCTGGGGCGCAATCCTCCTGTGGCTCGTCATGGGCGCGCTCGGAGGCATGGGCGGACGCGTGCAAACGCGCGCACGCGGGCTGGCGGAGCGCCTCGCCGCCGAGGGCGACGCGCCCAGCGCCGAGCTGACGGCGCTCGCACGCGACCGCCGCGCGAACGTTTCCAACTACGGCGCGGGCCTCGCCGCCCTGCTGATCCTCGTCCTGATGATCTGGAAGCCGGGCGCCTGATGCTCGCTTCCGTCAGGCCCCACGCCTGGGACCTACCCCTCTTCGTGCACGTCCTCGGCGCGATGATCCTCTTCGGCGGGACGCTCGCCGTCGCGGCGTTCGGCTGGGCCTCATGGCACCGCCCGCAGCGCGAGTTGCTGGCGCGCGCCACCTTCCGCACGCTGCTCGCCGTCGTGCTCCCCGCCTGGATCGTGATGCGTATCGGCGCACAGTGGACTCAGTCGAAGGAGGACATCTCCGGGACTCCCGGCTGGATCGGGGCCGGTATGGCGGTCTCCGACGCCGGTCTGGTCCTCCTGCTGGTCGCGGTGGGGCTCGCGTACTGGGCGGCGCGCCTGCGGGGTGCCGGCTGGCAGCCCCGCGCGGTGGCGGTGCTCTCGTCGCTCTACCTCGTCGCGCTCGCCGTGGCCTGGTGGGTGATGAGCACGAAGCCGTAACCAGATTGCGTAACCGGATCCGGCCCCTCCCCGTTCCTGTGGATTAACAAGATCCTTACGAAGGGTGGGGGGATTTCCTTAGAGACCGGGAATAGGTTGGCAACGTGTCCGCCGTAGCCCTCGACCTCCGCCGCACATCGGGATTCCTCGTCGCAGACGTCCGCGGCCGGATCGTCGGGCGGGTCGAAGGGCCGATGTACGGCACGTCGCCGGAGACGCCCGACGCGCTCTCCGTCCGCTTCGGCTTCCTCGCCCGGCGCCGCCGGCTGGTGCCCGCCGACTCGATCGAGCAGATCGACGACGGCTCGAAGGTCATCGGCCTGCGCGTCGACCGCGAGTCGATCCGCACGTTCCTTTAAGAACGTCTAGTAATGAACGTCACGAGGCGGTAAGCTCACCGCACCTCGGGACCGCCTTTCCGCGGGCCCCGACTGACGGCCGATCGCGAGGCGTCCACTGGACGCCTCGTGGTCGTTCTACGCGGAGGGAAACCTCCGGTTTCCCCCCGCGGCCCTCCTCCGACATCTTTCCGCCGAAGTGGGCGGGCGCCGGCAAAGCCGGCGCCCGCTACCCACTCGTACCTTCCGGCGACTCGCGTCTTAGAGAACAGCGAGATAGCGCTCGAGCTCCCATTCGGTGAGCTGGACGCGGTACTCGTCCCACTCCTTCCGCTTGAGCTTGACGTAGTTGTCGAAGATGTGGTCGCCGAAGGCGCGCCGCATCAGGTCGGACTGCGCGAACTCGTCGATCGCCTCCCCGAGCGTCTCCGGGAGCGAGACGATTCCCTGCTCGCGGCGCTCCTCGGCGGTGAGGTGGTACAGGTTGCGCTCCATCGGCTCCGGGAGCTCGTAGCCCTTCTCGATCCCCTCGAGGCCGGCGTGCAGGAGCGCCGCAAACGTCAGGTACGGGTTGCACGCGGGATCGGGGCAGCGGATCTCCGCGCGCGTCGCCTGCTCGGCACCCGGCTTGTAGAGCGGGATGCGGATCAGCGCCGAGCGGTTCCGCCGCGACCAGGCGACGTACACCGGGGCCTCGTACCCCGGCACGAGCCGCTTGTACGAGTTCACCCACTGTGCGAACACGGCCGAGAGCTCCCGCGCGTGCCGGAGCTGCCCCGCGATGAACGCCTTTCCGACGTCCGAGAGGTGCCACGGGTCGTCGGCGTCGAAGAAGGCGTTGCGGCCGTCCTTGAACAACGACTGGTGCGTGTGCATCCCCGACCCGTTCTCGCCGAAGATCGGCTTCGGCATGAACGTCGCGTAGACCCCGTTCTTCGCCGCGATCTCCTTCACGATCAGGCGATACGTGAGCGTGTGGTCCGCCATGTCGAGCGCCGAGGCGTACCGCATGTCGATCTCGTGCTGCGACGGCCCGACCTCGTGGTGGTGGTACTCGATCGGGATGCCCATCGACTCGAGCGCCTTGATCGTCTCGTTGCGCCACTCGGTGGCCGCGTCGAGAGTGGTCATCGCGAAGTACCCGCCCTCGTCGAGCGTCTCGGTCGCGTCGTTCGACTTGAACAGGAAGTACTCGAGCTCCGGACCGATGTTGAACGTGTCGAACCCCATCGACTCCATCCGCTGGAGCGCGCGCCGCAGCACGTAGCGCGGATCGCCCTCGTACGGCTCGCCGTCGGGCTTGACCACGTCGCAGATCATCCGGCCGACCGCCGCCTCGCCCTCCCGCGCAGGCATCAGCCGGAAGGTCGCGGGGTCGGGGATCGCGACCATGTCGGACTCCTCGATCGCGTTGAAGCCGGTGATCGACGAACCGTCGAAGCCCATCCCGTCGTCGAGCGCGCCCTCGGCCTCCGCGGGCGTGATCGCGAAGCTCTTCAGATGTCCTTCGAGGTCCGTGAACCAGAGGAGCAGGTACTCGACGCCCTGCTTCTCCATCTGCTTCAGGACGTCCTTGCGTGCGCCCGGGTCCGACGTGGCCCGGTCCCTGCTCTCGATCATCGCCATGCGCGTTCCTTCCCTGGAAATGAAAAAAGGCCCAGGCGCGGCCTTCCTGCGCCTGAGGCCACGTCGCCTCGAAGACCGCCCGAGTCTACAAAACCTCGTCGTTTCGGCATACCTTTGGAGATAGCGTGAAGGTGATCCTGGTCGACGACGACGAGCGGTTCCTCGACGCGCTCGAGGCGCTGCTTGCGACTCTCTCGTATGTGGAGGTCGCGGGGCGTGCCGTCGACGGCGCCTCGGGCGCCGATCTGGCCGCCCGGCTCGGGCCTGACATCGTCGTGATGGATCTCGATATGCCGTCGCTGAACGGACTCGAGGCGACGCGCCGGATCCGGCGAGAGGTGCCGACGGCCCACGTGGTCATCCTGAGCGGATCCGACGTGATCGCGCACTCGCTGGAGGCGCTCGACGCCGGCGCGGCGGCCTACGTGCGCAAGTCGCGCACGGTCGACGACCTGCCGCGCGTCCTCGACGAGTTGCGCCGGGACCCGACCGCCTAGAGAACCAGCGGGCCGCGCAGGTGCACCCACGTGACGGACGGCCGGTACCCGAGCCCTTCGTTGACTCGCCGCATGGGGAGGTTGTCGGAGGCATTGGTCGTGCGCAGCTCGCGGATGCCGGCGGCACGCGACGCGGCGATCTGGCACTGCTTCAGGGAGCGCGCGACCCCGCGGCCGCGGTACGCGCGGCGCGTGCCGGTCATCCAGTGGTCCGCGGCGTCCTCCGCGCCGCGGCCGAGGATCGCGTAGCCGGCGACGACGTCCCCGTCGAGGGCCGCGAACGAGCACTCGCGGATCGCGAGCGGCCCCAGGTTCCGCGCATGCCACTCCTCGAACGCGAGGACCGCGACGGGCGTGCCGGCGGGCAGGTCCGGCTCGATCTCCTGCGCAGCCTCGTAGACCGCACGATCGAGCTCCTCCATGAGCCGGACGATGCGCAAACCGTCGACCGACCCCGCTTGGACGCCGGACTCGGCGGGGCGCAGCCGAACCTCCTCCATGCGCAGCACCTCCTCGAAGCCGCGGTTGCCGTAGTAGGAGCGCGAGTCCTCGTCGTCGAGCCGGACGACGACGTAGAGCGCGCTCCGGCCGTCGGCGCGCGCGTGTCGGGACAGGACGTCGAGGATCGAGCTGCCGATGCCGCGGCGGCGGTGTTCGCGGAGCACGCGGGCGCTCGCGTAGGCGACCGGCGCCGCCGGGTCGTCGAACTGCCGCGACGTGGAGCCGGCGCCGACAGGCTCGCCGTCGAGGTACGCGACGACGTCGAGCTTCGCGCCGGCCGTGGTTCCGCGGACCTGCTCGACGGTGATCGGCGTCTCGGGGTGGATCCTGTTGCGCACCTCGACGTACGCCTCGAAGTCGGCGTCCGTCTCCACCGTGCGGATCTCGATCAAGCCGCCTCCGGCGCCGGCAGCGTCTCGAGCTCCGGCTCCTCGCCGCCGTCGCGCACCACCTTCCCCCAGAGGCCGAGGGCGCCGACGAGCAGCGCGGCTCCGGTTGCGAGCGCCGCGCGAATGCCCCATGCGTTGCCGACGAGCCCGAGGAACGGGCCGCCCCCCGCCTCGCCGATCGCGTCTGCCTGACCGGAGATCGAGATCACCGTCGCGCGCACGGACGAGTCGTGGATCTGCCGGTTCAGCCACGCCATGTAGAGCGGGCTGATCAGCGAGCGTGCGAGCCCGACGGTCACGAGGGCGAGCAACGCGAGCGCGATCGACCCGGCGAGGGCGAACACGAACTCGGTCGCGATCAGGACCGCGGTCAGCCAGAACAGCGCGCGCGCGAGCCTCGGCGCCGACGCCTCGTCGAACCGTCGCACGAGCACCGTCGACGCGACCAGCCCGACGACGAGCACCGAGGCGCCGAACAGAGCGAACCACACGACCGGGTCGAGATCGCCGACCCTCGGCAACCCGACGTCGCGAATGAAGTGCGCCTCCGTCAGGCGGTCGAAGGCCTCGCTCGACACACCCGCGACGAAGACCGCGCCGAACACCAGCAGCAGGAACGGCTGGACGCGGACGTAGCGCGCTCCCGACCGAGCGGCCCGCGCCAGCTCGCGCGCCGCGCCGCCGCGCTCCGACCGCGGTCGCGGAGCGAAGCCGGTCTCCGGCATGAAGACAAGGCAAGCGACCGCGGCGGCGACCTCGAGCGCGCCCCCGGCGATCACGGCGACCCGGAGGTTCCACAGCGCGATCGCTACCCCGAGGGCGAGCCCGACGAGCCCGCCCGCGTACGCCAGCCGCTGCCCGCGCAGAAACAAGCCGGCCGCCCGGCCGACGCCCACCTCGTCCACGAGCCACGCCTGGTAGGCGCCGCTCCGGAAGGTGTAGCCGAAGCCCCACACGGCCCATGCGAGGCAGATTGCGTAGAAGTTCGGCACCGCCCCGAGCAGGATCACGGCGGAGCCGGTTACGAAGAAGCTCACGATCACCGACAGCCGGCGGCCGTAGACGTCCGCGAACGCACCGGTCGGGATCTCGCAGAAGAACAGCGTCGTCTCCATCACCGTTCCGACGAGGATCAGCTCGAGCGGCGTCATGTGCACGTCGCGCACGAAGTACACAGCGATCAGCGTGAACGACGGCATCGAGAGCACGAACTCGAGCGCGTAGAAGACGCGGGTCGCGGGAAGCCGCTTCACACGGGCTCCAGGAGCCGCCCGAGCTCGGACTCGCGGCCGTGCCGGCGGATCGCACGCCCGTAGAGTGCGAGCGCGGGCGCCATGCACGCGGCGCCGGCGACGAGGGCAGCGCGGATCGAGAACACGCTGCCGATCGCGCCGAGCGCGGGGCCGCCGGTCCACTGCCCGACCGCGTCCGCCTGGTTCGTGATCGAGATCACGGTCGCACGCACCGCCGACTCGTCGATGTTGCGGTTGAGCCACGTCGTGAACACGGGCTCGGCGACGTTCCGCGCGACCAGCAGGACGTACGACCCGGCGAGGGCGATCCAGAGCTGCCCGGCGAGGGCGAAGACGAGTGCGCCGCCCATGACCGCGACGTCGAGCCAGAAGAGCGTGCGCGCCATCGTCTCGCGCGACGCAGCCTCGAGCCGCCTGCCGATCGGCTGCGCCACGGCCATCGTCAGCACAATCGCGATCACGCCGAGGATCCCGAACCAGACGACGGGATCGAGGTCGCCGATGCGCGGCAGGCCGACGTCGCGGATGAGGTGCGCCTGCCAGAGCCGGTCGTACGACTCGCTCCACATGCCCGCGAACGCGGCGATGCCGAGGATCGCGAGCAGGGTCGGCCGCGCGCGGACGAGGCGTGCGCCCGCGCGGCCGGTGTGCGCCATGTGCGCGAGCGAGCTGCGCGCCTCGCGCGGCAGCGGCCGGAACCCGGTCTCCGGCATGGCGACGGCGAAGAACGCCCCGAGCACGATCGTCGCGAGCCCGCCGACCAGGATCGGCAGGCGCAGGTCGACGAGCGCGAGCGCGACGCTCGCGATCGTGCCGGCGATCATCGCGGCGCGCCCGATCTGCGCGCCGCGCAGCACGACGGGCGCGAGCCGCTCGGTCCCGATCTCGTCCGCGAGCCACGCGTCGATCGCGCCGCTCACGAACGTCCAGCCGAGACCCCAGATCGCGTAGCCGGCGAGAATCGCCCACACGGCCGGCACCGCAGCGACGAGGACGAACGCCGCGCCCATGATCACGTTGCCGAGCACGATCGAGAGCCGGCGCGAGTAGACGTCGGCGACGATCCCCGTCGGCACCTCGAACGAGAAGACCGCGAGCTCCATCACCGTCCCGACGAGCACGAGCTCGAACGGACTCATGTGCACGCGGGTGACGAAGTAGACCGCGGTGACGGTGAACACGAGCCGCCCGATGAACGACGCGACCGTTTCGTACGCGTACCACGTCGAGATCGCGCCGAGCCTCATGGGAGCCGGCCCTCGGGGGCCTGACGGCCCCTCGGGACGCGGACACCCGGGCGAAGCCCGGGCACCCTCTCCTGGTCGGGGCCGACAAGCGGCCCCTGGAACGTGAGCACCTTCGCGCGGTCGACGTAGCCGAGGCTGCGGTTCGTAGCCTGCATCGCCTCGTTGCCGCGCTGCGTCCACGTCACGAGCTCGCCGATGCCGTTGTGCGAGGCCCAGTGGATCTCGGCCCGCTTGAGCGCGCGCGCGATGCCCCTGCCGCGGCGATCGCGACGGACGACCGTGAAGCCGTGCTCGGCGACGTCCTCCTCGGCTCGCTCCACGAGACCCGCGTAGCCGACGATCTCGGCGCCTTCCATGGCAACGAAGGACCCGTCCGGCAGCGTCGCCTCGTCTCGCAGCCATTCATCGAGCTTCACCTCCATCGGCTGTGGCGTCGGCATGTCGGCGTACCCCTCCTGCGCGAGCGGCCACGCCGCATGCAGGAGCTCGTCGCGGCGCGCGCCGAGCGCCACGAGCTCGACGCCGCCGGGCGGTCGCGGCGCGGGCTCGTCGCCGACGACGCGTATCTGCTCGAGCTGGTAGTCGATCTCCTGCAGGCCAAACGAGCGCGCGAACGCGATCGACTCCGGCTCGCGGGCGTCGACGAACGCGTTCACGCCGTCGAAGCCGTTCGCGCGCGCGTGCTCGGACAGCGCCGCGACGAGCCCGTGCCCGACGCCACGACGCCGGAAGGCGGGCAGCACGCGCACGGCCATGAACGCCCGCCCGCCGAAGCTCGACCGCGCTGTGATGCCGCACGCGACCGTCTCGCCGTCGAGATCTGCGAGCAGCAGGAGCCGACCCGACTCGCCGTCGTACTTGCGGACCTCGGCGACGGTCGTCGGCTCGCTCGGCACGACCGCGGTCTTGATCCGCGCCCACGCTTCGTAGTCGGCGTCGGCCTCGACTGGACGCAGCTCGATCACGCCGGTCCCTCGACGACGATCGACGGCGGGAGCGGTCTGTAGCCGAGCCGCTCGTTGACCGCGCGCATCGGCGCGTTCCCCTCGACCATCTCCGTCACCAGCTCCGTGTAGCCGTGACCGGCCGCCCACGCGATCTGCGCGCGCTTCAGCGCCGTGCCGATCCCGCGCCGCCGATGGCTGCGCCGGACGGCCGTCAGCCCGTGCTCGAGCCGGTGCGGCGAGCCGGTCGCGTAGAGCCGCGCATACCCGACGACCTCCTCGCCGTCGAGCGCGACGAACCCGACCGCGCAGTTGCGCCCCGACCGCTCGACCCACTCGTCGAACGGCAGCTCCTCGGCCTGCTGGGGAACCGCGATCTCCGGGACGCACTCGACGCTCACGGCGTGCGCGCCGCGCAGGTGCTCGTCACGCAGCTCGACGATGCCGTCCGCAATCTCGCCGTCCCCGGGCTGGAGCTCGCGCAGGACCGTGATCTCCCGCGTCACCTCCCGGAAGCCGCGACGGGTGACGAACGCCAGCGACTCGTCGTCCCGCACGCGGCCCCACATCGCCGTGCAATCGAGCTCGCGCGCACGCGCGCGCGACGACTCGAGCAGCGACGACCCGATCCCCCGCCCGCGCGCATCCGGGTGCACGCGCACCATCGCGTACGCGCTGCCGGGCACGCTCGAGCGGTCGACGTAGGCGTAGCCGCCGCCGTCGTCCAGCAGGAAGGTCCCGACGAGCTGGTCGACCGCGACGGGCGCGTCCGGCTGCACGGCGTTGCAGATCTCGACGCACCGCTCGAGGTCCGCGCGGGTGGACGCGACGCGGATCATCCCGACCGCTTCAGCTTGCCGTGGCGTTTCGCATAGCGCTCGCCCGCCTTGAAGACCATGAGCCCGATCGGGATCGAGAACGCTCCGATGACGAGCAACGGCCAGACGTCGGCCCAGGCGACGCCCGCGCCGTGGAGGATCTGCTCGCGGTTGCCGCGCAGCGCGTACGTCGCCGGCGAGATCTTGGCGATCCACTGCATCCAGTCGGGCAGCACGGACACCGGGTAGTACACGCCCGAGACGACAAGCAGCATCCCCTGGGCGACGAAGCCGAGCTGCGTGCCCTTCTCCGGCGAGATCAGCGGCAGGACCGCGGTCATCATCCCGATCCCGATGAACGACAGCGACGCGATCGCGAGCAGCGCAACGGCCGCGGGGTAGTTCGCGTTCGGCACGTGGAGCCCGATGAACACGACGACGGCGAGGAAGACCGCTGCGGCGCGCACGAGGCCGTAGAGCACGGCGTAGATGCCCATGCCGAAGAGGTGCACCGGCCGCGAGACAGGCGCCATGAACGTGTACTCGATCGTGCCCTCCCACCGCTCCCACGCGACGGTCTCGGTCACGATCTCGAAGATGATCCCGAGGAACGCCCAGATCACCGCGCCGATCAGGAGCTTCGTCGCGAGCGCGTTCTCCGTCTCCTTCGGGAGGTCCACGCCACGCGCGATGAAGACGATCGTGAGCGTGTTCGCGATCGTCCAGAGCAGGAACGCGAGGTCCCAGAGGAAGTAGCGCTTCGTGAGGTAGAGGTTGCGCTCGACGACGCCGTACAGCCCGATCAGCTCGTCGCGCAGAATTCGCCTGCGACCCGGCAGCTCGATTGCGCCCATTACGCGAACACCTCCCTCTCCTGGTCCTCCTCGGATTTCTCGTCCTCGAACGTGCGGCCGGTCGCTGCGAAGAACGCCTCCTCGAGCGTGTCCACGCGGAAGCGCGCCTTCACGTCCTCGACCGGCTCGAGGAAGAGCAGTTCGCCGCGATCCAGGAGGCCGACGCGGTCGGCGAGCTCCTCCGCCTCCTGCATGTCGTGGGTGCAGAGCAGGATCGTCGAGTCGTGCAGCGCACGGATCTCGCGGATGAACTCCTGCACCTCCTGCTTGGAGCGCGGGTCGAGGCCCGTCGTCGGCTCGTCGAGCAGTAGCAGCACGGGCGAGGTGAGGAGCGCACGCGCGAGCGCGACCTTCTGCTGCATGCCGCGGCTCAGGTTCTCCATCGGCTCGCCGCGCCGCTTGGACGGGAAGCCGACGCGCTCGAGCACTTCGGGGATCCCCTGCCGCGTCTCGCGCGGGGTCATCCCGTAGAAGCGGGCTGCGTAGCTCAGGTTCTCGGCGGCGCTCATCTTCTTGAAGAAGCTCGCCTCGACCGACACGCGGTTCACGAGCCGGCGCACGGCGCGCGCTTCGCGGAACACGTCGTAGCCGAACACGCGCGCCGAGCCGCCGTCGTGGAGAAGCAGCGTGGAGAGCAGGCGGACGAGCGTCGACTTCCCGGACCCGTTCTGGCCCAGGACCGCGACGCACTCGCGGTGCGCGATCGTGAAGGTGACGCCCGTCAGCGCAGCGCGGCGGCGGCGCTTGAAGCGGCCTTCCTTGCGGATGAACTCCTTGCGGAGATCAGAGACGACGACTGCTGGCTTGGACATTCATGCTCCTGGATCGGTGAAAAGGGACGGAACGAAGACGCACTACGCCCGCGGGAAGCGGGCGAGCGAGACGTCTGCGTTCGCGATCCGGAACATGGCGCCGAGGATAGAGATTCGTGCCGCGGCGCGCAAGAAATTCACGCCCGGCGATCATGCAGTTCACGAATGAGCGCCACCGGGAATCACGTTCGCGGCTACGTTGAGGAGCGTGACCGCCCTCGAGATCTCGTCCCCGCGGGCGCGGCGGCGCCTCGCGTGGCTCGCCGGCGCGGCTGTCGTGGTCGGCGCGATCGCCGCCGCTTCCGCGCTCCTGCCGTCGCGGAACCCGGTGCTCGAGGCTGACGACGCGCCCGCGGTCGCGACGCACGCGAATCAGCCGCAACCGGTGCGCGCATACGGCGAGCCGAAGACCGTCCCGGCACCGCGCAAGGAGCTGAGCACGCTCCTCGACGCGTTCATCCCCGCCGTGATCGCCCGCAAGGACCTGGCGGGCGGCTGGAACCTCGTCACCGCCGATGCGCGTGGCAGCCGCGCCGACTGGATGCGCGGGACGACGCCGTTCCAGTCGTTCCAGGCCCGGCCGGAGCGCTATCACGGATGGACCGTGAACTACTCGTACCCGGGCGACGTCGGCTTCGACATCTTCCTGGCGCCGAAGAATCCGGCCGACGTCTCGATGGCGTTCCGCGGCGAGGCGAAGAAGGAGCGCGGCGCGTGGAGGATCGCGGTCTTCTACCCGCAGGCGACCTTCCAGCCGGCCGGCGAGAAGGCGTACGTGTGGGCCGACACCGACCTGCAGCCGCAGGCGGTCGGCGGGTCCGGCACCACGGGCCGCCTCTCGGCCGCGTGGCTGCTCTTCCCGGTCGGGATCTTCGCGGCCGCTCTCGTCGGCGGCGTCGGGTTCGCGCTCGCGCGCGGCGTGCGCCTCCGCGCACGCGTGAAGCGCATCGAGCGCGAGCTCGCCCTCTCTCGCCGGCCGTAGTTCCCCCGTACGGGTGACGCAGGCGCCGCCGACCCCGAGCACTCTCGGGTTGCCGTGGGGGATGCCGCTTACGACTGGGACGAGACGCGCCGCGCGCCGCTTCTTAGCGGGCCGTGGCCTGCGCTCGCCGTCGCCGCGATCGCGCTCTGCTTCGCAGGGCTCGCGCTGTGGCGCCAGCAGGCCGCCATCGACGCCGGCAACGGCGCCCAGCTCCACGCGCAGCGCGTCGAGCGGGAGCTCGGCCTCATCCAGGCGCAGCAGACCGCCACGAGCAAGCGCCTCGCCGCGACGCGCGGTGAGATCCGCGCCCGGTCCGCGAGCGTCGCGCCGCTGGCCGCCCGCACGCTCAGGAGCGTCTTCACCGTGCGCACCTCGTACGGCCTCGGCAGCGGGTTCCTCGCGTGGACGGACGCGCAGGGGAGCTACATCATCACCGCGAACCACGTCGTCGAGGACGCGCCCGACACCGTCACCATCACGCGCACGAACGGGTCGTGGAGCGCGGACGTCGTCGTCCGCGACAAGGCGAACGACCTCGCGCTCCTGCGCGCGAACGGTCGCCCGGCGAACGCGAAGCCGCTGTGGCAGAAGGCGACGAAGCCGCTCCCGCGGCAGGGCCAGGAGCTCGTCCTGCTCGGCAGCCCGTACGGCCTCGCCGGCACGGTCACCACCGGCATCATCAGCCGCATCACCCGCCAGGAGATCCAGACCGACGCCGCCGCGAACCCCGGCAACTCGGGCGGCCCGGCGATCGACCGCGGCGGCCACGTGGTCGGCGTCCTCGTCGCCGGCGTGCGCGGCGGGGCGCAAATCAACTTCGCCGTGCGCATCGAGCGCGCGTGCGCGAAGCTGCGCCACTGCTAGGTCCCTAGCGGAGACCCTGGCGGCGCTCTTCCTCGAGCCTCGCCTTGTGGTACTCGAGACGCTCGCCGAGCTTCCGCTGGTTCTCCGCCCACTGCGCCTTCAACGCGGCCCATTCGTCAGGCGGAATCGGATTCTTCCTCTTCTTCGCCATCGTCTCCGATCAGGTACCGGATGATCAGGTCGACCTTCCAGTTCACCGGCGGCCGCGCCACCGCGCGAGTGTCGTGTGCACGACGAGTCCGAACAAGTGGCCGTTCGGGGACCCTTGCCCTCGTCCGCCGCGGCCGCTACCGTGAGGGGCAGGTAGCCGCCGGCGCAGGCGGTTGCCGAGGCAATGGGGCCTCATCACTCCGTGGGAGTGGTGGGGCTCTTTTCGTTGGTCCGACGCAGGAGGCGTAGATGGCAGCAGACGAGACGCGGCACTACCTCGGTGACGAGGCAGCGCCGTCCACCGCGCTCGAGTGGGGTCGCGACGTCGAGGCGAAGATGGTCGACCTCAAGTTCACGGATCTCCTCGGGTCCTGGCAGCACATGACACTGCCGCTGAGCGCCTTCGACGAGAGCGCGTTCGACGACGGCCTCGGCTTCGACGGCTCGTCGATCCGCGGCTGGCAGGGGATCTCCGAGAGCGACATGCTCCTCATGCCGCAGGCGGACACCGCGATCCTCGACCCGTTCGCCGAGACGCCGACGCTCTCGCTGCTGTGCGAGGTCGTCGACCCGTTGACGAGAGAGCCGTACGCGAAGGACCCGCGGCGCGTGGCCAAGCGCGCCGAGGAGCACCTGCGCTCGACCGGGATCGCCGACACCGCGTACTTCGGCCCGGAATGCGAGTTCTTCGTCTTCGACTCGGTGTCGTACGAGCTCGCAGACCATCGCTCGCACTACGAGGTCGACTCGGCGGAGGGCCACTGGAACTCCGGCAAGCCGGGGCTCGGCTACACGGTGCGGCCGAAGGAGGGCTACTTCCCGCCGGCGCCGCACGACACGCTCAGCGACATGCGCACCGAGATGGTGCTCACGCTCGAGCGGCTCGGCATCCCGTGCGAGTTCCACCACCACGAGGTCGCCTCGGGCGGGCAGTGCGAGATCGACCTGCGCTTCCAGACGCTGACGCGGATGGCCGACCAGGTGATGGCGTACAAGTACGTCGTCAAGAACGTCGCGCGCCGGCACGGCAAGACGGCGACGTTCATGCCGAAGCCGATCTTCGGCGACAACGGCTCGGGGATGCACTGTCACCAGTCCCTCTGGAAAGAGGGGACGCCGTTGATGGCGGACAAGAGCGGCTACGCGGGCCTGTCGCAGCTCGCGAGGTCGTACATAGGCGGCCTCCTGGCGCACGCGCCGGCGCTGCTCGCGTTCTGCGCGCCGACGACGAACTCCTACCGCCGCCTCGTGCCGGGCTACGAGGCTCCGGTGAACCTCGTCTACTCGCAGCGCAACCGCTCGGCGTGCATCCGCATCCCGATGTACTCCGACTCGCCGAAGGCCAAGCGGATCGAATTCCGCTGCCCCGACCCGACGGCGAACCCGTACCTCGCGTTCGCCGCGATGACCCTCGCGGGCCTCGACGGCATTCAGCGGGGGCTCGACGCGGGTGCACCGGCGGACTTCGACCTCTTCGAGGAGGCCGGCCACGACATCCCGCAGGTGCCGGGCTCGCTCTCGGAGACGCTCGACGCCCTCGAGGCCGATCACGACTTCCTGCTCGCGGGCGGCGTGTTCGGCGAGGACCTGATCCGCACGTGGATCGCCTGGAAGCGCGAGAACGAGGTCGACGTCGTCCGGCTGAGGCCGCATCCGGCCGAATTCGGTCTGTATTTCGATTCGTAAGGCGAATGAACTTCTTCTGCACTCCGGCAAGAACCGCGCTAGGGTGGACCCAGCTGTCGCCGCGTTTTGGCGGTCTCGCGCCGCTTGTCGCAGAGGACAGCGTGTACAGAACGGGGCGCGGCTTCGGCTGTGCCCCCTTCTTTCCCGGCGGTGACGGCCGGTGGTGAAGGTCGAAGCGGTCGTCGTGCGCGAGCGGGTCGAGACCGTGATCGACGCGGTCGAGGACGCGACGGGCCACGTCGGCGTCACCGTCGTCGAGGCGATCGGCCACGGCCGCGAGCGCGGCGTGACACACGAGTACCGCGGCCGTGTGTTCGAGTCGCGGTTCCTTCCGAAGGCCGTCCTCACGTTCGTCGTCGACGACGACATCGCCGACGACGTCGTCGCGGCGATCGCCGACGCCGCACGCACCGGCCACGAGTCCGGCGACGGCCTCGTATGGACGTCGCCGGTCCAGAACGTCACCCACCATCGAACCGGAGAGCCGCTGTGACCAACAAGGACCTCGTGATCGCGATCAACACCGTCTGGGTCGTCGTCGCGGCCGTGCTCGTGATGTTCATGCAAGCGGGCTTCGCGCTGCTCGAGGCCGGGCTCTGCCGGATGAAGAACGCGGCGCACATCGCCGGGAAGAACGTCCTCATCTTCGGACTCGCCGCGCTCGTCTACTGGGCGGTCGGGTTCGGAATCGCGTTCGGCGACGGCAACGCCCTGCTCGGCGTGCACGGATTCCTTCCGTCGGTCGACGACTTCCTCGCGGTCGGCTCCGCGCCGTTCTCGTTCTTCGCGACGATCCCGGCGGCGAGCGGCTGGCTGTTCGAGGTCGTGTTCGCCGGCGTGTCGCTCGCGATCGTGTGGGGCGCGATGGCCGAGCGCGCGAAGCTCTGGGTCTACTTCGCGTTCGGCACGATCTTCACGCTCATCTACAGCGTCGTCTCGCACTGGATCTGGCACGGCAGCGGCTGGCTCTTCGGACTCGGCATGCAGGACTTCGCCGGCTCGACCGTCGTGCACTACCAGGGCGCGCTCGCCGCGCTCGCGGGCGCCCTGCTGCTCGGCCCACGCATCGGCAAGTTCGGCAAGGACGGGCGCGCGAACCCGATCCCCGGCCACAAC
>DASXTR010000059.1:0-3361 GCA_036505325.1 Gaiellaceae bacterium
CGGGCAGCGCGAGCGACGTGAGGAGGCCGATCCCGGCCTCCTCCGCCCGCGCGCGAATCGCCGCCGGATCAACGAGGTCCGGCTCCATCAGCGGCACCTCGAGCGCGTCGAGACCGAGTTCCGCGGCGTGGTCGACGATCCACAGGTCGTCGTTCGACCAGCTCGAGGTCCAAGCGTACGCATGGATGGCGAACCGCAGCCCCACCGGCTCAGACCTCCGCGACCGCGTCCACGACCGAACCTCTATCAGAAGGCCGGGCGTCGAGCCCGGAGCGCTCCGGGCCGCCGAACGCTCGAGCTGAGGGCCGCGCAAAACGAAAGGCGTTCGAGCCCGGCTCGGATGCCCTTCCATGACGTGGGCTGTCGTGCGCAGTACCCCCAGCGGGATTCGAACCCGCGCTACCGGCGTGAAAGGCCGGCGTCCTAGGCCACTAGACGATGGGGGCCTGGGACGGAGAGTAGAGAATCACCGCGATGGCCGATATCCGCCCGGCGACCTGGGACGACCTCGAGGGGGTCTTCGACCTCCGCTCCGCCCGCAACCGCGCGGCCTTCGGGATGTCCGAGGTTCAGCTCGCGCACATTCGCGACCGGTGGCAGATGCCGAGCTTCGAGGTCGGCCGCGACAATTGGGTCGCAGTCGACGACGGGAAGATCGTCGGCGAGGCCGAGCTGGGCTCGTCTCAGGAGTTCGTCCACGCGGCGCAGGACGCCGGCACCGGAGACGCGCTGCTCGCTCGTGTGGAGGAGCGGGCGCGCGAGCGCGGGTTCGGCTGGATCGCCGTCACGGCGGTGCCGGAGGATGAGCCGCTGTACGCGCTCGTCCAGCGCAACGGGTTCGCGCTGGAGCGCGAGATCCTCCGCATGTGGCGGCCGCTCGACGGCGAGCTGCCGGAACCCGCGTGGCCCGGCGGCGTCGCGGTGCGCGCGTACACCGACGACGACGGGGAGCGCGTGCACGCCTTGCTCGACGCCGCGTACCGCGGCTGGGACGACGGGTATGTCGCGATGTCGCACGCCGACTGGCTCAAGTTCATGACCGATCACGACGAGTTCGATCCCGGTGTCTGGTTCCTGGTCGAGCGCGACGGCGAGCTCGTTGCCGCGGCGCTGCACTGGAAGGAGAGCCGCGCCCGCGGCTGGGTGAAGGACATCGTTGTGCGCGACTCGGAGCGCGGGCGCGGGCTCGGCAAGGCGCTTCTCCACCATGCATTCCGCGAGTACGCGCGCCGCGGAGTCGAGCGCGTCGGTCTCAAGGTCGACTCGAAAAACCCGACGGGCGCGCCGCAGCTCTACGAGCGCGTCGGCTTCGCGATCGACCGCCGCTACGGGATCTGGAGGAAGGATCTGTGACGACGGCGACGCGCGTCAGCCTCCTGCGCTGGCTGCGCAGGCAGCTGCAGCAACCGACCGCCGTGCGCGAGCACCTCGAGGCGGCGATCGAGAACGACGACCCCGCCGAGGCGCGGCGGCTCGTCGCGCAGTTCGAGTTCTCCGACGCGCAGCGACACCACGTCGAGCTCCTCCTCGACGAATGGGAGCGCGAGGTCGCGGAGGACACGCCTGCGTAGACGTCGCCTCCCTCCCGTACTGCGGCTGCGGGACTACAGGCTGCTCTGGATCGCCGTCGCGGCGATGAGCGTCGCGGGCCAGATGGCGGATGTCGCCGTCGGCTGGCAGGTGTACGCGATCCACCGCGACCCGCTCGACCTCGGACTCATCGGGCTCGCGGAGTTCCTGCCGCTGCCGTTGATGGCGCTCCCGGCGGGGACGCTCGCCGACCGCTTCTCGCGGCGGCTGGTGTTCGCGGTCTCGCTCGTGCTGAACCTCGGCGTCACGGCCGGGCTCCTCACCGTGACGGTCGGCGGAGCGGACAGCCTGTGGCCGTTCCTCGCGCTCGCGTTTGCGAACGGGATCGCGTTCGCGATCGGACGTCCCGCCGCCCGCGCGCTGCCGCTCGAGCTCGTGCCGGCGGAGCTCCTGCAGAGCGCGATCGCGGTCCGCTCCGTCGCCGCGCAGGCTGCGGTGGTCGGCGGACCGGCGCTCGGCGGGATCATCTTCGCGATCTCGCCGGAGCTCGTCTACGCGCTCGCCGTCGCGCTGTTCGCGGTCGCGCTCGCGTGCGTGTTCACGATGTCCGCGCGCGCGACCGTGACGCGGGCGGACATCGGCGGGCTCGAGAGCCTGCTCGGCGGGCTGCGGTTCCTCCGCCGGTCGCCGATGGTGCTCGGGGCGATCACACTCGATCTGTTCGCGGTGTTGTTCGGCGGCGCCGTCGCGCTGCTGCCGGTGTTCGCGCGCGACTACCTGCACACCGGGCCGTGGGGACTCGGCCTGCTGCGCAGCTCGCCCGCGGTCGGCGCGCTCGCGGCAGGGATCCTCGTCGCCAACCGCCCGCTAGCCCGCCACGCGGGGCGGACGCTGCTCGTCGTCGTCGCGGTGTTCGGCGTGAGCATCGTCGTGTTCGGCGTGTCCCGGTGGTTCCCACTCTCCGCGCTCGCGCTCGGCGTGAGCGGGTTCGCGGACATGATCAGCGTCAACATCCGGTCGATGACGACGGCGCTGGCGACGCCCGACGAGCTGCGCGGACGCGTGATGGCGGTCGAGATGGTGTTCATCAGCGCGTCGAACGAGCTCGGCGCGTTCGAGTCCGGAGTCGCCGCGGCGGCCCTCGGACCGGTGACGGCCGTCGTCGCGGGCGGCGTCCTCACGATCCTGCTCGCCGCCTCGTGGACGCGCTTCTTCCCCGCGCTAGTGCGGATCGACCGCCTGGAGTCGCTCCGCCCGGCGCCCGCAGAGACCTAGGCTCAGCTCCCCGAGCCGCCTGCGTGCTTCGGGGTCGTAGGCCTGTGCATGCGCACGCGCTTCGGCGAGCCGGTTGTAGTACCGGCCGCTGACGCCTTCGAGCTCGATCAGCCGCATCGTCGCGGCGACCCCGGACTCGAGCGAGTCGACCGGTCTCACGCCCGCCTCGAGCACCATCTTCGTCGGCATGTACGTGCCGGGGTGGAGGCAGTTCGCGGTCACTCCGGACTCCGCGAGATCGAACGTGAGCATGACCAGCGCCAGCTTGCTCTGGCAGTACGCCTGGACGCCGTCGTAGTAGCGCTCGAGCATGACGTCGTCGAAGTCGATCGGCGCCTGCCCCGCAGAGGCGACGTTCACGATCCGCTGCGCGGAAACGAGCAGCCGCGCGAGCAGGAACGGCGCCAGGTAGTTGACGGCGAAGCGCAGCTCGTAGCCGTCCTCGCTCTCCATCCGCGGTCCGGCGGTGCCGATGCCGGCGTTGTTGACGAGGACGTCGAGCCGCTCGTTGTCGGCGGCGACCTGCTCCGCCAGGCCGCGCACCTCGCCGAGCGAG
>DASXTR010000060.1:0-9844 GCA_036505325.1 Gaiellaceae bacterium
GCGGATCCGGCGGCTGCGCAGACGCTGCTGCTGAAGGCGCGCGTGAGCGTGGCGGGCGCCGGAGCGCTCGCCGCCGAGGTCGAGTCCGCGCTCGGGTCGCTCGGCGTCGCGGCGACGGCCGGGCTCGACGAGGCCGACCTCGTCGTCGCCTGCAGCGACTCCCCGGGCTTCGCGTTCTTCGACGATGTCAACGGCGCCTGCCTCGCGCACGGCACCCGCTGGCTACGGTGCGCCGTGCTCGGGACGACTGCGCACCTCGGGCCGACGATCGTCCCCTACGAGACATGCTGCTACACGTGCTTCGACCTACGGGTGCGCTCGCACGAGGCGGACACGGACGACTTCGCGGCCTACCGCGCCCACGCCGCGCCGGCGGACGAGGGCGCCCTCGCGCCCCTCCGGACGGCGCTCGCCGCCGAGGCGGCGCTCGAGGCCGCGCGCCTCCTGACCGCGTTCGCGCCGGCCGCGACGATCGGGCGCTTCTTCGAGCTCGACGCGCGGTCGCCCGCCCGCGCCGGCCACGACGTGCTGAAGGTGCCGCGCTGCCCGAGCTGCGGCTCCGGCCTGCCACCGCGGGAGCCGTGGGACCTCGCACTCGCGGGGCTCGCCGTCGCATGACCGCCGTCGCGACCGTCGAGAGCCGTCCGCTGCTCCGGGAGCCCCCGGCGCCGACGCTGGAGGAAGGGCTCGCCCGCGCGCGCCGGATCGTGAGCCCGCGGACGGGTATCGTCTCGCAGGTCACGTTCCACGAGCTCGCGGCCGACGACCCGCGCTTCTACTGGGCGACGAGCCATCCCGCGAATGCTGCGCCGATCGGCGGCCTCGCCGCCCGGAACGAGGGGAATGCCGCGTCGGTCGACCCGCATCGCGCCGTACTGAAGGCGGTCGGCGAGAGCGTCGAGCGGTACTGCGCGGCGCTCTACGACGAGCGCGAGCTGCGGCTCGCGACCTACGACGAGCTCGAGGAGGCCGCGGTGCCCCCCGATCGCGTCGCGCTCTTCAGCGATCGCCAGTACGCAGAGCCCGGCTTCCCGTTCGCGCCGTTCATGCGCGACACGCCCGTGCGCTGGGTGCGCGGGCACTCGCTCGTCCACGACCGGCCCACGTGGGTGCCGGCGCAGCTCGTCTATGTGCCGTACCGGCGCGAGCCGACGTTCGAGCCGGTGTTGCGCGAGCTGATCTCGACGGGCCTCGCGGCCGGGCCGACGCTCGCCTCCGCCGCGTACCGCGGGATGACCGAGATGATCGAGCGCGACGCATTCATGATCGTCTGGCAAAACCGCCTGCCCCGGCCGCACATCGACCTCGAGAGCGTCGGTGACCCGTTCGTGCGGCGGCTGCTGCACGCCTTTCACGGGGTGCCGGTGCGTCTGCGCGCCGTGCTGCTGACACTCGACCTCGAGCTTGCGGTTGTCCTCGTACTGATGACGACCGAGTCCGGACGGACGCCGCTGACGACGATCGGCGTCGGCGCCGACCTCAGCCCCGCGCGCGCGGTCGCGCTCGCGCTCGAGGAGGCGGGACTCGGCTTCGTCGCCGTCCGCTGGCTCGCGGCGGCCACCCCCGGCTATCGGCCGCTGCCCGATCACGCCGAGTGCGTCGATCTCCGGCTCCACGCGCTCGCGCACGCGCTCGATCCCTCGCTCCGGCGCAGTGTCGAGTTCCTGACGCGGCCGACCGAGACGCTGGCGCTCGACGACCTTCCCGACCGTTCCTCCGACAGCGCCGCCGCGAACGCCCACGTCGTCGCCGGCGAGCTCGCCGCCCGCGGCTTCGATGTCGTGGCGGTCGACGTGACGACGCCCGACGTCGACGCGGTCGGCTACAAGGTCGTCCGCTCGGTCGTCCCCGGCCTGCAGCCGCTTGACGCCGACCATACACATCGCCATCTCGGCGGTACGCGGCTGTACGAAGTGCCGTACCGCCTGGGCCTGCGCGACCGGCCGGCCGAGGAGAGCGACCTCAATCGCGACCCGCACCCGTTCCCGTGAGCAGCGTCCTCGCACCCCGGCCCGCCTTCGCGCCGCCGGCGGAGTCGATCTCCGAGCTCTTCCACGAGAACACGAAGCTGGGCGAGCGCGTCCTCGGCGGCCCGCACGCGCGCCTGCCGGTCGAGTACACGCTCGACGAGCTCGCCGCGGTCACGCGCTCGTTCAAGCAGTACCGGCTGCACCGTCGGATCGTGCTGCCCTGCCCTGACGAGCTGCCGCGCAGCGGGTCGACGTTCGACGAGGTCGTCGAGTCGCGGCGGACCGTCCGCGGCTTCGCCGACGAGCCCGTGGAGCCGGCCGAGCTCTCGAAGGTGCTGCACCAGACCTACGGCCTCACCGGAGAGATGCCGTTCGCCGGCGGCGGCGTCCATCGCCTGCGCTCGGCGCCTTCGGCGGGGGCGCTCTACCCGGGCGAGCTCTACCTCGGCGTCCGCCGCGTCGCCGGCGTCCCGTCCGGCCTCTACCACTACGAGGTGCGCGACCACGCGCTCGCCCTGCTCGAGGAGGGAGACCAGACCGAGCGGCTGCACGAGGCGTGCTGTTTCCAGGACTACGCGCGCACCGCCGCCGTCGTCGTGCTGATCGCCGGCGCGCTGCAGCGGACGAAGCGCCGCTACGGCGAGCGCGGCTACCGCTACGTCCTGCTCGACGCCGGCCACCTGACCCAGAACCTGCTGCTCTCCTCGACCGCGCTCGGGCTCGCGGCGATGACAACGTGCGGCTTCTTCGACGACACCGCCGCGCGGCTGCTGTGTCTCGACGGCGTCGATGAGGCCGTCCTCTACGTCGCCTTCCTCGGCCGGCCGGCGCAGGACTGGGAGGGCAAGACCGTGCTGGAGGGAGCATGACCGCGAGCCTCGACGTGGAAAGGCAGGTCGACCGCACGGCGCCTGCGACCGGGGTGATGCTCGTCGTCGACGAGCTCGTCAAGCAGTACCCGAAGCGTCCGACGAACGCCGTCGACGGGATCTCGTTCGCCGTCGCGCACGGCGAGATCTTCGGGCTGCTGGGGCCGAACGGCGCCGGCAAGACGACGACGATCGGCGCGATGACCACACGCGTCGTGCCGACGTCGGGGCGGATCCTCGTCGCCGGCATCGATGTCGCGCGAGACCCCGTCGCGGCGAAGCGCCGCTTCGGGGTCGTCTCCCAGCGGAACAACCTCGACCGCTCGCTGACCGCGCGACAGAACCTCGTCTTCCACGCCGCCTACTTCGGCTTCTCGAAGCGGCGGCGCGAGCAGGCCGCAGACGCCCTGCTCGAGGAGTTCGGGCTCGCCGACCGCGCCAACGACCGGACGGACGACTTCTCGGGCGGGATGGCGCAGCGGCTGATGATCGCGCGCGCACTCATGCACGACCCGGAGCTGCTCTTCCTCGACGAGCCGGCGACGGGGCTCGACCCGCAGTCGCGCCTGTTCGTGCACGAGCGGATCGCCGCTCTGCATGCGCGCGGCGTCACGATCCTGATCACCACCCACGACATGCACGAGGCCGAGAAGCTCTGCGAGCGGATCGCGATCATGGACCACGGGGGGATCATCGCGATCGACCGGACCGAGGAGCTGCGCAAGCTCGTTCCGGCCGGGAACGCGCTCGAGCTCGACGTCGTCTTCCCGCGCGGGCCCGCCGAGGGGCCGCTTGTCGGCTCCGACCAAAAGAGGGCACCGGGCTCCGCCCGGGGCCCGCTTCCCTCGGGGGCGGAAGCCCCCGAGGGCGCGCTGGACGGGCTGCTCGAGGCGCTCGGCCGGCTGCCAGGAGTCGAGGGAGTCGAGCGCGTCGCGCCGCCTGAGCGATCGTTCGGGCCGCCGCCGGGCGTGCCGCCGCAGGCGATGGCATTCATGTCGCTCGGGCCGCCGGCCGGGATTCCGCCGGGGCCGCCGCGCGTTCGCGTCTACGGGGAGAGCGGGACGGAGCTCGTTCCCGTCGCGCTACGCACCGCGGCCGAGCTCGGCGCCGTCGTCACGAACCTGCGCCTTCTCCGCCCAAGCCTCGAGGACGTCTTCATCCACCTCACCGGGAGGGCTCTCCGATGACCGCCGTCGCCGCGCCGTACGCCGCCGCGCCGCGCGGAGGCGCGGCGAGGACGTTCCTCGCCATCGGCCTCCGCGACCTCGTCGTCGTCCGCCGCGAGCTGCCGAGCGTCCTCATGCAGACGGCGATGCAGCCGCTCTTCCTCGCGTTCGTGCTCGGACGCGTGCTGCCGGAGCTCGGGCTCGCGCGGCCGCGCTTCGCCGAGGTGCTGCTACCCGGCATCGTCGGACTGACGCTCGTGCTGACGGCGCTGCAGGCGGTCGCGCTGCCGCTCGTCCTGGAGTTCGGCTACACGAAGGAGATCGAGGATCGGCTGCTCGCGCCGCTCCCGGTGACGCTCGTGGGGGTCGAGAAGATCGTGATCGCGGCGCTGCGAGGTCTTGTCGGCGGGCTCGTCATCTACCCGATCGCGCGGCTGATCATCGGCTGGGACGAGGTCAGCGTGAGCAGCGACCACGTCCTCGGTTTCGCGCTCTTCTGTGTGCTCGCCTCGCTGCTCGGGAGCTCTCTCGGCCTGCTGCTCGGAACGCTCGTGCCGCCGAAGCACATCAGCGTCATGTTCGCGATCATCTTCACGCCGGTGGTTTTCACGGGCTGCATTCAGTACCCGTGGGCGGCGCTGGAGCCGCTCGAGTGGTTCAAGATCGTCACGCTCTTCAACCCGCTGACGTACGCGAGCGAGGGGCTGCGCTCGTCGCTCGTGCCGCATGTGCCGCACATGCAGTCGTGGATCGCGGCGGTCGGCGCCTGCGGCTGGATCGCCGCGTTCGTCGTGCTCGGCCTCCGCGGCTTCCGCCGCCGCGCCGTCGACTAGTGCCGCCGATGCCCGGCTGCGGTCGGTGCGGCCACGACCTTCCGGAGGACGCGCGCTTCTGCTCCGGCTGCGGAGCGCGCGTCGGGCCGCCGCTCGGCGACGGCGAGGTTCGGAAGACCGTCACCGTGCTCTTCGCCGACCTGGCCGGGTCGACGGCGCTCGGCGAGTCGCTCGACCCGGAGTCGCTGCGTCGAATCCTCGGCCGCTACTTCGAGTCGGTCGCGCGCGTACTCGAGCGTCACGGCGGCACGGTCGAGAAGTTCATCGGCGACGCGGTCGTTGCGATCTTCGGGGTTCCGGTCGCGCAGGAGGACGACGCGCTGCGCGCGGTCCGCGCCGCCGCCGAGCTGCGCGCCACGCTCGCCGAGCTGAACGAGGAACTCGAGGCCGGCTGGGGCGTCCGGCTCGCCGTCCGGATCGGCATCAACACCGGTGAGGTCGTCGCCGGCGGGCGTTCGGCGGCCCAGACGATCGTGACCGGCGACGCAGTCAATGTCGCGGCTCGGCTCGAGCAGGCGGCGGCGGCCGGCGAGATCCTGATCGGGCCCGGCACCGAGCGCCTCGTCAAGAACGCGACGCGGCTCGAGGCGCTGCTGCCGCTCTCGCTCAGGGGCAAGGACCTACCCGTGCCGGCGTGGCGCCTACTCGAGGTGTTCCCGGACGCGCCGGCGCTCGCGCGCCGCCTGGACACGCCGATGGTTGGACGGACGCTCGAGCTCGTCCAGCTCGAGCAGGCGTTCCGCCGCGCCGTCCGCGACCGCGCCTGCTGGCTCTTCACGATCCTCGGTGCGGCCGGGATCGGCAAGTCACGCGTCGCGAAGGAGTTCGCCGACATGGTCGCGGACGATGCGACCGTCCTGACCGGGCGCTGCCTCCCTTACGGCGACGGGATCACCTTCTGGCCGCTGGGCGAGATCGTCAGGCAGATCACGGGTGGCGGCGCGCGCGGCGGGATCGCAAAGCTGCTCGGCGGGGCGGAGAACGCGGAGCTCGTCGACGAGCGGATTTCGGAGGCGATCGGCGCCAAGGACAGCACGGCCGGGAACGGCGAGACGCTTTGGGCGGTGCAGACGTTGCTCGAGACGCTCGCATCGGCGGGGCCGGTCGTCGTCGTCCTCGACGACCTTCAGTGGGCGGAGCCGACCTTCCTCGAGCTCATCGACCATCTCGCCGACGGCGTCCGCGACGCGCCGGTCGTGCTCCTTTGCCTCGGCCGGCTGGAGCTGCTCGACCTGCGCCCGACCTGGGGCGGCGGCAAGCTGAACGCGACTACGACGCTGCTCGGGCCGCTCGCGGAGGACGAGTCGGCCGAGCTGATCGAGGCGCTCGTCGGCGACTTCGAGCTGCACTCGGTCGAGGCGGCGGCAGCGCGCGAGCGGATCGCGGACGCTGCCGAGGGCAACCCGCTCTTCATCGAGCAGATGCTCGCGATGGTCAACGAGGGGCACTTCGACGGCGACGGCTTCGGCGTGCCGCCGACGATCCAAGCGCTGCTGACCGCGCGCCTCGACGCGCTCGACCGCGACGAGCGGGAGCTGATCAGCCGTGCGGCGCTGATCGGCAAGGAGTTCTGGCGCGGCGCGCTGCTCGAGCTGCTGCCGCCGGAGACGCGCGGCACCGTCGACGCGACGCTCGACCGGCTCGTCCGCCGCCAGCTGCTCGCGCCCGCAGGCTCGACGCTCCCGCGCGAGCCGCAGTACCGCTTCCGCCACCTGCTCGTCCGCGACGCCGCCTACCGCGCGCTGCCCAAGACGGTGCGCTCGAAGCTGCACGAGGCTTTCGCGTGTTGGCTCGAGCGCGCGGCCGGGAGCGACCTCGGCGAGTACGGCGTGATCGTCGCCTACCACCTCGAGCGCGCGTACGCAGAGCGGGTCGAGCTCGGCGCGGTCGACGAGCACGCGGTCCGGCTCGCAGCGTCCGCCGCGGTGCGGCTCGCGGCCGCGGGCCGGACGGCGCTCGCGCGCGACGACCTCCACGCGGCGGAGAGCTTGCTGACACGCGCGGCGGCGCTGCCGCACTCCGACGAGTCTGCATCGCTCGAGCTGACGCTCGAGCTGGCCGACTGCCTCTTCGAGCTTGGCGAGACCGGCCGCTGCGTCGCGCTCCTGTCTCGGACGATCGAGGAGGCGAAGGCGAGCGGCGACGCACGCATCGAGGCCTACGCGCTCGTCCGGCGGCGGCGCGCGAAGCTGCGCATCGACCCGAAGGACACGCAGACGGCGTTGCGCGACGCCGCGCGCGCGATCACGATCGCGAAGCCGCTCGGAGACGCCCGCAACCTCGCGCACGCGCTCGAGCTGCGAGCGGGCGCGCAGGTCGTCGAGCGACGGCTGCGCGCCGCTGAGCGGACGCTCGAGCGGGCGCTCCGGCACGCCGAGCGCGCCGGGGACGCGCGCGAGGAAGCGCGGGTCGCGGCGGCGCTCTGCAGCCTCGGCTTCTGGGGGCCCAGACCGGCTGACGAGGCGCTGGCGGCGTGCCGCGAGCTGGGTCGCCGCCTGCGCGGCAACCACCGGGCTGCCGCGGTCGTCATGCTCGCCCAGGCTGGCCTGCATGCGCTGCGCGGCGAGCTCGAACAGGCGCGTTCGCTCGGCGCGGATGCCCGCGCCGCCGCCGAGGAGCTCGGACTTCCGCGGCTGCCCGCGGCGATGAGCCACGTTCTCGGGACGATCGAGCTCGTCGCGGGCGATGCGGAGGCGGCGGAGCGGCAGCTGCGCCCGGGGTACGACTTCTTCGGCCGCACAGGCGAGCTCGGCAACCTCTCGAAGTCGGCCGCGCTGCTCGGGCGCGCGCTGCTGCTCCAGTACCGCCTGCGCGAGGCGGATGCGCTGACGCGCGAGGTGGAGGCCGCGGCCGCGCCCGAGGACGTGGCGGCGCAGGTGATGTGGCGGGCCGTGCGCGCGCGCGTGCTCGACGTTCGCGGAGACGCCGGCACCGCTCTGCGGCTCGCGCACGAAGCCGCCGCGCGTGCCGCGCAGACGGACGACCTGCGCCTGCACGGCGACACGCTCGTCGACCTCGCGGTCGTGCTCGCGCCCGCGGCCGGCGCCGCCGCCGTCTTCGACGACGCGGCCGGCGTGCTCGAGCGCAAGGGCGTCGTCCCCGCGGTCGCGGCGGTCGCGCGGCTGCGCGAGGAGCTCGGCGTATGAGACCCGCGCCGCGGACGCCAGCGTGGAGCGTGCCCGCGACCGGACCGGAGCCGGTCCCGTGGCCGGTAGGGTGGCCGCCAGCGCTCACGCGGGAATGGGCGTGGGGCGGCTCGACCGGTGCGGGCGTGCGCGTCTGCATCCTCGACAGCGGCGTCGAGGACGGCCATCCACGCGTCGGCGCGCTCGCGGGCGCGTACGCGGTCGACGACTCTGAGGGCGACGGCGGCGTGCACGTGCACGAGGACGCGAGCGGCGACCTCTGCGGTCACGGCACGGCGAGCGCCGGCATCGTGCGCGCTCTCGCGCCCGGCTGCGACCTGACGAGCGTCCGCGTGCTCGGGGCAGGCATGCGCGGCAGCGGGCGTGTTCTGGTCGCCGGCCTCCGCTGGGCGGTCGAGCAGCGCTTCGACGTCGTCAACATGAGCCTCTCGACCTCGAAGGCGGAGTTCGTCGCCCTGCTCCGCGAGCTCACCGACAGCGCCTATTTCGGACGGACGCTGCTCGTCACCGCCGCGCACAACAGCGCTGTCGAGAGCTTCCCGTGGCGGTTCGCCTCCGTCGTCTCGGTCGGGAGTCACGGCGGCGACGACCCGCTCGAGTTCTTCTACAACGCGAGCCCGCCGGTGGAGTTCTTCGCGCGCGGGATCCTCGTGGACGTCGCCTGGCGCGACGGCGGCGAGAAGCGGGCGAGCGGGAACAGCTTCGCGACGCCGCACATCGCCGGGATCGCTGCGCTCGTGCTCGGCAGGCACCCGGGCCTGACGCCCTTCCAGCTCAAGACCGTCCTCTACCTGACTGCGTCGAACGTGAAGCGGCGGTGAGCGAGGACGAGCGCTTCTACGCTGCCGTCGCCGCCGGAGTCGTCGGCGCCGACGAGACGCACCGCGCGCTGCTCCAGTCGATCGTCGAGGTCGCGATGGCGATCTTCGAGGCCCGCGCCTCCTCCATCTTCCTCTTCGACGCGCGCAGCGACGAGCTCGTGTTCGAGGCCGTCGCGGGCGAAGGCGCTGGGTCGCTCGTCGGCCGCCGGTACCCCTCCGGCACCGGGATCGCCGGCTGGGTGCTGGCGACGCTGCAGCCTGTCGTGATCGAGGACGTCGGCCGCGACGAGCGCTTCGCGCGGGAGGTGGCGGAGTCGACCGGGTACGTGCCACAGGGCTTGATGGCGGTGCCGCTCGTCCACGGCGAGAGAACGCTCGGCGTGCTCGAGGTCCTCGACCGGCCGCAGGCAAAGATGTTCACGCTCGGCGAAATGGGGCTGCTGTCCCTGTTCGCGAGCCAGGCCTCGATCTCGCTCGACCTGCTGCAGCGCGCGCGCCATGCCCGTTCGATCCTGGTCGACCACGAGGGCGACGCAGCCGTGCTCGCGCGGCTTGGCGCCGCGCTCGCCGACCTCGACGACCGGGGCCGCGAGTCGGGGATCCAGCTGCTCCGGCTCCTGGAGGACGTGCTCCGCGGTCGCGGCTCTCGACGCGAGGGGGACGGCGGTTGAGGCCGGTCGGCGGGGCGGATCTGCGAGAGCGGGTTACCGACGTCCGAGTGTCGTCTCTGCAGGAGTGCTGCCCTTGCCTCGATGCGCTAGCGCGGGCTACGTGAGGCCCGGCGGCGCGACGAGTGCACCTCATCGTCCATTGCGACAGTGCGTATGGGGGCGGTCGCGCGTGCCTCGGGGCGGGTCACGGGGTGCTCGCGGTCCGTCGGTCCGATGTCCCAGTCCTCCCACTCGACGAGCTCGGCGTCCGCGTGACTCGGCTCGGCGCCCAGCACGGAGAGCACGGTGCGGTAGAAGCGCTCGGACGCGGCGAGATCCGCGACGGCGATTCCGACGTGGTCGAACACTCTGCCGAGGCTACCGTTGCG
>DASXTR010000061.1:0-20060 GCA_036505325.1 Gaiellaceae bacterium
CGCTCGGGCGGGAAGACGTGCGGCACGCCGGCGAGCGATGCCGCCTTCTGCAGCTCGAACAGTGTCTCCGCCTCGTGCGGCCCGGAGTCGCGGATCGTCAGGATCGTCGGTCTCATTCGACGAGCTCCAGCACCTCCGGGATCGTCGCGATGCGAGGGCCCTCCCAGTTGCGCGCGTCCGGCCACCACGGCTCGCGGCCGTTCGGGGCGATGAGCACGGGCGTCATGCCGACGTCGTGCGCACCGCGAAGCTCGTCGTTCGCGCCGTCACCGACGTACAAGGTGTCGACCGGATCGACTCCGAGCGCGTCCGCCGTCCGAAGGTAGATCTCCGGCTCCGGCTTCATCACGCCGCACTCGGATGAGAATGTCGTCGCGTCGAACCGCTCCGCCAGCGGGGTCTGGGGCCACAAGGCGGGCACCTCTTCCGAGCACACGCTGATCAGGCCGAGCTTGATTCCGCGCGCACGCAGCTGGTCGAGCGTCTCGATGACTCCCTCCCGCGGGCGCAGCGCACGCCGAGCGAGGTCGTGACGCGCGGCGACGTGGACATCGATGTGCTCTTCCGCCAGCCCGAGCGCGCGGTACGCGGCAGCCAGCGGCCCCGTCTCGCGCAGACGGTAGTTCTCCTCCCACGCCCGCGTGAACGCGTCGTCGTCGAGCCCCGTGTGGGCGGCGATCCGTTGCGTGAGCTGTCGCGCGTCCTCGATCGGCCAATCGACGAGTGTCTCCCAGAGGTCGAAGATCACTGCGCGGAAGCGCACTCGCGCAGCACCTCCCACGTACGGCGGACATCGTCCTCGGTCGTGCGCGCGTTGCCGATCGCGAGTCGAATCGTCGAACGCCCACCGAGGTTGGTCGCTGCGAGGAAGACCTCGCCGGACGCCGTCGCCCGCCGCGCGAGCTCGTGGTTGTCGAGCTGGGTGTGCCGGAAGCACACGGTCGAGAACGGATGCGCAGCCGCGACCTCCCAGCGAGGCTCCGCCTCGACCCACGACGCGAAGAGTTGGGCGAGACGCACGTGCTCCCGGATCAGCGCGCGCAATCCTTCGGCGCCGTACATGCGCAGCACGGTCCAGAGCTTGAGCGCGCGGAAGCGGCGCCCGAGCGCGGGGCCGTAGTCCTTCAGATCGATTGCGTCGACCGTCGCCGCCAGATAGTCCGGGACGAGCGCGAACGCCGCGTGCAGCGCCTCCGGTCTACGCGTCCACAGCGTCGAGCAATCCATCGGCGTGAAGAGCCACTTGTGTGGATTGACGACGACCGAATCGGCGCGGTCGCACCCGTCGAGGCACCATCGAAGCTCGGCGCACACGGCCGCGCTGCCGGCGTACGCCGCGTCGACATGGAGCCACACGCCCGCATCCGCGCAGCGCGCCGCCAGCTCGGGGACCGGGTCGACCGAGGTGGTCGCAGTCGTCCCGACCGTGGCGACGACCGCGGTCGCATCGTCGAGCGAGAAGTCGGCGCGCATGCGGAACTGCTCGTCGGTCTCGACCTTGCGGTACTCGAGGCCGATCAGCCGCGCCGCCTTCTCGACGGAGAAGTTCGCTTCCTCGGAGGCGTACACGACGCCGCCCGGGCGCTCGTGACGCGCGGCCGCGAGGGCTGCCACCGTCGCCGTGGACGCGGTGTCCTCGATGTGCCCGTGCCACTCGCGCGGCAGGCCGATCAGCTGTGCGAGCCAGTCGAGCACGGTCGTCTCGAGCTCGGTCGCCGCCGGCGAGGAGAGCCAGGTCATGCAGTTCACGTTCAGCGCCGCGATCAGGAGCTCGGCGAGGATTCCCGGCTCCGAGCCGGTGTTCGCGAACCATGCGAAGAACCGTGGATGGTTCCAGTGCGTGATCGCCGGCAGGATGACGTCGTCGAGGTCGCGGAGAACGTCGGCGAACGGCTCGGGCTGCTCGGGAGGCGCGTCGGGAAGGGTCGAACGGACGTGTCCTGGACGGACGTCGGCGGCCACGGGCAACGTTGCGACCTTGTCCAGATAGGACGCGGCCCATTCGGACGCTTCATGAAGGTCGTCGCGAAAGCTCATGAGCGTGCCGGAGCCATCGGCGACCAATTACCCCTCCAGCCCTTTTTCCAGGGCATTTTCACGGTCGCTTCTTCCGCAGCTTGAGAATCTGGTTCCACGTCCTCGTGTTCACCACGTCCTCTTTGGACAGCCACGCCCGCCGAGCCTGGCCGACGCCGAACTCGAGGAAGTCGAGTGCGCCGACCTCGTGGCCGTCCGAGTCGATCACGAGCTTGAGCCCCGCTTCGCGGGCAGCGCGGGCGTGCACGTCCGTCAGGTCGAGCCGGTCGGGCTGCGAGTTGATCTCGAGGAACGTCCCGGTTTCGAGCGCCTTCTCGATCACGCGCTCGAGGTCGATCGGCGAGGGCGCGCGCTGGTTGATCTTGCGGTTCGTGACGTGGCCGATGCAGTCGACGTACGGGCTCTCCATCGCAGCGAGCACGCGCTCCGTCGGGTCCTTGTCGAAGCCGTGGTGGATCGATGCGACGACCCAGTCGCGCGTGGCGAGGTCTTCCTCGGCCACGTCGAGCTCGCCGTTCGCGCGGATGTTCACCTCGATCCCCTTGAGGATCGTCAGCGGCACCACCTCGTTCAGCACGTCGATCGCTTCCGACTGCTCGTAGAGACGATCGCCGCGCAACCGCTGCGCGTGATCGCACACCGCGTAGTACGCGTAGCCCTTCTTCACGGCGCGCGCGACCATCTCCTCGAGCGAGTCCTTGCCGTCGGACCACGTCGTGTGCGTGTGCAGGTCGCCGCGGAGATCGGCGACCTCCACGAGCACGGGCAGCTCGCCGCGGCGCGCCGCGTCCAGCTCGTCGAGCCCTTCGCGCAGCTCGGGCGGGATCCACTCGTACCCGAGGAAGGCGTACACCTCCTCCTCCGTGGCGAACGCGTGCTCCTCGCCCGACTCCGCCTCGGTCACGGAGTACTCCGACACCGAGAACCCGCGGCGCACCGCCGCCTCGCGCAGCGCAACGTTGTGCTGCTTCGACCCCGTGAAGTGCTGCAGCAGGTTGCCGTACGACTCGGGCGGGACGACGCGGAGGTCGAAGCGCAGGCCCTCGTGCGAGACGACTGTCGCCTTCGTCGGCCCCTTGGCCGCCACGTCGACGACCCAGCGGAGCGAGCAGAAGTAGTCGAGGAGCGCACCGGGATCCGAGGCCGTAGCGATGATGTCGAGGTCGCGCACGGTCTCGCGCATGCGTCGCGCCGAGCCGGCGATCGACACCTTGTCGGCGGCCGGGTGCTCTGCCAGTACGTCCACGACCGCGCGCAGCTTCGGCAGCGTCGTGCCGAGCAGCGCGCGGCGCGGGCCTTCTGCGGCGGCCGGTGCCGCGAGGGCGGCAAGGATCTTCTCCTCCGACTTCGCGCCGAGCCCGGCGAGGCCGCGCAGGCGCTGCGCCTCGGCCGCCTCCTTGAGGTCGGCGACGGTCGTGATTCCGAGCTCCTGCCAGATCCGGCGTGCGGTCTTCGGGCCGAGGCCGGGCAGCCGCATGAACTTCGCGACTTCGGCCGGTACCGTCGCCTTTCGCTTCGTCAGCGCGTGGATCTCGCCGTCGTCGACGATCTGGACGATCTTCTCCTCGATCGTCTTACCGATCCCCTGCAGGCTCTTCGCACGGCCTTCGAGCGCCATCTGCGCGACGCCCGTCGGCGTCTCGCGGATCCGCTGGGCCGCCCTGCGGTAGGCGGAAACGCGGAACGCGTCGGCGCCTTCCAGCTCCAGCAGGTCGGCGAGCAGGTCGAACTGGTCCGCCACCTGCTCGTTCCTCGGAAGCGTCGCTGCCATCGCAGCGATCATAGGCACGCCGTTGCGTGCCACCGTCTGCCTCCCGACCTACAACGAACGCGAAAACCTCGAGCCGATGGTCCGCGCGCTCGGCGACGTGCTGCGCAACGGCGATCGCGTACTCGTGATCGACGATGACTCGCCGGACGGAACCGGCCAGATCGCCGATCGCCTCGCGGGCGAGCTCCCGTTCGTGGACGTCCTCCACCGTGAGCGCAAGGAAGGCCTGGGGCGCGCCTACGTCGACGGCTTCGGCCGCGCGCTCGCCGAGGGTGCGGAGCTGATCCTCGAGATGGATTGCGACTTCTCGCACGACCCGCGCGACTTGCCGCGCCTGATCGCCGCGGTCGAGGAAGGCGGCGCCGACGTCGCGCTCGGCTCGCGGTACATCCCCGGCGGGGGCGTCGAGAACTGGGGCGCGCTCAGGCGCGCGATCTCGCGTGGAGCGTCGATCTACACGCGGCTGCTCCTGATGCCGGTCCGCGACGCGACCGGCGGGTTCAAATGCTTTCGCCGCCGCGTCCTCGAGGAGGTCGACCTCGCCGAGGTCAACGCGGCCGGCTACGTCTTCCAGATCGAGGTGACCTACCGCGCGCTTCGGAAGGGCTTCAGCGTCGTCGAGATCCCGATCCGCTTCACCGACCGCGCCGTCGGACACTCGAAGATGAGCCACGCGATCGTCGTCGAGGCGGCGTGGAAGGTGCCACTGCTGCGTCTCCGTGCCCTCTTGGGCCGCCTGTAACCTTGGGCCCCGGGATGCGCGACGTCACCGACGCCACGTTCGAGCGGGAGGTCCTGCAGGCCGGGAAGCCGGTCGTGGTCGACTTCTGGGCGCCGTGGTGCGGGCCCTGCCACGCCGTGACGCCTGTGCTCGAGCAGCTCGCCGGTGAGACCGACCGCATCGAGTTCGTGAAGATCGACATCGACGACAACCCGGTCGTCGCCTCGCGATACGACGTGCTGTCGCTTCCGACTGTGGTGCTGTTCGACGACGGCGCCCCGAAGGAGACACTCGTCGGCGCCCGTCCGGCGGGTCATTTCCGCAAAGCCTTCGCGGACTACCTCTAGAGGGGGGAAGCGCGAATCCCCCGAGCCTTGCGCCGCCGTCCGGGCGGCGCACGGGGCTACCCTGCCGGGGTGCGCCTTCCGAGGCTTCCCCAGTCACACCGCAAGCGCATGCGGCTGCTGCGGTGGTCGATCGCCACGGCCGTCCTGCTCGTCGCCGCGTACCTGCTCGCATTCGAGCGGAACACCGGCCACAGCTACAAGACACCGCTCGTCGACAAGCCGGCGATGGTCGTCCGCGAGCCGAAGCACGTGCCCGCGACGCCCGAGATGCGCCGTGCCGCCGAGGCGACGCTGAAGACGTTCGTGCACTCGGCGATCATCCGTCGCGACCTCGCGTCGTCGTGGCCGCTTGCGACTTCGCACATGAAGGTCGGCACCTCGCACAGTGACTGGCTGCACGGCAACCTGCCGGTCGTGCCGTACCCGGCGGACGCGTTCGCGAGCGCAGGGTGGATGCTCAAGTACTCGACCAAGGGCGTGCTCGGCTACGACGTCCTGATCGTCCCGAAGCAGACGAAGGCCGGCGAGGAGGCGGGCCAGCAGGTGTACGCGTGCGAGTTGCACGACGTGCACAGCCGGTGGCTCGTCGACTACTGCTACCCACGCAAGACCCTGTGATCCGTCCGCTCGCGTCTGCGGACGCCGAAGCGTGCGACGCGGTCATCGCGACCCTGCCGTATCACTTCGGCGATCCTTCCGGCCGCGCCGAATGCGCACGAGCCGTACGCGAGCAGGAAGGGCTCGTCGCGCTCGACGAGGGCGCCGTCGCCGGCTTCCTCACGCTCGCGCGCCATGATCCGCGCAGTGCGGAGATCACCTGGATGGCCGTGCACGCGGGCTTCAGGAGGCAGGGGCTCGGGCGTGCGCTCGTCGAGGAAGCCGCGCGCCGGCTCGCGCACGACGGCGTGCAACTCGTGTCTGTCATGACGCTCGGCCCGTCCGCGGTCGAGCGCCGCGCGAGCGACAACTACGCCGACACGCGCGCGTTCTACGACGCGCTCGGCTTTTTACCTGTCCGCGAGCTCCGGCTCCAGGGGTGGCGCTCGCCGGCACTGATGCTCGTGCGCCCGCTGGGCTGAAGCGTTGCACTCTTTTCGCACTGTCGACACAGACACGTCACTGGTTCTTCGATATCGTCGATTGTCGAGGGAGGAGGGAGAGGCCCCACCCTGGGTGGGGGCGCGCGCGCGTGTACACCTACACCGCCGCGCACGCGCAATCGCGGCGACCGCTCGGACGCCGCTGCGCTGCCCGAGCCCGGCGGCAGCGTCAGGCGAAGTGCTCCCAGCCGCGGAGGTCGTGCGGCTCGCCGCGCAGGAGGACGTCGACGCCCTCCCCTTCTTCGACGCGTCCGACGACCGTGAGGCCTGCGGGATCGTCGACCGCCGCGAGCAGCTCGAAGTCCTCGCCGAACCCCAGATCCTCGAGCGTCGCACCCTCCGCGAGCGGAACTCGCTCGAGCTCGATCACGCAACGAACGCCCGACCGCCGCGCGATGTGCGCCGCGTCGACCGCGAGGCCGTCGGAGACGTCCAGCATCGCGTGCGCGTGGCGGGCGAGCTCCCGGCCCTCCGCGAGGCGTAAGGGCGGCCGCACGTACGCCTGGCCGCGGAACGCCGCGCCGGCGGCGCCGAGCGGGCCGGTGACGACGAGGAGATCGCCCGGCCGCGCGCCCGCCCGCCCCGGGACGCGCTCAGAGCGCCCGAGCGCCGTCACGCTGAGCACGATCGCCGGCGCGGCGGTCGTGTCCCCTCCGACCACCGGCACGCCGGCCTCGCGCATCCCCTCGTAAAGGTCGACGACATCCGCCACGCGCGTCCAGCGCGGCACGGCGAGCGTCACGACGAGTGCGAGTGGATCGGCGCCGGACGCCGCGAGATCGGACAGGTTGACCGCGGCGGCGCGCCAGCCGAGATCGCGGAACCCGATCCAGTCGAGCCGGAAGTGGACGTCCTCCACGAGGGCGTCCTGCGTCACGACGAGCCCGTCGACCTGCGCAGCGTCGTGCTCGACGCCCGCGATCAGCCCGCGCCGCTCGAGCTCCGCGAGCAGCCCGAGCTCACCGAGCTCCGAGAGCCTCATCGACCGCCTTCCTGAGCGCCGGGTCGGTCGCCGCCCGGATCACCGCGACGCCCGCGGCGCCGGCACGGATGCACGCAGCCGCGTTCGTCGCGTCGACACCGCCGATCGCGATCACGGGGACGGACACGGCCCGCGCGATGGCGGCGAGCCGGACGATGCCGATCGGCGGGTCTGCATCCTCCTTCGAGGGTGTCTCCCACACCGGCCCGGCGCCGAGGTAGTCCGCGTCGGCGCCGAGCGCCTGCTCGAGCGTCGCCGCCGAGCGGCCGAGCAAGAGCCCTTCCGCCCGGGCGCGCTCAGCGCCCTCGTCTCCCTGGCCGAGGTGGACGCCGTCGGCGCCGAGACGCACGGCCGCCTCGACGTCGTCGTTGACGACGAACGTCACGCCGAGCTCGCCGAACCCGCGCCCACGCTCGACGATCGCCTCCGTGTCGGCCTTGACGCGCAGCTGCACGACGGTCGCTCCCGCCGCGACCGCACGCCGGGCCGTCTCGAGATCCGCGACGAGCGCGTGAACCCTCACGACACCTTCGCCCGCTCGTCCAGCGTCTCGGGATCGAGCGCTGCGAGCGCGTCGTAGAGGTTCACGTGGAACGTCCCGGGCCCTTTCGCGCCGCGCGCTGCGTCCTCCCCGGCGACACCGAACGCGACGAGCCCCTCTACGGCTCCGTCGTACGGCGAGTCGGCGACGGCGAGGAAGCAGCCCGTCACGGTGCTCGCCATGCAGCCGGTGCCGGTGATCGTCGCGAGCATCGCATCTCCGTTGCTCACCTTGGCAACGCGCTCACCGTCCGAGACATGATCGATGGGGCCTGTCACAGATGCGACGACGCCGAGCGCTCGGGCGGCCTCGCGCGCGATGTCGTACGGGTCGCCGCCCGCGCCGACGGACTCGACGCCGCGTACCTCGGCGTCGACGCCGACGAGCGTCGCGACCTCGCCCGCGTTCCCGCGCAGGACAGTCACGTCGACCTCGTCGAGGATCCGCTTCGCCGTCTCGGTGCGGTAACGCGTCGCTCCCGCGCCGACGGGGTCCAGCACGACCGGAATCCCCTTCGCGTTCGCGGCACGGCCGGCGGCGAGCATCGCGTCGACCCAGTGCGGCGAGAGCGTACCGATGTTGAGAACGAGCGCGCCCGCCAGCGCGACCATCTCCTCGACCTCCTCGCGGGCGTGCGCCATCACCGGCAGAGCGCCGAGCGCGAGCGTCGCGTTGGCGGTCTCGTTCATGACGACGTAGTTCGTGATCTGGTGCACAAGCGGCCTCGCGTCGCGCAGTCGCCGGAGTGAGTCGCCCGGGGTCACGGTGTTCCTTTCACGTTGAGGACGTCCACCGGCCCTTCGCCGGCGCCCAGCTCGACGAGGCCGCGCCGCACCGCAGCGCTCGCGGCGCGCGCGGCGCCCCGCGCCGCCTCGGCGAGCGGCAGGCCCTGCGCGAGCAGGGCGGCGAGGGTGGCGGAGTGCGTGCAGCCCGCACCGTGCGTCGCCGGCACGTCGAAGCGCTCGACCGCGATCTCGAGGTGCGCGGTTCCGTCAAAGAGGTGATCGACCGGCTCGTCGCCGTGACCGCCCGTGACGATCGCCGCGGGCGCGCCCAGCTCCACGAGCGCCTCCGCGAGCTCGCGCCGGGCCGCTTCGCGGCCGACGAGCGCCACCGCCTCGTTGAAATTCGGCGTCACGACCGTCGCGAGCGGAAAGAGCCGCGCGACGAGCGACTCGACGGCGTCGTCCTCGAGCAGCTTCGCGCCCGAGCTCGCGATCATCACCGGGTCGACGACGAGCGGCACGCGTTGCTCGTCGAGGTAGTCGGCGACGAGATCGATCAGCCGCTTCGAGAAGAGCATCCCGGTCTTCGCCGCGTCGACGCCGATGTCCTCGAAGACCGCGTCGAGCTGCGCCACGACGAAGTCGGAGGGCAGCTCGTGGATCGCGCTGACGGCCGTCGTGTTCTGCGCCGTGAGCGCGACGAGCACCGACATGCCGTGCGCACCCGCGGCCGCAAACGCCTTCAGATCGGCCTGAATCCCGGCTCCGCCGCCAGAGTCGGACGTTGCGATCGTCAGTGCTCTCGGGACGTCCATGGCTCCCTTCGCCGGTATGACCCGGATCAGGTTCGACGGGTGTGATCTCAGCCCCGGACGGGGGCACCCCGGTCGGACGAGGCTAGCATCGGCGGCGTGGCTGGAGCGCGTTACGACGGCCTCGCCGAGGAGTACGACGCCTTCATGGACGTCCACTCGACGTACTACCGGGTCGCGGTCGACGCCCTGCAGCGCCTGCTGGGCCCGGGAGCCGGCCGGTGCCTGGACGTGGGATGCGGCGGCGGGCACTTGATCGCGCCCGTGCTCGAGCTCGGCTGGGAGATCGTCGGCGTGGATGTCTCCGCCGACCAGCTCGCCGCGGCGCGGGCGCGACTGCCGGCCCTCGAGCTCGTGCAGGCCGACGCGGCCGCGCTGCCGTTCGACGACGCGTCCTTCGACGCGTCGTACTCGACCTTCACGCACACGGATCTCGACGATTTCGCTGCTGCGGCCGGCGAGGTGCGACGCGTGCTGCGCGCGGGCGGCCGCTTCGTCTACATCGGCAATCACCCGTGCTTCGTCGGCGCGACGCAGGAGCACCTCGAATCGGGAGTCCCGCGCCTGCATCCCGGCTACCGGCGCGTCGGCAGATGGGACGCGCGCGACGCGCCGGGAACGACGCCGGCGGGCTGGCGCGCGCGCCTCGGATCCTTCGTGCACCTGCCGCTCGCGGACTTCCTGAATGCGTTCGCCGGGTTCACGCTGCTGGCGTTCGAAGAGCTCGACGACGGTTTCGAGTATCCGAAGACGGTCGCGCTCGCGCTGCGGAAGCCGTGAGACTCGACCTCGCGGCGGTGGGCGACGTGATGCTCGACGTGATCGTCCCGGACGTCGGTCCCGGAGCCCGCCGCCACGCGCCGATTCGCGTCCGCGCCGGCGGCTCGGCGGTCAACGCCGCACGGGCGGCCGCCGCCCGCGGCGCCCGCGCGGCGGTGATCGGCCGCGTCGGCCGCGACCCGGCGGGCGCGCTGATAGCGGACGAACTGCGGCGCGCAGCCATCGAGCCCGCGCTCGCGGTGGACCCTGCCGCTGCGACGGGGACGGTCGCGTACGTGGGCGACGCGATCGTCGCCGACCGCGGAGCGAACGCCAACCTCTCTCCCGACGACGTGCCGCGGGCGCTCGACGCACGCGCAGTCCTCGTCTCCGGCTACGTGCTGTTCCACGCGGACACAGCCGCGGCCGGCGAGGCGGCCCTCGACCGGGCGAAGGGCCTCACCTGCGTCGACCTCGCGTCGCCGTCGCTCGCGCGCGCCGTCGACGCGGACGTTCTCGTCGGCAACGAGGAGACGATCGCGGCCCTCGGCGGGCTCGACGCTCTCGCGCGCGAAGGAACCATCGTCTGCGAGACCCGGGGCGGGCGCGGAGCCGTCGCGGCCCGTGGGTCCGAGCGCGCGAGCGCCGCGCCCACGGTCGTCCTCGCGCGATCGCCGGTCGGCGCGGGCGACGTGTTCGCCGCGAGGTTCGTCCTCGCACTCGTGGGCGGCGCGTCGCTCGGCGACGCACTCTCGGCCGCCACGCGAGGCTAGCGCCTCCTCACGGAGTCCATACGGATCTACACCGAAACTGTTACGCGGCGTTGACGGGGAGCTAACCGCGGCCGAAGAGACTCGCGACGTCAACCGAGGGGTCGGGGAGGAGACGTCATGCGAAAGCTGACGACCCTTGCGGCAGTGGCCGTCGCGCTGGCGGCGACGGCGAGTGCGTCCGCGGACGGCACGTCGACCATCGGCGTGTACGGCTGCTTTGTCAACGGCGGCCACGTCACGCGGCCGGCCGGTACCCAGCTCGTCGCGGTGACGGGCTGGGCGGCGAAGACGCGCGGTCTCGTGGAGGACTTCCTGCAGGCGCAGACGACGACGCTCGTGGTGAACGGCGCTACGCCGATCGACGCGAGCGGCATGTACGACGAGGCGACGACGCGCGATCAGGGCGACTGGGTGTCCTTCGTGCGCGTCCCGACCGGCGTGACGCTCGCTCCCGGCGAGTCGGCCACGCTGGCGTTCACGCTCACGGTTTCGCATCGACTGACCGACGGGGAGGTGTTCGCGAACGGCGAGCGCGGCCGGCCGCAGTTCCTCGGTACGGGGGCGATCACCTACTCCTGCACGGTCACGGGCGTCTGAGACATACCGGGGCGGCGGCCGCACCGCCGCCCCCTCCCGCGCGTCACACTGAGGCGATGTCGGTCGAGCTCGCGCTGTGGGAGGGCCTGCTCCAGGGCGAGGAGCTCGCGTACCTGGGCGAGGAACCCGCGCGCGAGGCGCGCACCGCGGCGTTGCCGGACGGGCTCGATCCTCGTGTGCGCGACGCGATCGGCGTGCCGGCGCTGTACGCGCACCAGCGGGCGGCCTGGGAGGCGGCGGCCCGCGGCGAGCACCTCGTCGTCACCACCGGCACCGCGTCCGGGAAGACGCTCGCGTTCAACCTGCCGGTCCTCGACGCGCTCGCGCGCGACCCGAAGCACCGCGCGCTCTACCTCTACCCGACGAAGGCGCTGGCGCAGGACCAGTTCCGAGGCCTACGGCCTCTAGTTACACGCATACGCGGGTTGCGTCCCGCGATCTACGACGGCGACACGCCCGGCGAGCAGCGGGCGCTGATCCGCCGCACGGCGAACCTGATCCTGTCGAACCCCGACATGCTCCACGTCGGCGTGCTGCCGCGGCACGACCGCTGGGGCGATGTGCTCGCGAACCTGCGCTACGTCGTCGTCGACGAGGCGCACGTCTACCGCGGCGTGTTCGGCTCGCACGTCGCCAACGTGCTGCGCCGGCTGCGGCGGCTGGCGAGGATCTACGGCGCCGAGCCGCAGTTCCTGCTGGCGTCGGCGACGATCTCGAATCCCGGCGAGCTCGGGCGCTCGCTCCTCGGCGTGCCGGTGACGACGATCGGCGACGACTCGGCGCCGCGCGCCGAGCGGACGGTCGTGCTCTGGAACCCGCCGCTCGTCGACGAGGAGCTCGGCCTGCGGGGCTCGGCGCTCGCCGAGGCGGCGAAGCTGCAGGCGCAGCTCGTCGAGCGCGGTCTCCGGACGCTCACGTTCGCCAAGAGCAGGAAGGCCGCAGAGCTGATCCACCGCTTCACGGCAGAGCGCCTGGGCGACAGTTCGCGGCTCTCCCCGTACCGGGCCGGGTACACGCCGGCGCAACGCCGCGAGATCGAGCGGCGGCTCTCGGAGGGCGACCTACTCGGCGTGTCGGCGACGAACGCCCTGGAGCTCGGGATCGACGTCGGGCTGCTCGACGCGGTGATCTCTGTCGGCTTTCCCGGCACGGTCGCGTCGCTGCGCCAGCAGTGGGGCCGGGCGGGCCGGCGCGGACACGGGCTCGCGATCCTCGTCGCGAGCGAGGACGCGCTCGACCAGTACTTCATGCGGGAGCCGGACAAGCTGCTCGGCCGGCGCGTCGAGGCCGCGATCCTCGATCACGCGAACCCGCGTGTGCTCGCAGGCCACGTCCGCGCGGCCGCATTCGAGGCGCCGCTCGACGAGACCGACACGGAGCTCGGTCCCGAGGCGCTGACCGCGGCCGCGGGCGACCCGGAGCTGAAGAAGACGCCGCGCGGGTTCGTCTGGGCCGGAAAGGACTATCCCGCCGGGCGCGTCCCACTCCGCTCCGCCGACGCGGATGCCTTCACCGTCGTCGACCGCATCACGGGCTCGGTCCTCGGCCTCGTCGAGCGCTCGCGTGCGTACTCGACGGTGCACGAAGGCGCGGTCTACCTCCACATGGGCGAGTCGTTCCTCGTGCGCGAGCTCGATCACGCCGGTATGCGCGCCCTCGTCGAGCCGTTCGACGGCGACTGGTACACGCAGGCAAAGAAGGAGACCATGACGGCGATCGTCCAGCCGCACGTGCAGGAGCGGCGACTCGGCCTCGACGTCTTCTTCGGCGAGATCGAGGTCACCGAGCAGGTGGTCGCGTACGAGCGCAAGACGATTCGCTCGCAGGAGCGGATCGAAGTCGTCCCGCTCGAGCTGCCGCCGTCGACGTTCGCCACCGAGGCGGTCTGGTACCTGCCGGAGCAGGAGCACCTGCGCGATCTGGAAGAGATGCCGACGCTCCTCTCGACGCTGCACGCGGCCGAGCACGCGATGATCGCGATGTTGCCTCTGTGGGCAATGTGCGACCGCTGGGACATCGGCGGGCTGTCGACGAACATCCACTTCCAGACGTCGCGCCCGACGGTGTTCGTCTACGACGGCCATCCCGGCGGCGTCGGCATCACCGAGCGCGGTTTCGAGCAGTTCGAGGGCTGGGTCGCCGACACGGCGCGGATGATCAGCGGCTGTCCCTGCGAGTCCGGGTGCCCGAGCTGCGTCCAGAGCCCGAAGTGCGGCAACCTCAACGAATGGCTCGACAAGCGCGGCGCATTGACGTTTCTCTCGCGGCTGGCGGCGCGCGCGTGACGATTCGCGAGCTGTCGCACGACGAGGTCGACCGCGTGCTGGCGGCCGGACTCGGGCTCGCGCGGCTGCCCCTGAAGGGTGACGATCTCTACCTCGTCGCGTGGGAGGACGACGCGCCGGTCGGGCACGCGCACGTCGCCGTCCACGACCCGCCGGAGCTGGGTGATGTCCACGTCCTGCCGGAGCACCGGCGGCGCGGGGTCGCGACGGCGCTGACCTGGGCCGCCGAACGTGCGGCGGTCGCGCGCGGACACGATCGCCTGCGCCTGACGGTCAGCGCGACTGCCGAAGCGCCACAGGCCCTCTACCGCGGCCTGGGCTACGAGGAGTGCGGCGTCCCCCCGCGTCGCGTGCGGGGCACGATCCAGATTCGCAGCGGCCCGCTCGACGTCGACGACACGCTGCTCACGTGGGAGAAGAAGCTCGCTGTCGATTCCGCGCCGGCTCGTTCGTCGTAGGGTCGACAGCGACAGAAGGAGGAACCCCGATGCAGTACATGCTCCTCATCTACGGCAACGACACGGAGTGGGATCAGCGCTCCGAGGAGGAGAAGAGCGCCATCTATGCCGAGTACGGCGCGGTTGCGCAGGCGCCGGGCGTCAAGGGCGGCGCCGAGCTCCAGCCGGCGACGACGGCCACGACCGTGCGCGTGCAGAACGGAGACACGCTGACGACCGACGGGCCGTTCTCGGAGTCGAAGGAAGTGCTCGGCGGGTACTTCCTCCTCGAGGCGGACGACCTCGACGCGGCGATCGACGTCGCCTCGCGGATCCCGGCCGCGCGCCACGGCGCGGTGGAGGTGCGCCCGGTGGTGGAGCGCTGATCGAGCAGGCCTTCCGCGACGAGTGGGGCCGCGTCGTCGCGACGCTGATCGGCTTCCTCGGCGACTTCGACCTCGCCGAGGAAGCCGCGCAGGAGGCGTTCGCGATCGCCGCCGCACGGTGGCCCCGCGACGGGGCGCCGGACAACCCCGGCGCCTGGCTGGTGACGACCGCGCGCAACCGCGCGATCGACCGCATCCGGCGCGAGCGGACCTTGCAGACGAAGCTGCCGCTGCTCGCACAGGAGGCAGATGGGAGAAGCACCCTGGATCCTGAAAGCCGTAGGCTGGACGAGCGCCTGGAGCTGATCTTCACGTGCTGCCACCCCGCGCTCGCAACCGAGTCGCAGGTCGCGCTCACGCTGCGGACGCTCGGCGGGCTGACGACGGAGGAAATCGCCGCCGCGTTCCTCGTCCCCGAGCCCACGATGGCGCAGCGCCTTGTCCGGGCGAAGCGGAAGATCCGCGACGCGGGCATCCCGTTCCGTGTTCCGCCCGACCATCTGCTGCCGGAGCGGATGCGTGCGGTCCTCGCCGTCGTCTACCTCATCTTCAACGAGGGCTTCGGGCCGCCGGTCCGCGCCGACCTGTGCGACGAGGCGCTCCGGCTCGCGCGGCTCGTCGCGCAGCTGATGCCCGACGAAGCCGAGGCGCACGGCCTGCACGCGCTCCTGCTGCTACAGGATTCGCGCCGGGACGCGCGCCTGCGCGGCGGCGAGCTCGTCCTGCTCGACGACCAGGACCGGTCGCTCTGGAACGAGCCGCGGATCGCGGACGGGAGCCGCGTGCTCGAGCGAGCGCTGGCGCTGCGGAGTCCAGGGCCCTACCAGCTGCAGGCCGCGATCGCCGCGCTGCACACGCAGGAGCCGCGCGACTGGCGGCAGATCGCTGCGCTCTACGCGGAGCTCGCCCGGCTCACCGGCTCGCCGGTCGTCGCGCTGAACGGCGCCGTCGCGGTCGCCGAGGTCGACGGCCCGGACGCCGCGCTCGCGCTCGTCGACGACCTGCCGCTCGACGGCTACCTCTACTTTCACGCGACCCGGGCCGACCTGCTGCGGCGGCTCGAGCGCCCGGCGGAGGCCGCCGACGCGTACCGCCGCGCGCTCGCGCTCGCGACCGCGGAGCCGGAGCGCCGGTTCCTCGAACGACGCCTGACGGAGGTGCACGGATGACGACGTACCGCGACCCGTTTCCGATCCTCTACGTCGCCGACGTCGACCGAGCGCTCGGCTTCTACCGCGACGTCCTCGGCTTCACCGTCGGCTACGAGTGGCGCGAGGAGGACGTCCTCGGGTTCGCGGCGCTCGCGCTCGACGACGGCCGCTCGGTCGGCCTCGCACGGCGCACTCCGGACACGGGTGAGCGGTTCGAGCTCTGCCTGCTCGTCGACGACGCGGATGCGGCGTGCGAGGAGCTGCGCGCGAAGGGCGTCCCGATCCGCGTGGAGCCGCAGGACCAGCCGTGGGGCGAGCGCCTGTTCTACGCGGAGGACCCGGACGGGAACGCGATCCATGTCCGTGCGGCCATCTAGGGCGTGCGGCGCCGCAGGGTCGCCGCGCCGAGCGCGAGCGCGACGAGGATCGTCCCGGTTACCACGGCGACGTCAACAGCCACGCAGGCCCCGGTTGCCCCGGAGGTCGCACGCGCGAGGCCGTCGTACGCGTAGGTCATCGGCAGGGCCGCCGACACCCATTCCAGCAGCGGCGCCATCCGGTCGCGCGGCACGAGCAGCCCGCACAGCAGCACCTGCGGGAGGATCACCGCCGGCATGAACTGGACGGCCTGGAACTCGGTCGAGGCGAACGCCGACAGGAATAGCCCGAGCGACATCCCGAGCAGTGCGTTCAGCACCGCGAACGCGAGCACGAGCCAGATCGAGCCGTTCACGTCGAGGCCGAGCAGTCCGAACGCGACCGCCGACGCGATCGACGCCTGGACCGTCGCGAGCAGCGCGAACGCGATCCCGTAGCCGACCAGCAGGTCGAGCTTCGCGAGCGGCATCGACATGAGCCGCTCGAGCGTCCCGGTCGTGCGCTCGCGCAGCATCGCGATCGAGGTGACGAGAAACATCGAGACGAGCGGGAAGATCCCGACCATGGGGCCGCCGACGCGGTCGAAAGTCTCCGGCGCGCCGTCGAACACGTAGCGGAAGAGCGCGAGCAGCAGCGACGGAACGCCGAAGACGAGGACGAGAGTGCGGCGATCGCGGCGCAGCTGGCGCAGCACGCGCGCCGCGGTGGCGAGCGTGATCCGGCCGCTCACGCGCGCGCCTCGATCAGCGCGAGGAAGGCGTCCTCCAGATCCTCCTCGCCGGTACGGGCGCGCAGCTCGTCGGGTGTCGTCACCGCGACGATGTCGCCCTCGCGCATCAGGACGAGCTCCTGGCAGCGGTGCGCCTCGTCCATCACGTGGCTGGAAACGAGCAGCGTCACGCCATCGTCCGCGAAGCGATGGAACGCGGCCCAGAGGTCGCGCCGCAGAACCGGGTCGAGCCCGACGGTCGGTTCGTCGAGGACGAGCACCTCCGGCCGGCCGAGCAGCGCGGTGGCCAGCGAGACGCGCGACCGCTCGCCGCCCGACATCGTGCGCACCACCTGTCCCTCGTGGCCGCCGAGATCGACCGTGCGGATCGCGTCGTCGATCGCGCCCCGCGGCATGCCGAGCACGGCCGCGAAGTACTGCAGGTTCTCGCGCACGGTGAGATCGGCGTAGACGGACGGCGCCTGAGTCACGTAGCCGACGCGCCGCCTCAGCTCGGGCGCACCGGCGCGCACGCCGAGCACGCGCACGCTGCCCGCCTCGACGAGCTGCACGCCGACGATCGCGCGCATGAGCGTCGTCTTGCCCGACCCGCTCGGGCCGAGCAGGCCGGTCAGCCGGCCGGCCGCGATCTCGAGGTCGATCCCCGGCAGCACGAGCTTGCCGCCGCGGGCGACACGCAGGTCATCGATCTCGATCGCGGCCACGTGGCGAGAATACGGACGTGGCGGCGCGGCAGGCATCGGGCGGAACGCTGATCCTCGGCGGTGGCTTCGCAGGCGCGTACGTCGCGCGCCTGCTCGGGCGCGCGGGCGCGACGATCGTCAGCCCGGAGAACTTCATGCTCTACACGCCGCTGCTGCCCGAGGCGGCGTCCGGGTCGCTCGAGCCGCGGCACGCCGTCGTGCCCGTGCGCGTGATGGCCCGCCGCGCGGAACTCGTGCTCGGCCGCGCGACGACGCTCGACGAGGAGGCCCGCGTCGTCCACATCGCGACCGAGGCGGGTGCCGTCGAGATCGGGTACGACCGCCTCGTGCTCGCGGTCGGCGCGGTGTCGCGCGTCCTGCCCGTGCCGGGGCTCGATCGGCACGCGCGCTTCTTCAAGTCGCTCGAGGACGCGATCCGGCTGCGCAACCACGTCCTGCGCCGGCTGGAGCTCGCGGCCGTCGCCGATGCGGAGCGGCAACTGACCTTCGTCTTCGTCGGCGCGGGGTACGCGGGTGTGGAGGCGCTCGGGGAGCTCTCCGACCTCGTCCGCGACGCGCTCCGCTGGTACCCGTCGCTGCGGGCAGTCCGCCAGCGGTGGGTGCTCGTCGACGCCGCGCCGAAGATCCTCCCGGAGATCCCGCCCCGGCTCGGCGAGTACGCCGCGCGCGAGCTGATGCGCCGCGGGGTCGAGCTGCGCACGGCCACGACGCTCGCGTCGGTCGACGAACGCGAGGCCGTCCTGTCGGACGGCGAGCGGATCCCGACCGCGACGCTCGTCTGGACGGCCGGCGTCAGGCCGGTGCCCGTGCTCGGCGAGTGGGGACTCCCCCTCGACGACCGCGGCCGCGTGATCGTCGACGGCACGCTGAAGGTGGACGGCCGCGACGCCGTGTGGGCCCTGGGCGACTGCGCGCGGGTGCCGAACGCGGCGACCCCGGGCGCGTTCGATCCGCCGACCTGCCAGCACGCGCTGCGCCAGGCCCGGCGGCTCGCGAAGAACCTGCAGGGCAAGACACAGGTCTATCGCTATCGAATGCTCGGACAGGTCGCGACCCTCGGCCGCTACAAGGGAATTGCGGACGTCATGGGCCTCCGCCTGCGCGGCTTCCTCGGCTGGTTCGTGACGCGGTCGTACCATCTGTACCAGCTGCCGCTCCTGTCGCGGAAGCTGCGCGTCGTCGTCGACTGGACGGTGTCGCTCCTCTTCCGCCGCGACGTCGCGGAGCTCGGTGATGTCTGACGCGGCGCGGATCCAGGAGTTCCGCCACGCGCTCGACGACGCGGCGGCCGAGCGTGTCGACCACTACCCCTGGGGAACGGCCGTGCACTCGCCGTCGATCGAGAACGTCTACGACATGAACTTCCTGCGCATCGAGCGCGGCCGCCGCGGCGCACGCTCGCTCGCGCGGGAGGCCGAGGACGTGCAGGCGCACCTCTTCCACCGCCGCGTCGTGTTCGACCGCGGCGGACCACGGCTCGCTGCGGACTTCAAGGAGCTCGGCTGGGCGCAGACGGCTCATCTCGTGATGGCTCACCGGCGTGCGCCCGACCGGCGCGTCGACGCGTCGCTCGTCCGCGAACTGCCGTTCGAGGAGCTGACGCCGGTTCGCGAGGACGCGACGCTGCGCGAGCCGTGGTGCGACGAGGAGCTTGCGGCCCGGCTCGTCGAGGCGAAACGGCGCATCGCGCGCGCGATCCCGCTGCGCAACTTCGCCGCGGTCGTGCGCGGGAAGATCGCGGCCTACTGCGAGCTGCGCTGCGGCGACGGTATCGCGCAGATCGAGGACGTCAACACGCTCGAGGAATACCGCGGAAGCGGCCTCGGCCGGGCCGTCGTCCAGCACGCGCTCGACGAGGCGCTGCGCGACCACGACCTCGTCTTCCTCGAAGCGCTCGCGGACGACTGGCCGCGCCACCTCTACACGAGGCTCGGCTTCGACGTCGTCGACGAGCGTTGGCTCTTCACGCGCTACCCGCATCCGCTGACCCGGTTGCGGCTCCGGACACCACGGCTGGAGCTGCGCCTCGCAACGCGCGCCGAGCTGCGCGTGCTCGCGGAGGTCGCACGGCGCGGGATTCACCGTAGGCGCGAGATGCCGTTCGCTGTTGCCTGGACCGATAACAGCGACTCGCCGCAGTTCGTCGACGATTTCGTCGAGTTCCACGAGCACGCGCTCGAGCACTGGCGGAAGACCGACTGGACGCTGCACCTGATCGCGTTCCACGAGGGCCGGCCGATCGGCACGCAGGGCGTCGGCGCGAAGAGTTTCGCGCGCAAGCGCACGATCGGCACCGGGTCGTGGCTCGGCCGCCGCTGGCAGCGCCACGGCCTCGGCACGGAGATGCGCGCGGCGGTCCTCGAGCTCGCCTTCCGCGGGCTCGGCGCGGAGACGGCGACCTCGGGAGCGATCGAGGGGAACCTCGCGTCGCTCGGGGTCTCGCGCAAGCTCGGCTACGTCACGGCCGGCACCGCCACGGTCGCTCCGCGCGGGCGGCCGCTCGTCGAGCACGAGCTGAAGCGGGTGCGGCGCGGCTGGCGCTCGCCGGTCCCCGTCGAGATCCAGGGCCTCGACGAGGTCCGGTCCCTCTTCGGTGCTTAAGGCGCCGCTTGTCGGCGCCGACCCTCAGGACGCGTGGGCTTCGCCCACGCGTCCGTCTGCGCCGCTCACCTCAAGCGCTTGGATCTTGGTACGCGCTTAAGAACCTTCGCCACAAATGGTTCACTGATGGTTCTCAAGTCCGGGGCGTCTCGTGCCGATTCGCACGCCATGCGGCTGTTTCTCCGGGACCGGGTCGTCCCGGTCTCGATCCTCGTCGGCGCGG
>DASXTR010000062.1:0-6142 GCA_036505325.1 Gaiellaceae bacterium
ACTAGCTAGGCGGAGGCACCTCCTACGAGGGCTGACGCGTGGCCGCGCCGGTCGAGGTTCCACGGGCACGGCGAGCTCGTCGCGGCGATCGCCGCTTCGGGCTGGAATGAATGGGTGTAGGACATCTTCAACATCGTCGTAGGCTTGTCTGCCGCAGCGGAGGATAGATCAAACATCGATCCAGCGCAAGATCAAATCCGCGATTCTTTACAAGGTTGGGAAATTCGTCGACGCGCATTTCGCGCCGTGCGAGAATCTCGTCAGTGACGTACGACCTCGGCGAGCTGGGTTGGCTGCAGTTCGAGCAGCTCTGCACCGAGCTGCTCGCGGCCGAGGGCGTCGAGCGCGACCGGTGGCACGGAGACGGCGACGACCTACGGACCGTGCTCCTCCCGACAGGCGAGCTCGTCGTCGTCGGCTGGGTCCGCAACAGCGGCTATCGCCGCCGTATCCGCCGGCGCGTGCGCACGGAATCGGCACGGAGACGCGTGCGCGTGCTCACGAACGACGACCCGTCCGAGCTCGCCCTCGACAGGGAGAACGTGCGCGTGGACGGATCGGCGGAGATCGCCGCGGCGCTCGACGCGGCGCCGCAGGTGCGACGGCGCGTTCCGTTCGTGCTCGGCGTCCGCGACCTCGACCAGCTCATCGACCCCGACACCGCCGCGCGCTCGACGCTCGACGTCGCGGCCGCCTCGGAGCTCGCGCGCGTGTTCGTTCCGACGCGCGCGTACCTTCGGACGCTCGACGTGCTCGACCGGCACCGCTTCGCGGTCGTCACCGGCCCGCCGGAGATGGGCAAGACGGCGATCGCCCGCATGCTCGGCCTCGCCGCGCTCACGGACGGATGGGAAGTGCACGAATGCACGCGCCCGGACGAGCTGTGGCAGCTTCACGCACGCGACCGGCGTCAGGTGTTCATCGCCGACGATGCCTTCGGATCGACCGAGTATCGCCCCGACGCCGCCGAGCGCTGGGCGCTCGAGCTCGACCGCGTGCTGCACGCGATGGACGACCGGCATCACCTGATCTGGACGTCGCGCCCCGCGCCGCTCCGCGCGGGGCTGCAGCGCATCCACAGGGAGCACGGCGTCGAGCGCTGGCCCAGGCCCGCAGAGGTCCAGGTCGCGGCCTCCGCTCTCGACGTCGAGGAGAAGGCGCTGATCCTGTTCCGGCACGCACAGGCCGGGCGGGTCTCGTCGACCGCCGTCGGGATCGTTCGCGCACACGCGTGGGAGATCGTCGAGCACGAGCACTTCACACCCGAGCGGATCCGCCGGTTCGTCGCACTGCGGTTGCCCGAATTGGCAACGCGAGGCGCAGCCCCTGCGAGCGACGACATCCGCGACGCGGTGCGTGACGAGATCCGCGAGCCGACGGCGGCGATGGCCGCATCGCTCCACGCGCTCGCTCCGGAGCACCGCGCGCTGCTCGTTGCGCTGGTCGACTCGCCGCCGGGCGCCGTGCCCGAGCGCGAGCTGGCCTCGGCGGTCCGCCGGCACGCGGACGTCGGGTTGCCGCGCGCGCCGGCCGAGCTCGTCGACCGCCTGACCGACCACTTCGTTCGCGTTGTCCCGCCCGACAACGTCACGTGGGTGCATCCGAGCTGGCGCGACCTCGTGATCGACGAGCTCGCCGCCGACGCCGACGCACGGCGGCGGTTCCTCGTACGCTGCGGCCTCGAGGGCCTGTTGCTCGCGCTCTCGACTGCCGGCGGAGCGACGGGTGAGCGCCGGTTCCCGCTGCTCGTGGAGGACTGCGACTGGGACCTCGCCGCCGACCGCCTCTACCGGCTCGTGCCGGCGCTCGACGACCACGACGTGTTCCGCGTGCTCGCGACCCTCCGCGAGGGGGTCGCAACCGGGCACCCCGAGGCCGACCCGCTGTCGACAGCGGTCCTCGAGGCGTTGCGGCGCGTGTGGGACGAGTCCGGCTCAACCGTTTCGGTCGCGCTGCTCGGAAAATGGCTCGCCCTCGACGAGCGGGTGACGCAGGCGCTGCGTCTGCCGATGCTGGCGCCGACGTGGATCGACCTGCTTCCCACCGAATCGGTCGACATCAGGAGCCGTGACGAGCTCCGTCGGCTGGACGATTGGATCGCTCTCGTCCGCCTCCTGCGCGAGCACCGGCCGTCGGCACTCGACGAGCTCGGCTACGGCGAGGATCAACTGCGCGTGCTGCAGAGCATCGTGCGGAGCTTCGCTGTCCGGCCTGTCGACGAAGAGCTGCGCGACGTCGCGGCCTCCGTGCTGCGGAAGCTCGCGCGCATCGCGCCCGTCGACGTCCGCCCGGCAGTCGACGCGCTGGAGCGCACCGAGCCGAGCGAGATCGACTGGTGGGAACCGCACCTGCCCCGGGTCAGACCCTGGACACGGCCCGAGCGGACGGTCGTGGCGCGGATCCTCGACGACCTGCGACCAGCTACGCAGTGACAGGCGTGGGAGCCTCGGCGCGGCGGAGCCCGGCCGCGGCCGCGGCGACGGCCGCACCCGCGAGCACGACCCCTGCGACTACGGCCACGCCGCCCGGGTCGAGCACCCGCCCGAGCAGCGGTGCGAGCAGGATCCCGGCGATCATCGTCGTCCGCATCGACGCGCCCGCGAATCCGAAAAGGGCGCCGTACCGACGCGGATCGGCCCGGCGCTGCACCGCGGTCTTGAAGACGACGTCGGTCGTGCCGTCGGCCGCGCCGGCGAAGGCGAGCAGGAGCAACGCCGTCGGCGCATGCTCGGTCAGCCCGAGACCGATGAACGCCGCCGCCGCAGCCGCGAGCCCGATCGCGATCAGCGCGCCTGCGCGCGAGACCGCATCCGTCAGTCCGACGAGGAGCTGACCGAGCACGAGGCCGCCCGCCAGGGCGCCGGCGCCGAAGCCGTACGCGTGCGCACCGAGACCGAGCTCGTCGCCGAGCAGGCCAGGCAGCGTCACGCCGATCATCCCCGTCGCGAGCGTCGCGATCGCGAAGGCGATCACGAGCAAGAACAGCGCCGGCTGGCGGATCAGGTACCGCGCTCCGTCGCGCGCCCGCTCTGGCGGCGCGTCACTTCCGCCCGATGCACGCAGCCGGACGGTGGCGAAGAGCGCAACCGCAACGGCGAACGTCACCAGGTCGACGATCAGCATTCCCGTGACCGGAACGCTCGTCGCCGCGAGCCCGGCGGCGACGGCGCCGACCGCCATCGCGCCGTCCTCGGCGACACCCATCCCGGCGTTCGCGGCGGAGAGCTGCCGCTGCGGAAGAAGGCTCGGCAGCAGTGCCGGCAGAGCCGCGCGGCCCAGGGTCGCGAACGCGCCCGACAGCGCGAGCGCGATCAGCACGATGCCCCGGGAGCCGGCGAGGACGCCGACGATCGCGAGCGCGATCGCAGCGCCGCGGGCGATCTCGACCAGCACGAGCACGCGCTCCTTCGGCAGGCGGTCGACGAGCACTGCCGCCACGCCCCCGCCGAGGATCGGCGGAGCAGCGCGCGCGAGCAGGAGCAGCGCGACCTGCGTCGTCGACGCGTCGCGCGCGTACGTCCACTCGACGAGCGCGGCAAGGGTCAGCCAGTCGCCGGCGTACGAGACGAGCTTGCCGATCGCGAGCCGCCGGTACGCGCGCAGGCGAAGCGGCTCGACGACGCGGCGGACGCTGAACGCGCGCCCGCCGCGCGTCGCCGTCAGGACGATGAACGCGATCATCCCCAGCCCGATGAGGACGTCGCCGACCGAGAAGACGTTCGTGAGCGGCAATGACCGCGGGAGCGCGAAGACGTCGCCGAGAAACCACAGGCGGTCGGCGCCCGCGGAGACGTTCGTCCCGGACGCGATCTCGATCCCGGCGGCGTTCGCCGCCGCTGTGGACACCGGCATGTGCCCGCCGTTCGCAGCGATCGCGAGGCCGTTGAGCGCGATCCCGAGGCCGAGCAGAAGCAGCGTGCGATGACGGCGGTTCGCGACGATCCAGGCGACGAGCAACACGTATGTCGCCACATGCGCGTAGCCGGCGACGCGCGGCGGCAGAGCGCTCCCCAGCGGGCCGAACAGCGCCACCTGGACACCGAGCCCGGCCGCGACGAGCCACGGCCACCGGAGAGGCACCTCGATCAGCCGCCAGGGGCGGCCGCCGAGGGCGACCGCGAGCGCGAGCCCGACGATGAGCGTCGGAAGCAGGAACATCAGCCGACGGCCGCCAGCCGTGCCGTCGGACGCACGCGGTGTCGCGCGAACGGAGCCGCGAGCGTGGAAGCAGAGTCTTCGACCGCCGTCTCGACGTGCCGCGGCAACCGGGCGAAACGGAGCACGAGGTAGGCGCGGACGTCGTCTCCGTCGCGGACCGGCACGGCGAGATCGACGCCCCGCTCCGGCAGGCCCCGGTGGGCGACCAGGATCGAACCCGCGGTGTCCGCTTCGCGCGCGAGCCAGCTCGTGAGCGCGACCTCGGACGGCGCCGACGCCGGTCCGCCCCACGAGCGCTCGACGCGACCCTCGAGCTCGTTCTCGGTCCAGTCGACGACCGCTGCCCAGCGCAGTCCGGCCTCCCCGTCGAGAACCGCAGCGACCGCGTCCAGAGCCGACGCCGGCGACGCGGCTGCGATCGCGGCTGCCAGGCTCCGCGCCAGCCGCCGGGCCCGCACTCTCTGCAGGCCGCGGAGGCCGACCGCGCAGACGAAGCCGATCGTTCCCACCGCGACGATTGCGATGCTCCCGAGGCCGACACCGGCGACGGCGACGATCGCGCCGGCGACGGGAAGTGCGACCGGCTGGCGGACGAACGTCCAGGCGCTCGCGAGCGGCGACGCCGCGCCTTTTCCCGCGCGCCCGAGCTCTTCCCGCTCCGCGCGCGTGAGGACGGCCAGTGGATCGACCCCGCGCTGACGTGCCACGAACGCCTTCGCCACGGCCGGGTGGAACTGCGTCCCGGCGCCGCGCTCGATCTCGCCGAGCGCCTCTTCGCGCGGACGGCCGCGCCGGTACGGCCGATCGCTCACCATCGCGTCGTAGCTGTCCGCGACGACCAGGAAATGCGCAGCGAGCGGCACGTCCTCGGGCGACGCGCTGTAGTAGCCGCCGCCGTCGTAGCGCTCGTGGTGGTACTCGATCGCCGATGCCTCGGCGCGTGCGAACCTGAACCGGCGCACGAACCGCGCCGAGATCCGCGGATGCCGGCGCATCGCGGTCCACTCCGCATCCGTGAGCTCGCCGGGGCGACGGAGCGCGTCTCCGTCGACCGCGACCTTGCCGAGGTCGTGCAGCCGCCCCGCCCAGCGCAGGCGTGCGACCTGCGCGGCCGGGAGGCGAAGGCTCTGGGCGACGTCGCCGACCAGCTCGGCGACGCGGGCCGAGTGGCGGTACGTCGAGGGGTCGCGCTCGTCGACGACGTTCGCGAACGTCTCGAGAGCGCGCTTCGTCTCGCGTCGCAGGTCCACGAGCCGCGCGTGTGCCTGGTAGACGCCGAAGACGAGCGGGACGAGTGCGACGATCGCCCACGGCTCCCGTGCGACGAGGACCGCGAGCGCGAGCCCCAGGCCCGCTTCGCCGGCCAGCGACGGGAGCTCGGCGCGGAGCTTCTCGAGCTGGAGCGGGACGAGCGCGACGCCGCGGCTGAGCGCGATGATCGTCCCTATGAGCAGCGTGTTGACGAGGAACGCCGTCGTCGTGAGCGCGGCGACGCGCGGCAGGTCGGCCGGAAGGGCGAGTGAGCCCGGGCGGCCGCCCAGCACCTGGAAGACGAGCCCGCCGCCCGCGGTCGCGAGGGCGAAGACACTCGCGTTGTACGCGACGACGCGCGGCCGCTCGCCCCGCGTCGAGTCGACGAGGACGACGCCGCTCGCCGCGACGAGCGCGGCCGTCCACGGACCGGCGAGAATCGCCGCGGCCACGTGGACGCCGGACGAGAAGCTGAAGGCGTGCGCCTCGAGCGGGTCCGTCCGAGGAAACTCGTTCGTGACCTGCATCAGCTCCGTGAAGATGACCGCGACGACGAGCAGCGCGAGTGTCGCCGTCGTGACGGGCGGCGAGCGCGTCAGCGCAAAGGCTGCCGTTGCTCCGCCTGCCGCCACGACGGCGACGACCCACGCATCCGCCCTCGAACGGACGCCAAGCACCACCGACTACCTCGGGGTGGTTACGGCTGCCACTTCTCGCCGGCGCCCGCCGTCAG
>DASXTR010000063.1:0-13484 GCA_036505325.1 Gaiellaceae bacterium
TTCGTCTTCACGTGCGACTCGTCGCTCTTCTTCGAGTGGGTGGAGGAGAGCGACCCGGAGCTCCATGAGCAGATCCGCCGGCGGATCGCGGAGGGCCGGTGGCAGGTCGTCGGCGGGTGGTGGATCGAGCCCGACTGCAACATCCCCGGCGGCGAGTCGTTCGTGCGGCAGGCGCTGTACGGGCAGCGGTACCTGAAGGAGAAGTTCGGGATCACCGCGACGACGGGTGCCAATCTCGACTCGTTCGGCCACAACGCGACGATCCCGCAGATCCTCGCGAAGAGCGGCTGCGACTCCTACGTCTTCCTCCGTCCGGGGCCCGCCGAGAAGACGCTGGAGTCCCCGGTCTTCTGGTGGGAGTCGCCCGACGGTTCGCGCGTGCTCGCGTACCGGATCCCGCACGAGTACTGCGCGCCCAAAGACGACATCGGGGAGCACGTCGAGAAGGCGATCGCGTCGCTGCCGGACCTCGGCGAGGAGTGGGCGGTCTTCTACGGCGTCGGAAACCACGGCGGCGGACCGACGGTCGCGAACCTCGAGCAGATCCGCTCGCTCAGCGAGCGCGACGGCCTGCCGCGGCTCGAGCCGAGCTCGCTGCGCCGCTTCTTCGACGCTCTCGCGTCGTCGAACGGCCGCTATCCGACGGTCCGCGGCGAGCTGCAGCACCACTCGCGCGGCTGCTACACGACGCACTCCGGCATCAAGCGCTGGAACCGCCGGGCGGAGAACCTCCTCCAGCGCGCCGAGAAGTGGAGCGTGATCGCCGAGTCGCTCCGGCTGCACGCCTACCCGTACGACGCGCTCAGCCGCGCCTGGAAGCTGCTCCTCTTCAACCAGTTCCACGACACGCTCGCGGGCACGTCGATCGAGCCGGCGTACGAGGACGCGCGCGACCAGATCGGGCACGCCTCGTCCGTCGCCGCGAATGCGTTCAACGGCGCGATCCAGTCGATCGCGCGGCAGATCCACGTCGAGCCCGAAGAGGAAATGCGGCCGGTCGTCGTCTTCAACCCGCATGCGTGGACGCTGCGCGCGGTTGCCGAGCTCGAGTACACGTGGACCCGCGCGCGGGGTCATCACGTCGTCGACGACGAGGGCGCGTCCGTTCCGATGCAGCTGACGCGGCCGCTGACGACCATGAGCGGAATGCGCAGCCGATTCGCGTTCCCCGTCGAGGTGCCGCCGCTCGGCTACCGCGTCTACCGCGTCCGTCTCGGGTCGGTCGAGGGGGAGGCGCTCGCCTGCAGCGACACTCGGCTCGAGAACGAGCACCTGCTCCTGGAGATCGACCCCGCGACGGGGCGGATCGCGACGCTCGTCGTGAAGTCGACCGGCGCAGACCTTGCCGCGCCCGGCGCGAGGCACGCTGTGGTGATCGACGACAAGAGCGACACGTGGGGCCACGCCGTCGAGCGGTACGACCAGGAGCTCGGCGAGTTCGAGTGCCTGTCCGTGAAGCTGCTCGAGTGCGGGCCGGTGCGCGCAATCCTGCGCGTCGAGAGCCGCTACGAGTCGTCGACGCTCCGCGAGGACTACGTGCTCGCGGCCGACGCGGCGTACGTCGACGTGCGCGTGGCGCTCGACTGGCACGAGCAGCGAAAGCTGCTGAAGCTCCGCTACCCCACGAACGTCGCCGCGGAGACGGCGACGTACGAGACGCCGTACGGACACCTCGAACGGCCCGCGAACGGGAACGAGGAGCCGGGTCAGTCGTGGGTCGACGTCTCGGGCGACGGCCGCGGTCTCAGCGTGATCAACGACGCGAAGTACGGCTACGACGTCCGCGGCGGCGACGTCGGCATCAGCGCCGTCCGCAGCCCGGTCTGGGCGTGGCACGACCCGCGCGAGCTCGAGGAGGGCGGCGACTTCGAGTACATGGACCAGGGCCGGCAGAGCTTCCTCGTGCGCCTCGTTCCGCACGCCGGCGACTGGCGCGCCGCCGGCGTCGTCCGCCGCGCCGCGGAGCTGAACCAGCAGGCGTTCGCGCTCATCGAGACCTACCACGACGGCCCGCTCCCGCAGCGCGCGTCGTTCGCGAGCGACGGCGAGGGCGACCTCGTCGTCACGGCCGTGAAGCGCGCCGAAGACGGGAACGGATACGTCGTCCGCGCGTACGAGAGCGCGGGCCGTGCGGGCCACGCGACGATCACGGTCCTCGACCGCACGATCGAGGCCGACTTCTCGCCGTACGAGATCAAGACCTTCCTCCTGCCCGACAGCGTCGGCGGCGGGGCGCGCGAGACCGACCTGCTCGAGTGGTGAGCGACGGCGGCGAGTGGCAGCTGAAGGGCTGCCTCGGCGACGAGTGGCAGTGGTTCGTGAACAAGCCCTGGGACGCACCGGGGTGGATTCCCGCGCGGGTGCCCGGCAGCGTCATCGACGACGTCCGGCGCGCCGGCGAGCTGCCGGACCTCTACCACGAGCGGGACTCGCGCTTCGCGGAGTGGGTTCCGGAACGCTCGTGGATCTACCGCCGGCGCGTCACCGGCGGGCGCATCCGGTTCGACGGCGTCGACCACGAGGCGCGCGTGTTCGTCGACGGCGAGGAGGTCGCGCACCACGTGGGCGCATTCACGCAGTTCGAGGTCGACGTCCCCGACGGCGACCACCTGCTCGCGGTCGTCGTGCACGCGGCGCCCGAGAGCGAGCCGCAGGTCGGGCACACGAGCAAGGTGCGCGTCCACAAGCCGCGCATGAACTACGGCTGGGACTTCTGCCCGCGGCTGATCCATCAGGGCATCTGGCGCCCGGTGCGCGTCGTCGAACGCGACGAGCCAGACGTCTCGGTGCGGCTGGAGGACGGCGTCGGGATCGTCGAGGCCGGCGGCGAGGTGGTGCGCGTCGAGTCGCCGGAGCTCTGGTGGCCGAACGGGGCGGGTGCGCAGCATCTCTACACGGTGACCGTCGGCGGCCGCGAGGTCACCGTCGGCTTCCGCACCGTCTCGCTGTCAGAGGATTACTCGCTGCTCGTGAACGGCGAGCGCGTCGAGATCCGGGGCTGGAACTGGGTGCCGATCGACGCGCTCTACGGTGTGCCGCGGCCGGACAAGCTCGCGCACCTGCTCGGCCTTGCGGCGCGCGCGAACGTCAATCTGCTCCGCGTGTGGGGCGGCGGCCTGATCGAGACGCAGGAGTTCTACGAGCATTGCGACCGGCTCGGGCTGCTCGTGTGGCAGGAGTTCTCGCAGTCGAGCTCCGGGATGGAGAGCGTCCCCTCGGCCGATCCGGCGTTCGTGTCGACGATGGCCCGCGACGCCGGAGAGATCGTCCCGCGGCTGCGGCACCATGCGTCGCTCGCGATTTGGTGCGGCGGCAACGAGCTCGACGCGGACGACTCGACGCCGGTGATCGCAGCGCTGCGCGACGTCGTGCAAGAGCTCGACCCCGGGCGCACGTGGCTTCCGACGTCGCCGCTCCGCCGCGACGAGCACGGGCCGTGGGAGCACCAGGGCCTGCGCAAGCACTATTCGGACTACGACGCGCGCACGTGTCTCCTGCACAGCGAGTTCGGCGTCGAGGGGATGACGAACCGGCGCGCGCTCGAGGCGCTCGTCGACGAGGAGCACCGCTGGCCGGCCGACCGCTCGAACCCGGTGTACGAGCACCTCGGCGCGTGGTGGAACAACGCGCCGCTCGTGCAGGAGGCGTTCGGCGGCCGCATCGCGGACGTCGAGACGATGCGGCGCGCGAGCCAGTGGCTCCAGTACGAGGGCCTTCGCTACGCGGTCGAGGCGAGCCGCCGCCGCGGCGCGGGGACGATTCCGTGGCAGCTCAACGAGTCGTATCCGAACGCGTGGTGCACGTGCGCGGTCGACTACCGCGGCGACCCGAAGCCCGCGTACTGGGGCGTCGCGCGCGCGTACTCCGGCGCGCCGAGCGCGCAGTTCGCCACGTGCGCCTGGGGCGGCGAGCGCGAGGCGCGGGCGGTCGTGTCGGCGCCCGCGCGCTTCGTCGACCTCGACGGCACCGTCGTCGCGGAGTCGGCCGGTGGCGAGATCGAGGCGCCGCTCGACTCGTTCCTGTCCGACGTCTTCCTGCTCGACCTCGGCAGCAACAGATACGTCATGACGCGCACGGAGAACCTCGCACCGCTGCTCGACCTTCCGACCGCGGATGTCGCCGTCACTCCCAGTCACAGGCTGATCCGCGGCGCCGGGGGCGTGCTCCGGCTGAAGAACGTCGGTGACGTGGCGGCGATCGGGATCGTCATCGAGGACGCCGGCCCGTCCGACGCGCCGGACTGGGTCGTCCTGTCGGACAACGTGATCGACCTGCTGCCCGGCGAGGAGCGCACGATCGGGGTCGAGGCCGGCGAGCTGCGCGTCGAGGGCTGGAACGTCCGTGAGTGACCTGACGGTGACGGCGCTCGACGCCGCCGGCGACGTGGTCGACGGGTTCGCATTCGAGCTCGACGACGGCGGCGTGACGGCGACCTGCACCGCGCCGGAGCCCGTCGACGCGGGCCTGCGCGTCGAGCTGCTGCTCGGGCCGACGGACGATCCGGCCTGGCTGATCCCCGGTGTCTTCTACGGCGAGAACTGTCTCGAGGGCTGCACGCGCCGCTTCCCGCGGTTCGTGCTCGGGTGCACAAGCGTCGAGCGCATGGAGTCGGACGCGTGGTCGTTCCGCGCCGACCGCTGCGCGACGCCCGCGGTGTTCGCGCGCGGCGGCGCGCTCGTCACGACCGAGGAGTCGCCGCTCGGACAGGCCGGCGTGGGGTTTGCGTACGTCGACGGGCGACCGGTCCTCCGCCTGCACTTCCCGTACCGCGAGGAGCCGCTGCGCTACGACGGCTCCGAGACTCCGGTGCCGGCCGACGTACAGGTACATCACTGGCAGCCGGGCGAGACGCAGACGGTCCGGTTCGCGCGCCACGGCGACCGGCCCTACTCCGAGGTGCTGCGGGAGGCGCATGTGCTCGCCGCGGACGATCCCGGCTGGGTCTCCGTCGAGGAGGCCGCAGAGCTGGCGGCGTGGGGGCTCTACCGGTGGCACTACAAGCCCGACCCGCCGCGCCTGATCGAGACCGCGGCCTTCGACCGCGACGCGTTCGGCGAGCAGGGCGACCGCGACGCGATGCACGTCTCGTGGGTGAGCGGCGTGCCGTACGCGTACGCGCTGCTCCGCCACGGTACGCGCGCCGGCAACGACGCGTACGTGGCGGCGGCGACGGCCGTGCTCGACCACGTCGCTGCGAACCTCACGCCCGGAGGAACGTTCTGGGCGCAGTGGACGGCGACGCGCGGGTGGACGACCGGGTGGCACCCCGACCACTCGCGCCTCCACGCGCGCACGCTCGCAGACGCGACGCTCTTCATGCTCCGCGCCGGCGACCGCTGGCGACCTGCCGTGGAGTCGAACCTCGGTGTCGCGCTCCGGACGCAGCGCGACGACGGCGCGCTCCCGGCGGCGCACCACGTCGACACCGGCGATGCGGTCTCGTGGGACGGGACGGCCGGCCTCGCATGGATCCCGGCCCTCATCGAGGCCGGTCACGTCGACGCGGCGCGCGCGGCGGGCGAGTACTTCAAGCGCTTCGACACCTGGTACGGCGCGCCGGAGGACGTCGACCTCGCGCCCACCTCGGAGGACGGCTACGCCGCCGTGATGGCCTACGTCGCGCTCGAGGACTGGGAGACCGCACGGCGAGCCGCCGACTGGATGCTCACCTTCCGGTACACGTACGACGTGGCCTTCTCCGACCGCACGCTCCTCGGCCGCTACGGGTTCCGCACGCGCGGGGCCGATACGGCATCCCCCGCGAACCAGCACCTGCACGCGTTCGGGCTCGTCTGCCTGCCGGAGATGGTGCGCCTCGCCGAGGCGACCGGCGACGACTACTACCGCGCGACGACGCGCGAGAACCTCGCGTGCTTCCGGCAGTTCATCGCGCGCGAGGACGGCGATTTCGACGCGTACCGCGGCATGGCGAGCGAGCGCTACTACCAGACCGACTGCTTCCAAGCGAAGGGGATGCTGCTCACGCTCTCGCACGCCTGGAGCGTCGGCGTCCTGCTGTACGCGTGCGAGGCGGCGCTGGAGCTCGGGCTGTGAGGAGGTTTCCGGAGGGCTTCATGTGGGGCGTCGCGACGTCCGCGTTCCAGATCGAAGGCGCCCTCGACGCCGACGGCCGCGGCCCGTCGATCTGGGACCGCTTCGCGGGCGAGAGCGGCGACACGGGTGACGTCGCCACCGACCACTACCGCCGCTGGCGCGAGGACCTCGACCTGATGGCGTCGCTCGGCGTGAATGCCTACCGCTTCTCGATCGCCTGGCCCCGCCTGTATCCGACCGGCCGCGGCCCGCTCGAGCGGCGCGGGCTCGAGCACTACGACCGGCTGATCGACGGCCTGCTCGAGCGCGAGCTCGAGCCGCTCGTGACGCTGTACCACTGGGATCTCCCGCAGGCGCTGGAAGACGAGGGCGGCTGGCTCGCGCGCGAGACCGTCGAGCGGTTCGCCGAGTACGCGGCGACATGCTTCGACGCGTACGGCGACCGCGTGCGCTGGTGGATCACGATCAACGAGCCGTGGATCGTCGGCCTGCTCGGCTACCAGCTCGGGCTGCACCCGCCCGGCCTGCAGGACCTCCGCGCCACGGTGACCGCGATGCACCACCTGCTGCTCGCGCACGGCCGGGCCGTTCAGGAGCTGAGGCCCCGTTGGCCGGAGGCGAACGTCGGGGTCGCGTTCGCGCTCGCGCCGCACTACGCCGCGAGCGACTCGCCCGAGGACCGGGAGGCGTGCGTCGGCTCCGACGGCTACGTCAACCGCTGGTTCCTCGACCCGGTGCTGAAGGGCTTCTACCCGGAGGACATGCGTGCGCGCTGGGAGGCGGTTGCGGGCGAGCTCGACTTCATCCGCGACGGCGATCTCGAGACGATCAACGCCGGGAGCGACTTCATCGGCGTCAACTACTACGCCCGCCGGGTGATGCGCTCGCTGCCCGAGCGCCCGCCGTTCGGCTGGCAGGTGGTGGTCGGCGAGGCGCCGACGACCGAGGGCGGCACGGCCGGAGTGCCGATGACGGAGGCCGGGACGGAGATCACGCCGCACGCGTTCACCGACCTGCTCGTCCGGCTGCGCGACGACTACGGCGACATTCCGCTCGTGATCACCGAAAACGGCGCCGTGTTCGCAGAGCCAGTCCACGACACACGGCGCGTCCTGTACATCCACGACCACCTTGCGGCGGTGCACGACGCGATGGAGCGAGGCGTTCCCGTCGAGGGCTACTGCTACTGGTCGTTCATGGACAACTTCGAGTGGGCGCTCGGCTACGCGCAGCGCTTCGGGCTCGTGCACGTCGACTACGACACGCTCGAGCGGACGCCCAAGGACAGCGCGCGCTACTACTCGTCGGTCGTGCGGGCGAACGCGCTCGTCGAGGTGGCGCAATGAACCTCGCGGTCGTCGGCGCAGGCTCGACCTACACGCCGGAGCTCGTCGACGGGCTGGTCCGGATGCGCGACCTCCTTCCGGTCGGGGAGCTCACGCTGCTCGACACCGACGAGGAGCGGCTGCGGATCCTCGGCGCGACGTGCACTACCGCCGGATCCGCGACACGCGGCTCGGCGAGCTCGCGCCGGCGATCGTCGAGGCGGCCGCGGACGGAGACGCAGCGGCGCGCGGTCTCGTCGAGCGGCTCGCAGGGGAGATCGCGCTGCTCGTCGCGCGCGGGTTCCGCGACCTCGAGCTCGACGCGGCCGACGTCGTGCTCGGCGGCGGCATGCTGCGGCGGGGCGAAGGCCTGCTTCACGACGAAGTCGTCGCGCGCCTCCCGGCGCGCGCGCGTCCGGTCGTGCTGAGGCATCCGCCGGTGCTGGGGGCCGCGCTGGCCGCGCTCGACGCGGCGGGGGCGAGCGACGCCGCGAAGGCGCGGCTGCGCGAGGAACTCCGTGCCGGCTGACGTGCGCGTCTTCGCCGACGCAGAGGCCCTCGGCGAGGCGCTCGCCGACGAGATCCTCGCGCGGTACGAGGCGACCGCAGGTGCGTTCCTGCTCGGCTGCCCCGGCGGGCGCAGCCTGGGCACCACCTACAGGGCGCTCGCTGCGCGCGGCGCCGACCTCGCCCGGCTCGTGATCGTGATGATGGACGAGTACGTCGGCGCGCCGGTCGACGCGCACTACAGCTGCCACGGTTTCGCGCTGCGGGAGATTGCAGGGCCGCTCGGGCTCCGCGAGGAGCAGGTCTGGCTGCCGGATCCGGGCGATCCCGGCCGCTACGACGAGCGCATCGCCGCGGCGGGCGGGATCGACCTCTTCCTCCTCGCGTCGGGCGCGTCGGACGGGCACGTCGCGTTCGTGCCGCCGGGGTCGCCGCGGGAAGGACGGACCGCCGTCCTCGCGCTCGCGGAGTCGACGCGCCGCGACAACCTCGCCACTTTCCCGGAGTTCGCGTCGCTCGAGGAGGTGCCGTCGCACGGCGTCTCCGTCGGCCTCGGCACGATCGCCGCGGCGCGCGCGGTGCGACTCGTCCTGCACGGCCCCGGTAAGCGCGAGGCGACCGCGCGCCTGCTCGCGCTCGACGCATTCGACCTCGCGTGGCCTGCGAGCATCGTCCACGAGTGCGTGGACGCGGAGATCTGGGTCGACACGGAGGCGATGGCATGACGATCACGCTCGACGCGCTCGCGCGCGACTCGGGGACGTTCCTCATGGTGGCCATGGACCAGCGCGAGTCGCTGCGCACGATGCTGGTCGAGCATCACGACGACGTCGGCGACGAGCGGATGGTGCGGTTCAAGCTGGCGGTGGCGCGCGAGCTCGCACCCTACGCCTCGGGATTCCTGATCGACCGCCGCTACGGCTTCGACGAGATCGTCGCGCAGCGGCTCGTGCCGTCGTCGTGCGGCCTGATCCTCGCCGCCGACGCGCTCGAGCAGCCGCCCGGAGGCATCGTCGAGGACACCGATCTCGACGCCGGCGTCGACGCGGCTGCCGCGCGCGCGGCGGGAGTCGTGGCGCTCAAGCTGCTCGTGATCTGGCGCGACGACGAGAAGCGCGCGTGGCGTGTCGAGATCGCGCGTCGGTTCGTCGCGCTCGCGCGCGCGCACGGGCTCCTCTCGGTGCTCGAGCCGGTCGTGCGCGGGCCGGAGGGTTTCGATCGCGAGCGTGCGATCGTCGAGGCGGCAAGCGAGCTCGCGACGGTCGGCTGCGACCTCTACAAGTGCGAGGTGCCGACGCACGGCCGGGGCTCCGACGAGGAGATCACGCGCTGGAGCCGCGAGATCGACGCGGCGGTTCCGTGCCCGTGGGTGGTGCTCTCGCAGGGCGTCGATCCCGCGCGGTTTCCAACCGCCGTCGGAGCGGCGTGCCGCGGCGGCGCGTCAGGGATGCTCGCCGGCCGGGCCGTCTGGACGGCGACGCTCGGTGCCGATGTCCCGACGGCCCTCCTGCGCGAGCACTCGGTGCCGCGCCTCCAGGAGCTCGCAGCGATCGTCGACGAGCATGGACGACCGTGGCGCGACAAACCTTAAATCTCGATCGCTGCGGCGAGCGACCGCCGTCGGCTCGGGCGCGGGCGCGGGCGCATGATAGTAACCGGTTTCTGAAAGCGCTTACACCGCGCGGGGCGCTCGTCGTGTACTGGGTGGGCTCCGCGTTCATGAAAGCGCTTACAGGAACCGCTGACACCGCCGTCGGCACCGCGCTCCTCGGGCTCTTCGTTTGACAGACGTGTGCGTGTACGGCGCGACCGCGGCCGGCGTCATGGCGGCCGCCGCGGCCCGGGAGGCGGGCGCGGCGGTGATCGTCGTCGAGCCGGGGACGCACGTCGGCGGCATGGTCGCCGGCGGCCTGTCATGGACGGACGTCGGCGACGCACGCGTCGTCGGCGGTCTCGCCCGACGCTTCCACGAGGCGGTCGCGCAGTACTACGACGCCCCGCTCTGGGGAGTCAAGGGACCGGAGCCGCACGTCGCAGAGCGGCTGCTCAGCGACATGCTCGACGGCGTAGACCTCCGACTCGGCGAGCAGACGGCTCCGGACGATGCGGCGGTCTACATCGACGCGAGCTACGAGGGCGACCTGATGGTCGCGATGCGCGTGCCGTACGCAGTCGGCCGCGAGTCGCGCGACCTCTACGGCGAGACGTGGGCCGGCCGCCAGCCGGCCTGGCGCCCGTCGAGACACAACTTCTCGGTGCTGCTCTCGCCGTTCGCCGACGACGGCACGCTGCTGCCGTTCATCCGCGAGCCGGAGCTCGACGAGCACGGGTGGCCGCGCGAGCGACTGGGCGAGTGCGACGGCGGCCTTCAGGCGTATGGCTTCCGCGTCTGCCTCACCGACCGGGCCGACAACGCCCGTCCGCTCGAAGCGCCGCGCGGCTACGACGGCCGCCAGTTCGAGCTCCTCGCACGCTACCTCGACGCGACCGGCGATGAGCGGCCGCTCGGCCTCGTCCGCGACCTGCTCCCGAACGGCAAGTGCGACGTGAACTCGATCGGCCCGTTCTCCCTCAACGTCCTCGACGGCTCGAACCGCGGCTATCCCGACGGCGACTCCACGACACGCCACGCCATCCGCGCCCACCACCTCCGCTACACGCAGGGCTTCGTCTTCTTCCTCGCCGAGCGCGGTCTCCTCGAGGGCTGGGCCCTCGCGGCGGACGAGTTCGAGGACACGGACGGCTGGCCGCACCAGCTGTACGTTCGCGACGGGAGGCGCATGCGCGGCGACTACGTCCTCCGCGAGCAGGATCTCCTCTCCGCGCGCGCCCAGCCGGACGCCGTCGCGACTGGCTCGTACAACATCGACATCCGCGAGGTGGAACGCACCTGGCGCTACCTGCCGGAGTACGAGCGGCGGGCGGCGGTCTTCAACGAGGGGTACCTCTCCATCGCCGTTCCGCCGTATCCGATCCCGTACCGCTCCCTGACGCCGCGCCGCGAGGATGCGACGAACCTGCTCGTTCCGGTCTGTCTCTCTGCGTCGCACGTCGCCTTCAGCTCAGTGCGCATGGAGCCGACGCTGATGGCGCTCGGCCACGCCGCCGGCACGGCCGCCGCGCAGGCCGCGCGGCGCGGCGTGGCCGTGCAGGACGTCGACGTGGCCGCGCTCCAGGACGAGCTGCGCGACGAAGGACAGATACTCGCCGGGTGAACACGATCTCGTTCATGAGCGCCAACTACGTCCCCCGCGAGGTCGGGTACGCCATGCACGGCTGGGGCCACGGCGATCGCGCGACGAACGAGGCGTTCCGCCCGCTCGACACGTACGAGCAGCGGCTCGACGAGCTGCTCGCCGACATCCGCGAGCTGGGCTTCGACGCGATCGACCTCTGGGGCGCGCACCTGAATCCCGTCTGGGCGACCGACGACCACATCGAGATCGCGCTCGCGGTCGGCACGACGATCATCGCCGGCTTCGCGCCGGTCGAGTCGCCGCTCTACCGCTCGCGCGGGCTGCGGGTCGCCGTCGAGAACCACCCGGAGAAGACACCTGCCGAGCTCGGCGCGAAGATCGGCGACCAGGGTGCGACCGTCGACACGCACGAGGATCCGAGCGACGACTGCGGCGCGATGCGGATGCAGCTCGAGGAGTGGCTGCGATGAGGTTCGCGATCGTCGGCTGCGGCGACATCAGCGGCCGCTACGCGCGACGGATCGCCGAGACGGCCGGCCTCGAGCTCGCCGGCGCGACGCGCGTCGGTCCCGGCCGCGCGGACGCGCTCGTGGCGGAAGCCGGCGGCACGAGCTACCCATCCCTCGGCGCGCTCCTCGGCGACGACCGCGTCGACGCGGTCGTCAACCTGACGGGCGCGCTCTCGCACGCGACCGTGACGCGCGCCGCACTCGAGGCCCGCAAGCACGTGCACACCGAGAAGCCGCTCGCGCTGACACACGCGGAGGCGCAGGAGCTCGTCGAGCTCGCCGGCCGGCAAGGCCTCGTCCTGAGCTGCGCGCCCGCGACGCTGATGGGCGAGGCGCAGCAGACGGCGTGGCAGCTCCTGCGCGAGGGGGCGATCGGCACCGTGCGCGTCGTCGACTGGGGCCGCGCGCGCGTCGAGCTGCGCGACGCAGTCGCGGACGGGCGCGAGCCGCGTGCGAGCGCTCGCCACGCCGCGCACGTGGTCGAGGCGCTGGAGGCGATCGACCGGTCGCGGCGAAACGGCGGCGCCGTCGACGTCGCGTCCGACTTCGAGCAGCCCGCGCCGATGGAGTGGGCGCGATGAGAGAGGCGCGCGCGCCCGGCCGCGTCAATCTGATCGGCGACCACACCGACTACAACGAGGGCTTCGTGCTGCCGGCGGCGATCGACCTCGAGACCCGCGTGCGCGCACGGTCCCGCGGCGACGCGCTCATCCGCGTCCGATCGCTCGGGTCGAGGGTCGAGATCCGCGGGCAGGAAGATCCACGCACCGTCGAGCCCGCGTGGGGGCGGTACGTCGCCGCGGTCGCAGGCGCGCTGGCGGCGCGCGGGCGGCCGCCGATTGGCATGGACGCCGACGTCTCGTCGACGGTCCCCTCCGGCGCGGGCCTCTCGTCGAGCGCAGCGCTCGAGGTGTCGGTCGCGCTCGCCCTCTGCGACGCCGCGGGGTTCAAGCTGCCGCCGGTCGAGCTCGCCCTCGCCTGCCAGGAGGCCGAGCAGGTCGCACGGGGCGTGCCCACCGGGATCATGGACCAGCTGAGCTCGATCGCCGGACGGGCCGGCTGCGCGCTGCTCATCGACTGCCGCTCGCTCGAGGTCGAGCCGATACCGCTCCCGGACGAGCTCGCGATCGTGGTCGTGCACTCGGGTATCGAGCGCGCGCTCGAGGGGAGCGCCTATGCGGAGCGTCGGGCCGACTGCGAGCGGGTCGCCGCCGCGCTGGGCGTCGCGGCGCTCCGCGACGCGACGCTGGAGCACGTCGCCGACGAGCCCCGCGCACGCCACGTCGTCAGCGAGAACGCGCGCGTGCTCGCGTCCGTGGAGGCACTGAAGCGCGGCGACGTCGACGCCCTCGGCCCCCTTCTCGACGCGAGCCACGCGAGCCTGCGCGACGACTTCGAGGTCTCGACGCCCGAGCTCGACGCTCTCGCCGAGGCGCTGCGCAGCGCGGGCGCGCTCGGCGCGCGCCTCACCGGCGCGGGGTTCGGAGGCTGCGTCGTCGCGCTCGCGCCGCGCGAGGACGCCGAGCGAATTGCCGGCGAGGCCGTCGCCCGCTACCGGGACGAGAGCGGTCGAAAGCCCAGAAGCTGGATCGTCCGCGCCGTCGACGGCGCAAGAATGGAGGAGACGTGATCACACGGGACGAGCAGCGTGACGCCCAGGCGTACGCGGCCGAGCAGCTGGCGGCCGCGGGCGTCGTCCTGACCGACGAGGAACGGGCGCGCATCGAGGTCGCCGACTTCGGCCTCTCGCGGCTGCGCGAGACCGGCCTCCAGCTCCTCGTCTACGTCAACACCGACCGCTACTGCGCGAAGGAGCTCGTGCTCTACCCGGGCCAGACGTGCCCGGAGCACCGCCACCCGCCGTTCGACGGGACGCCGGGCAAGGAGGAGAC
>DASXTR010000064.1:0-30462 GCA_036505325.1 Gaiellaceae bacterium
CCCATACCGTGCGGCGAGGCGTTGCAGCTCGCGCTCGGCGACCGAGGTCGCCGCGACCTGCGCGGAGAGGTCGCCGAGCGTCATGCGCGGGATCCGGACGTTCGCGCGGATCACCTCGAACACCGTCTCGACCGGCTCGCCTCGGTCGTAGAGGCGGAGCCACGGCAACCGGATCCCCTCCTGGAAGATCTCGGTGTTGTCGCAGGCGGCCGAGCCCGGCAGCCGTCCGCCGACGTCCGCGTGGTGCGCGGTCGTCGTCGCAAAGCCGATCAACCCGCCGTCGAAGTACACCGGCTTGAAGACGAAGATGTCCTGCAGGTGGATCCCGCCGTCGAACGGGTCGTTCATGACGAAGACGTCGCCCGGCTGCATCCGGTCGCCCCACTTGTCGAGCAGGCACGCCATCGCGTGCGGCACCGCGCCGAGGTGGAACGGGACGGTGACCGCCTGCGCGACGGTCTCGCCGGTCGCGTCGCACAGCGCCGCCGAGAAGTCCATGCCGTCGCGAACGACCGTCGAGTGCGCGGTGCGGAAGATGGTCGTCGCCATCTCGTCTGCGATCGAGGCGAGCGCGTTGCCGACGATCTCCTGCGTGACCGGATCGACGGTGCGGACGCTCATGCGAGCCGCTCCAGGACGAGCGTCTCCGTCTCCTCGTCGCGGCGCGCGCTCCACCCGGGCCGCACGACGACGGTGGTGTCGTACTCGTCGACGAGGAGCGGTCCGGCCGCCGGCTCCACGATCGCGCAGCGTGCCCGGACCGGCACCTCGACGAGACCGTCCCCGAAATCGGCACGGCGCGAGGTTTGTGACAAGTTGTCACTTGGGCTCGAGAGGGTGAACGCCGGGGGCTCCGGACCGAGTGCGGCGAGCCGTAGCGCCCGGATCTCGATCGGCGCGCCGGGCTCGCCGCGGACGCCGTAGAGGCGCTCGTGCTCGTCCTCGAAGGCCGCGATCAGCGCGTCGACGTCGACGGGGTCGCCGGCCTCGACCTCGATCTCCCACGTCTGGTCCTGGTAGCGCAGCTCGGCGGACCGCACCCACTCGATGCCGTCGAGGCGCTGTGCCAGCGCCGCGAAGGCGCCTTCGAGCTCGGCCGGATCGACCGCGCGAGCGTCGAGCCGGCAGGTTCGGACGTCGTGGAACTCGGGGCGCGCGAAGAGCAGCCCGAGCGAGCTGAAGAGGCCGGCGAGCGCGGGGACGAGCACGGTCGGGCAGCCGAGCTCCTCCGCGAGGCCGATCGCGTGAACCGGCCCGGCTCCGCCGTAGGCGATCAGCGCGAAGTCGCGCGGGTCGCGGCCCTTCTCCGACGAGACGGAGCGCAGCGCGCGCGTCATGCGCGCGTTCGCGATCTCGTGCACGCCGGCTGCGAGCTCGAGCGTCGACAGGCCGAGCGGCTCCGCGATCCGCTCGAGGGCCTCCTCGGCCAGCTCGTGCGAGATCGTGATCTGACCGTCCGCGACCGGGCCCGCGGGCATGTACCCGAGGACGACGTTCGCGTCGGTGACGGTCGCGTCGGCGCCGCCGCGGCCGTAGCAGGCCGGGCCGGGCGCGGCCCCCGCGCTGCGCGGGCCGACCTGCAGGCCGCCCGCAGGGTCGAGCCAGGCGATCGAGCCGCCGCCGGCGCCGACCTCGGCGATGTCGATCGTCGGGATCCGCAGCAGCTCGCCCGCGCCGCGCATCAGCCGGCTGCCCGCCGACAGCGAGCCGCCGACCTCGTACTCGCGCGCGCGCGAGACGGCGCCGTACTCGATCAGCGACGCCTTGGCGGTCGTGCCGCCCATGTCGAAGGAGATCGCGTTCGCGAACCCGAGCCGGCGTGCCGTGCCGAGCGCCGCGACGACGCCCGCGGCCGGGCCCGACTCGAGCGCGAGCACGGGGCGCACCGTCGCGTCGTCGGCCGTCATGACGCCGCCGGACGACTGCATGATCCTCAGCGGCGACCTGACGCCCGCCTCGTTCAAGCCCCGACGGATGGCGGATACGTACCTATCCATCAACGGTCGCACGTACGCGTTCACGACGGTCGTCGCCGACCGCTCGTACTCACGCTGCTCGCGCAGGATGTCGCTCGAGAGGGAGACGGCGACGTCCGGCAGCTCCTCCCGCAGGATCTCGCCGAGCTGCTGCTCGTGCGCGGGATACAGGTAGGAGTGGAGCAGGCAGACGGCGACCGACTCGACGCCGGCGTCGCGCAGCTGCGCCGCGACCGCGCGTGCCTCGCCGGCGTCGAGCGGGCGCAGCACGGTCCCGTCCGCAGCCATGCGCTCCGACACCTCGAACCGGAGCCGCCGCGGCACGAGCGCGGGCGGCTTGCGCCAGAACGGGTCGTACATGTGCGGGATCCGCAACCGCCGCAGCTCGAGCACGTCGCGGAACCCCGCGGTCGTGACGAGCGCGGTCACCGCACCGCGGTGCTCGAGCACGGCATTCGTCGCAACGGTCGTCCCGTGCACGACACCCTCGACGTCGGCGCCGTCCGTCATCGCTGCGACCGCCTCGACGACGGCCGCGTCGTAGTTCGGCGGCGTCGAGAGCAGCTTGCGGATCGTCGCCGGCCCGTCGCCGCGCTGGAGGATGACGTCGGTGAACGTGCCGCCGACGTCGACGCCGATCCGGGAGCTGTGATCGAGGATCGCCATCCGGTAAGGTCGCGATATGAAATTTCAAATCGCGAAGCGCGAGCATACAGCGGCGTGACCGAGGCGCTCAAGGGCATCGCGCCGATCCAGCGCGAGTCGGTCGAGTCGCGTGTCGCGCAGGCGCTGCGCGAGCTGATCGTCACCGGGCAGCTGCCGGAGGGGACGCCGCTTGTCCAGCGCGACCTCGCGCACCGGCTCGGGGTTTCGCAAACGCCGGTCAGGCTCGGGCTCACGGAGCTCCAGCGCGCAGGCCTCGTGCACGTCGGCGGGACCGGACGCGCCGTCGTCAGCCGCCTGACGCGCGAGGACCTCGAGGAGATCTACGCGGCGCGGCTCGGGCTCGAGGGACTCGCGGCGCGCGTCGGCGCGACGGCCGTCGGCCCCGGGGAGCTCGCGCGCATGCGCGCGCTGCTAACGCAGCTCGAGCAGCTCGCGAAGGAGCAGGACGTCGACGGCTATCTGCGCACACGCTGGGAGTTCCACGCCGTCTGCTACGAGGCGTCCGGGCGGAGGCGCCTGCTCGCGGAGGTCGAGCGGCTCTTCTGGCGCGCCGAGCGCTACAACCGTCTCGTGCTGTCGAGCCGCGAGCGCTTCCGGCGCTCGGTCGCGCACTACCGTGCGTTCTACGATGCGTGCAAGGCCGGGAATGGGCGCCGGGCGGAGCAGGTGATCCACGAGAGCACACAGTGGGCCGTCGACATCGTCTGGGAGACGCTGCCTTCGGAGCAGGTGTGATCCGCATCGGCGCGGACGTCGGCGGCACCTTCACCGACGTCGTCGTGAGCGGCGACGACGGCCGCGTCACGTTTGCGAAGGTGCTCTCCACGCCGCCGTCGTACGATCGTGCCGTCGTCGACGCCGTCCACGCGCTCGGCGGCCGCGCGGACGACGTGGTGCACGGAACCACGGTCGCGACGAACGCCGTGCTCGAACGCCGCGGCGCGCGGGCGGCGGTGGTCACGACCGAGGGCTTCCGCGACGTGCTGGAGCTGCGGCGGATGCGGATGCCGCATCTCTACGACTACTTCTGGACGAAGCCGGAGCCGCTCGTCGAGCGCCGCCTCCGGTTCGAGATCGCGGAGCGGGTGCTCGCCGACGGGACGGTGCGGAAGCCCCTCGACGACGACGAAGCGCACGCGGTCGCGGAACGGTTGCGCGAGGCCGGTGTCGAGTCGGTCGCCGTTTGCCTGCTGCATGCGCATCTCTATCCCGCGCACGAGCGGCGGCTCGGCGAGATCCTGCGCCGGGAGCTCCCGGACGTGCCCGTCTCGCTCTCGTCCGAGATCCTGCGCGAGCAGCAGGAGTACGAGCGCACGGCGACCACGGTCGTGAACGCGTACGTCCGGCCGCTGATGGCGCGCTACGTCGAAGGACTGCAGCGGACCCTCGGGAACGCGCAGCTGACGATCATGCAGTCGTCCGGCGGAGTGATGTCGGCGGCCGATGCGGCCGAGCGGCCGGTCTATGCACTCGAGTCGGGCCCGGCCGCCGGCGTGGTCGCGGCGCTCGCGCTGGCGCAGGCGCTCGGGCACGAGAACGCGATCGCGTTCGACATGGGCGGGACGACCGCGAAGGCGTCGCTGATCGAAGGCGGCCGCGTCTCGCGCAGCCAGGAGTACGAGGTCGGCGCCTCGCTGTCGGCCGGGAGCCGGCTGCTGCGCGGCAGCGGCGAGCTGATCCGGATCCCGACGATCGACATCGCGGAGGTCGGTGCCGGCGGCGGCTCGGTCGCGTGGCTCGACGAGGCGGGTGGGCTCAATGTCGGTCCGCGCAGCGCCGGAGCCGTCCCGGGCCCTGCGTGCTACGGGCTCGGCGGCGAGGAGGCGACGGTCACGGACGCGAACGTCGTGCTCGGCTACATCCCGAGCGGAGCGATTGGCGACGGTGCGATCGACGTCTCGCGCGAGCGTGCGGAGGCGGCGCTCGCACGACTCGGAGTCCCCGCGCGGGGCGTTCACGACCTGGCGAACGCGACGATGATGCGCGCGCTCCGGGCGGTGTCGACCGAAAAGGGCCGCGACCCCGCCCACTTCGTCCTGATCGCCTACGGCGGCTCGGGTCCGGTGCACGCCGCGGCGCTCGCCGCGCAGCTCGGCGTGCGGACGGCGATCGTCCCGCCGCTCGCGGGTCTCTTCTCGGCGGTGGGGCTGCTCCATGCGCGCGAGGAGCGGCACGACGTCCGCTTCTGTCGAATCGACGCCCGCAAGCCCGACCTCGGCGAGCTGCGCCGCCTCGACGCCGAGATGCGTGTGTCCGCGACGAGCCGGCAGCGCGTCGCCGACGTCCGCTACCGCGGGCAAAGCTGGAGCGTCCCGGTCGACTTCCCGGGCGAGATCGACGAGAGGTCGGTCGCGGCGCTCGTGGAGCGCTTCGAGGCCGAGCACGAGCGGCTGTACGGCACCCGCCTCGAGCCGGGCTCGCCGGTCGACGTTCGCGCGCTGCGCCTGATCGCCCTCGGGCCCGAGCGCCCGCCGCTCCCCATCGTTTGTGACAACTTGTCACAAACGTTCTTCGGCGAGACGACGCGGATGGCGGACTTCGGGGACGGGGCGGTCGAGGTGCCCGTGCGGCCGCGGGACGCGCTGCGCGAGCCGGCGGCCGGCCCTGTGCTCGTCGACGAGTACGACACGACGGTCGTCGTCCCGCCCGGCTGGAGCGCTCGGCTCGACGTTGCGACCGGCGCGCTCGTGCTCGACCACGTCGCCGTCGAAGCGCGCACGGATCGGCACGACGACGCGATCGCGGGCCGCATCGTCGGCAACGCGCTCGCCACGCTCGCCGACGAGATGGCGACCACGATCTTCCGCACGGCCCACTCCGCCGTTGTTCGCGACGCGATGGACTTCTCGGCCGCGCTCTGCGCGCCGTCCGGCGAGACCGTCGCGCAAGCCGTCACGATCCCGCTCCAGCTCGGCTCGATCCCGAACGCGATGAAGACGCTGCTCGGGAAGTTCGGCGGCTCGTTTGCGCCGGGCGACGTCTACGTCGTCAACGATCCGTTCGACGGCGCGAGCCACACGCCGGACGTGTTCACCGTGAAGCCGTCGTTCGCGGCCGGCGAGCTGATCGGCTTCGCAGTCACGATCGCGCACCACGGCGACGTCGGCGGGCGCGTGCCCGGGACGGTCGCCTGCGACAGCACCGAGGTCTTCCAGGAAGGCCTGCGCCTTCCGTGGCTCAAGCTCTTCGACCGAGGCGAGCCGAACGAAGCCCTCCATGAGATCGTGCGCGCGAACGTCAGGATTCCGCACGAAATGCTCGGCGACCTCTCGGCGCAGGTGGCCGCGTGTCACATCGGCGACCGCGGCCTGCAGGAGCTCGCCGCGCGCTATCCGCGGCTGCAGAGCCTGATGAACGGGCTGCTCGACCACACCGAGCAGCTGCTCCGCGCGGAGATCGCGCGCTGGCCCGACGGTACGGTCGAGTTCACCGACTTCATCGACTCGGACGGCATCGACGTCTGCGACGTCCCGATCACCGTGCGGCTCACAGTCAGCGGCGACGAGCTCGTCGCCGACTTCAGCGACTCGGCGCCGATGGTGCGCGGGTCGCTCAACTGCACGCCTTCGTTCGTGGAGGCGGCGGTCTACCACACCGTCATGGCGGCCTCGACGATCGACATCCCGCGCACGGGCGGGGCGCTCCGGCCGATCACGGTCGTCACGAAGCCCGGCACCGTCGTCCACGTCGTGATGCCAGGCGCGTCGTCGATGCGCGGGATCGCGGGCTACCGGATCTCAGACGTGATGAACGGCGCCCTCGCGCAGATCGTGCCGGACCGCGTTCCGGCCGCAGGCGAGGGCGGCTCGACGCTCGCGTGGTTCGCGGGGCGCGTCGAGGGCGAGCCGTTCGTCTACAACGAGCTCGTCGTCGGGACGTGGGGCGGGCGCCCCGTCGCGGACGGCAACGACGGGCTCGCGAATCCGTGCGCGTCGATGGCGAACGTGCCGGTCGAGGTCGCCGAGTCCGAGTGGCCGATCGTCGTCGAGCGGTACGCCCTCGTCACCGATTCGGGCGGCGCCGGCCGCCACCGCGGCGGCCTCGCGGTCGAGCGGGTCTGGCGGGCGGTTGCGCCGGACACGGTGCTGCACGTCAGGTCCGACCGGCAAGTTCACCGCCCGTACGGGCTTGCCGGCGGCCGGCCGGGCGCGGCCTCGTCGAACTCGATCTCCCGGGCCGGCGGGGAGCGCGAGCAGCTGCCGCCGATGTTCGCCACGGTGCTGCAGCCCGGCGACGTCTTCCACCACCGCATGGCCGGCGGCGGCGGCTGGGGCGACCCGCGCGACCGCGAGCCCGAGTCGGTGCTGCGCGACGTGCTGAACGAGAAGGTGTCGGCCGACGCGGCGCGCGAGGTGTACGGCCGATGAGGATCGCTCACGTCGAGGCGACGCCGCTTGCGATCCCGCTGCGACAGGAGTTCCACTGGGCGAGCGGCACGCAGGTCGGCGCCAACCTCGTCCTGATCGCGGTCCACACCGACGACGGCGTCGTCGGATACGGCGAGATCGCCTGCGAGGCGCCCGGCCCGGTCGCGGAGTACGCGCTGCTGATGGCGCGGCAGATCGTCGGCCTCCCGGCGGGGGACGTCGAGGCGATCCTCCGCTCGATCTGGACGGAGGGACGCTGGAAGACGACGCCGCAGTTCACGCAGTTCGTCCTCGCCGGCATCGAAGTCGCGTGCTGGGACGCGCTCGGACGCGCGCTCGACGCTCCGTCGCGGACGTTCTTCGGCGGCCAGGTGCACGAGGAGCTGGATTACTTCGCGTTCCTGCAGGGCGACGGCCCCGACGCGCTCGCCGCGCACGCGCGCGAGCTAGCCGACCACGACGTCGTCTACATGAAGGTCGGCCGCCCGCGTGACGACGACGCCTGCGTCGCCGCCGTGCGTGAGGCGATCGGCCCGGGCAAGCTGCTGCGGATCGACCCCAACGAGGCGTGGGACGCCGCGACGGCCGTCGACCGCATCCGCCGGCTCGCGATCTACGACCTCGACTGGGTCGAGCAGCCCGTGCCGCACTGGGACGTCGCCGGCCTCGCACACGTTCGCCGGAAGGTGGACGTGAAGATCGCCGCCGACCAGGCGGTGTACACGACGCAGCAGCTCCGGCAGGTGCTCGAGCACGAGGCCGCGGACGTCGTCGTGCAGGGCCCGCACGACGCAGGCGGCCTGCTGCGCTTCCGCCAGCAGGCGTTCCTGTGCTCGGCCTGGGGCCTGAACGTGAACCTGCATGCGTTCATGCAGACCGAGATCAGCTTCCTGGCGCACGCGCAGGTCGCGTCGACGATCCCGAACCTGACGAACGGCAACCAGACGATGCACCAGCTGCTCGCGGAGCGGCTGACGAGCTCGCCGCCGGTCGACGTCGTCGCGGGCCGCTATCGCCTGAACGACGCGCCCGGGCACGGGTTCGAGATCGACCTCGACGCCGTTGCGCGCGCGCACGAGCGGTGGCTGCGCGACGGCGCGTACAACACGGTCGAGTCGGTGAAGCGGTGACGACGATCGTCGTCGGCGGCGGGATCATCGGCGCGACGACGACCTGGGAGCTCGCGCGCGCGGGGGAGGCCGTGCTGCTGCTCGAGGCGGGCGAGATTGCCGGGGAGTCGACGGGCAAGTCGGCCGCGATCGTGCGCACCCACTACTCGAATCCCGAGGTGGTGCGCATGGCGGTGCGCTCGCGCGAGGCGTTCATGCGCGCGCCGGAGCTGCTCGGCTGCGAGCCGTTCTACGACCGCCGCGGCTGGCTCTTCCTCGTCGACGAGACCGACGCGCCGCTCGCGCGCGGGAACCGCCGGATGCAGCTCGCCGAGGGGGCCCACAGCGACGAGGTCGACCCGACGGATTTCCTCGACGGCGTCTCGACGGAGGCGATCGCGTACGCGCTCTTCGAGCCGGACTCCGGCTTCGCCGACCCCGTCGCCGCGACGCGCGCCTACGTCGACGCGGCGCGCCGCGCGGGCGCCGGCGTGCGCGAGGGCGCGTCCGTCGACGCGGTCGAGCCGGGCTGCGGCGTCTGCGTGGACGGCGAGCTGCTCGAGGCGGACAACGTCGTGCTCGCCGCCGGCGCGTGGACGTCGAAGCTCACGGCGCCGCTCGGACTCGAGCTCCCGCTCGAGACGCCGCGCGAGCAGGAGGTCGTCTTCGAGGGGACGGTCGAGCATGCGGTCTCCTCGCAGGTCGATCGCGTCTACCTGCGGCCCGACGGGGAGGGTCGAATAGTCGTGGGACGCGGCTATCCGAAGACGTACGAGCCTGTCGACCCGGACGGCTACGACGAAGGCCTCGACCCCGGCTTCGAGGCGGACGTCGCCGGGCGCGTGGCGCATCGGCTGCCGCGCCTCGCCGGAGCGCGGGCCGTGGGAGGGCTCGCCGGTCTCTACGAGGTGACGCCCGACTGGCACCCGATCCTCGGTGCGGCCGACGGGCACGACGGCCTCTACCTCGCGACCGGCGGCAGCGGCCACTGCTTCAAGCTCGCGCCCGCGATCGGCGAGCTCGTCGCCGGTCAGATCCTCGGGCGTCCGGTCGACTACGCCGACGTGCACAGCTTCTCGCTGTCGCGCTTCGCGGAAGGACGCGAGTTCCGCTCGACCTACGGCGGCAACCGCGCGTGAGCGTCGACCTCGTCATCCGCAACGGGACGGTCTACGACGGCACCGGTGCGGAGCCGCTGCAGGCCGACGTCGCGCTCGCGAACGGACGCATCGCCGTTGTCGGTCCCGTCGACGCCTACGACGCACCGGAGCTCGACGCCGAAGGGCTCGCGGTCGCGCCGGGCTTCATCGACATCCACAGCCACTCCGACTACACGCTGCTCGTCGACCCGCGCGCAGTCAGCGCGATTCACCAGGGCGTGACGCTCGAGGTCGTCGGCAACTGCGGCTTCGGCTGCTTCCCGATCCGCGATCCCGTGCTCGCGCGGCGGGCGATCTACGGCTACAGCGACGACCTGCCGGTGACGTGGAGCTCCGCGGGCGACTACTTCGAGACCCTCGACGCTGCGCGGCCGGCCGTGAACGTCCTCAGCCTCGTGCCGAACGGCCAGCTGCGGCTCGCGACGGTGGGACTCGAGGATCGCGCGGCCGGTGCAGGCGAGCTCGCCGAGATGCAGACCCTCCTGCGCGAGTCGCTCGACGCCGGCGCGTGGGGCTACTCGACCGGCCTCGAGTACGCGCAGGAGGCGGGCGCGACCGAGGAGGAAGTCGCCGCGCTCGCGCGCGACGCGCCGTTCTACGCCACGCACACGCGCCGCCGTGACGAGGGCGCCGCGGACGCGGTGGCGGAGGCGATCCGTGTCGGCGAGGAGGCCGGCGTCCGCCTGCAGGTTTCGCACCTCGTGCCGCGCAACGGCCTCGAGGAGAGCCGCCGCTGCATCGAGCTCGTCGAGTCGGCGCGCGACCGCGGCCTGGACGTCGCCTTCGACATGCACACCCGGACCTTCGGGCTGACATACCTGTACGTAGCCCTCCCCGGCTGGGCACTCGAGGCCGAGCCCGCCGAGCTCGCCGTGCTCCTGCGCGACCCGGCGAGACGCGATGCGATGCGACCGCACCGAAGCATCCTCAGCGCCGGCAACGACTGGACACGCGTTGTCCTCCTGGACAACGACGTCTGGCCCGAGCACGCGCGCCGCGACATCGCGTCGATCGCAGCCGACCGAGGCCAGGAGCCGCTCGACGCCGTCTACGACCTCCTGCTCGCGGGGGTCGACGAGCTCCACCGGCTGATGGTGATCATCCACGCGTACTCCGAGGAGCAGCAGCGCGAGGCGTTCGCGCACCCGCTCTGCATGCCCGGCTCCGACGCGACGACGCTCGCGCCGGACGGGAAGCTCGCGGGCTCGTTCTTCCACGGCGCCTACACGTGGGCGTCCTGGTTCTGGCGCTTCATGGTCAACGAGGAGCGGCTGCTGAGCCCGGCCGAGGCCGTGCACCGGCTGACGGGGCAGCCCGCCGAGCGGCTCGGCCTCTCCGACCGCGGCGTCCTGCGAGAGGGCGCGCGCGCCGACCTCGTCGTGTTCGACGCCCACCGCTTTGCGGAGCGCGGCACGACCTTCGAGCCGAACCTCCTCGCGGAGGGCGTGCACCATGTCATCGTGAACGGTGTGCAGACGCTGCGCGACGGGGAGCTGACGGGGGACCGTGCCGGGATGGTGCTGCGGCGATGAAGGCGCTCGTCTGGCACGGCGACCAGCGGCTCGCGTACGAGGACGTTCCCGACCCCGAGCCGGGCGAGGACGAGGTCGTCCTCGACGTGCAGCTCGCCGGCATCTGCGGGTCCGACCTGCACGGCTACCGCGGCCACCCCGGGCCGCGCGTGCCGCCGCTCGTGCTCGGCCACGAGGCCGTCGGCAGCATCGACGGGGAGACCTACACCGTGTATCCGCTCGCGGGCTGCGGCGCGTGCGAGCGCTGCCGCGCCGGTGAGGACAACCTCTGCGACGCGTGGGTGCTGATCGGGATGCACCGCCCGGGTGTCTTCGCCGAGCGCGTCGTCGTCCCGCGGCGCTCGCTCGTCCCGCTCCCGCGGGGGCTGGACGTGCGCCGCGCCGTCCTCGCGGAGCCGCTGGCCTGCTGCGTCGGCGCGCTCGCGCCGCACGCGATCGGCCCGGGCGCGCGCGTCGTGGTCTTCGGCGCGGGCCCGATCGGCGTCCTGACGATCTTCCTCGCCGCGCGCGCGGGCGCGGTCGTGAAGGCCGTCGACCCGGTGCCCGAGCGGCTTGAGATCGCGCAGCGCCTCGGCGCGACGGACTTCGACGGCCGCGCAGACCTCGCGGTCGACGCGGCCGGATTCGAGCAGACCTGGCGCGCGTCGATCGACGCGGTCCGCAACGGCGGCGCCGTCGTCGTCCTCGGGCTCGGCGACGCCGAGGGCGCCTTCCCGATGGCGGTGCTCGTACGGCGCGCGATCGCATTGCGGGGGCAGTTCGCGTACTCGCGCGCCGAGTTCGCACGGGCGATCGAGATCCTGGCGGAGAGCGATCTCGACCTCGGCTGGCTCTCGGACTCCGCGCTCTCCGACGGCGCGCAGGCGTTCGCGAACCTCGTCGAGCGGCCGGCCGAGTTCTCGAAGGTGCTGCTGACGCCGTGACGCGCTTCCTCGTCACCGGCGCCTACGGCTGCATCGGCGCGTGGGTCGTGCACGAGCTCGTCGAGGCGGGCCGGCCGGTCGTCACGTTCGACCTCTCGACCGAAGCTCGCCGCGTGCGGCTGCTGCTCGACGACGCCGCGGTCGACGCGGTCCCGCACGTCGCCGGCGACATCTCGGACCTCGCCGCGGTCGAGCGCGCGATCGACGAGCACGGGATCACGAACGTGATCCATCTCGCCGCGCTGCAGATCCCGTTCTGCCGCGCCGACCCGCCGCTCGGTGCGCGGGTCAACGTCGTCGGCACCGTGAACGTCTTCGAGGCGGCGAAAAAGCGGCAGCTCGCGCACGTCGTCTACGCCTCCTCGATCGCCGCACTCGGGCCCGACGGAACGACGCTTGTGCACCCGAGCACGATCTACGGGGTCTACAAGCGTGCGAACGAGGCGACCGCCGCGGTGTATCTCGCCGAGGACGGCGTCTCGAGCATCGGCCTCCGGCCGCACACGGTCTACGGCGTCGGGCGCGACCAGGGCCTCACCTCGGCGCCGACCGTCGCCATGCTCGCGGCCGCGGCCGGCAAGCCGTACACGATCCCGTACGGCGGCTCGGCGCAGTTCCAGTTCGCGCGCGACGTCGCGCGCGCGTTCGTCGAGGCGAGCCTCGCCGACTACGAAGGCGCCTCGGTGCACAACCTGCGCGGTCAGACCGTCTCGGTCGAGGAGGTGATCGCCGCGATCGGCTCCGATGCGATCGGGTTCGACGACGTGCGGTTGCCGTTCCCGGCCGAGGTCGACAGCTCGTCGTTCGCGGAGCTGCTGCCCGGCTTCGCCGACACGCCGCTCGAGGAGGGTGTCCGGTCGACGATCGAACGCTTCCGCACGCTGCTCGCCGAGGGCAAGGTGGTGCATGCGTAGCGAGCGCTGGTTCGGCGGCGCCGACCTCGCAGGATTCATCCACCGCTCCTCGATCCACGCCGAAGGGATCTCGCGCGCCGCGCTCGCGGGCCGTCCGGTCGTCGGGGTCTGCAACTCGTGGTCGGAGGTCGTCAGCTGCAACCTCCACTTCCGCTCGCTGGCGGAGGCCGTGAAGCGCGGGGTGCTGCTCGCCGGCGGGCTGCCGCTCGAGTTCCCCGCGATCGCGCTCGGCGAGAACCTGATGAAGCCGACGACGATGCTGTTCCGCAACCTCATGTCGATGGACGTCGAGGAGTGCATCCGCGCGTATCCGTTCGACGCGGTGGTGCTGATCGGCGGCTGCGACAAGACGGTTCCCGCGCAGCTGATGGGCGCGGCGAGCGCCGACGTGCCCGCGATCATGGTCACTGGCGGCCCGGCCGAGGCCGCATGGTTCCGCGGCCGCCCGCTCGCCGGCGGCACGGACCTCTGGCACTACGCGGACGAGCTGCGGGCGGGCCGCATGTCCCAGGAGGAGTTCGCCGAGCTCGAGGCGGTCGCGACGCCGAGCTTCGGCCACTGCAACGAGATGGGCACCGCGTCGACGATGTCCGCGCTGACGGAGGCGCTCGGCATGGCGCTGCCGGGGACGGCGACGATCCCGGCCGTCGATGCGGCACGGCTGCGCGCGGCCGAGGCCACGGGCCGGCGCGCCGTCGGGCTCGCGGAGGAGCAGCTCCGCCCGTCGGCCGTGCTCACCGCGCAGGCGTTCGACAACGCGATCACGCTCCTCGCCGCGATCGGCGGCGGGACGAACGCCGTCGTGCACCTGCTCGCGCTTGCCGGTCGTGTCGGCGTCCCGCTCGGGCTGGACCGATTCCACGAGCTCGCCGCGCGGACGCCGCTCCTCGTCGATGTCCGACCGTCCGGCGACCACCTGGTCGAGGACCTCCACCGCGCCGGCGGCGTGCCGGCCGTGCTGAAGGAGCTCGAGCCGCTCCTGCACGTCGAGGCCGTGACGGTGACCGGCCGCACGCTCGGCGAGGACCTGACGGCCGCCCCGGCCGCAAACCGCGACCTGATCGCGCCGCTCGACGCGCCCTTCGGCGCGACCGGCTCGATCTCGGTCGTGCGCGGCAGCCTCGCGCCGCGCGGCGCGCTCGTGAAGCGCTGCGCTGCGTCGCCGTCGCTGCTCCGCCACCGCGGGCCGGCGGTCGTGTTCGAGGACGTCCACGACGTCGCGGCGCGGATCGACGATCCCGCGCTCGACGTGACCGCCGACTCCGTGCTCGTGCTTCGGAATGCCGGTCCGAAGGGCGCGCCCGGCATGCCGGAGTGGGGTCAGATCCCGATTCCGGCCAGGCTGCTCGCGCGCGGCGTCAACGACCTCGTGCGGATCTCCGACGCGCGGATGAGCGGCACCGCGTTCGGCACGGTCGTCCTGCACGTCGCGCCCGAGGCCGCCGCGGGCGGACCGCTCGCGGCCGTGCGCACCGGCGATCCGATCGTGCTCGACGTCGACGGGCAGCGGCTCGACCTCGACGTGCCGGCCGGCGAGATCGAGAGCCGGCTCGACCGTCTCGGCCCCGGCGAGCCTCGGTACCGCCGCGGATACGGCGCGCTCTACCTCGCCCACGTCCTGCAGGCCGACGAAGGCTGTGACTTCGACTTCCTGCGCGCGCTTCCCGGCGAGCGCGCCGAAAGCGAGCCGTACGGGCTGCTCACGGGCTGGGTCGGCGGCTGGTAGCCGGCCCCGTCAGAACCAGTCGAGCTCGCTGAACTGCGGCCAGCCGCGCCAGTAGACGCCCCAGGCCACGAGCCCGACGGTCGCGATCACGTACGTCGGAATCAGGAGCTCGCCGGCCCGGCCCCGCTGCCGGAAGCCCCACACGACGAACGCGAGGCTCGTCACGAGGCCGAGCACGGCCGTCCCGCCCTCGACGAAGTTCGTGAATGCGGTGAAGCCGAAGAGGACGGCGAGGACGTGGCGGAACGGGCCGGCGGGCCGCGGCAGGCCGCCCAGTCCGAGCGCCAGCCCGGCGACGATGCCGGCGAGCCCGCCGTACCAGAAGTAGTGCCCGACCACCTCGTCCCAGAGATGCGCGGCGTCGCCGGGAGCGTCGTTTGCGATCGAGTTCGCGGCGAGGTGGATTCCCTGACCCTGCGTGTAGGCGACGGCCGCCGCGGCGAGGACGAGCCATGCGCGCCCGCGAACGCCGGCAGCGAGGAACGCGCCGACGGCGCAGCCGACCACGGCGTACGGGAGCGGGATCTCGATCCAGTCTGCCCAACGCGTCGTCCCGACCTCGCCGAGCGGCCCGAGGATCGCGCCGGTGTGGTGCCCGACGACGACCACCGCGGCGAACGCGGCGAGCCACCGGAAGGCGGTCAGAGGAGGCGCCTCACGGCGCCGATCCTACGGCGCTAGGCGCTGCGGCCGAGGATTGCCGCGACCGCGTCTCGCTCGTCCGCGAGGCGGCGGAGGAGCGCGGGGAGCTCGGGCGAGACGCCCGGCGTGCTGTCGGCGTCGTCGGCCGCTTCGCGCAGCCTGGCCGCGAACTGGACGAGCCGCTCGATGTCCGAGGGTTTCTGTGTCATGCCGCGGATCATCGAGCGGCCCGGTGTGAGATCCGTATGCGCCGAGCGTGGATCCGGCACGAGGCCGGCGTCTGCCGTCCTCCTACGCCGCCCAGTTGTCCCCTTGCTGGACGTGCCAAGTCTCTCCGCCGACGCAGAGGCAGAGCCCGCGCTTCTTCATCGCGTCGCGCGCCCCCTTGTAGTCGCCGATGTTCGCCCCGTCGCGGGTGTTCCCGACCGCGCAGTCGGCGGCGATCCCGCGGACGTGCGGCGCGTTCTTGTTCGGCTTGGCGGCGAGATTTCCCTTCCCGGCCAGGAAGAGGTCGTACAGGTGCTGCTGCTCGGCGATCGTCCGCCGTCCCTGGCGGACGTAGATCGTGACACCCAGATCCTTGCTCACGTTCGCGAGTGCCGTCAGGAGCTCACGGTTGCAGTCGGTGTCGCCGACCACGAACTTCTTCCACCAGTTCCGCGGGTTCAGCACGATCTTCGCCGGCTCCGGCGGCTTTTCGCCCAGCGCGACGGCGAGCTGGCCCTGCCGCTTCGCGAACCGCTCCGCGAACTCGGCGGCGTCGGCCTGGCCCTTCCGGTAGGCGGCTGCGCCGTCGTGGGTGCCGAGCTTCCGCATGAATACCGACAGCTTCCCGAAGTCGGAGACGAGGGTGGCGCCGTGCAGGAGCTCCGGCTCCTCGAGCACGAGTGCGGCCGCGAACGACAGCGGCAGCTTGGACTTCTTCGCGGCGATGAGGACACGCCGCGGCTCGGGGACATTCGCCTTCGACAGACGCCGGAGTGCCAGCGCGTCCTTCGGCGAGAGGCTCTTCGCGACTCGCTTGGCCTGCTCGACCGTGTCGTGGCGCCCGCCGACGACTGCGGGAGCCTCGGTTGCGATGTTCGTCATCCTGACCCTCCTTCGGAGTCCATGAACGCCGCAGCCGTTTGCTTGCTACAAGCGATACAACTCCCGGGGCTCGAAGTCAACGCATCGAGCGATCGATAGCGATCCGATCTTCCTTGACGCACCGCCCGCCGGACCCGTAGGTTCGCACCGTCCCGAGTAGCCAGACAGGGGGTAGATCTCGTGCCGCTCCTCAGCAGGGGGAAACGCCGCGCCGCCGCGCGGCCCGCTTCGCTCGCCGCAATCGCTCTCGCAGCCGTCGTCGTGCTCGCGGCCGCCGCTCTCGGCGGATCGGCCGCCGGCGGCGCCCGTACGCCGCAGTCGGCGCTCGCGGGCACGCCGGGCTTCGGCGACATGTCGCTCAAGCAGATGATCGCCGAGCGGAAGTCCGTTCCCGTCCCGAAGAAGGTGCCCAAGTTCTCCGGCAAGGTGACCGTGATGGGCGACGGCGGTCACAACATGAACGTCTTCGGCTTCTGGTGGCCCGAGTGGAAGAAGGCCGGGATCACGCTGAAGGCGGTCGAGGTCCCGTTCGCCGACCTCTACAGCAAGGAGAAGGCCGAGTTCATCGCAGGCACCAAGGCCGTCGACTTGGTGGTCTTCTATCCGGCCTACATCGGCGACTTCGCGTCGAACGGCTACCTGCGTCCGCTCGACGACTACATCAAGAAGTACAACCCGCACCTGAACGACGTGATCACGGCGTTCCGCAAGCTCTACCTCGGCTGGGCCGGGCACACGTACGCGCTGCCCGAGGACGGAGACGTCCACATCTACATCTACCGGAAGGACCTGCTGAACAATGCATCCGAGCAGGCGGCGTACAAGAAGCAGTACGGCCGCAAGCTGACCGTCCCGAAGACGTGGGACGAGTACCTCCAGGTCGGCAAGTTCTTCACCCGCAAGGCCGGGGCGAAGCTCGGCGGGAAGACGCTCAGCCGGCCGTTCTACGGGTGCGGCGAGTACGGCCAGCGCGGATTCTCCTGGGCCTGGTTCATGGACCGGTTCGCGAGCGCGGGCGGCGTCTACTTCGACAAGGACATGAAGCCGCTGATCGACTCGCCGGCGGCGATCAAGGCCCTGAACAACATGCGCGACGCCGTCAAGCAGTGCTCGCCGCCGGACGTGCTCAACTTCGGCTACGACCAGCTGCGCGACTGCCTGATCAAGAGCCAGTGCTTCCAGGTCGTCCAGTGGACGGACGTGCCGAAGAAGGGCGCCGACCCGACGCAGAGCCAGGTCCACGGCAAGCTCGGGTACGGCCTCCTGCCGGGGACGCGCGTCGGCGGCAAGATCGTCAGCCGCTCGATGATGCCGGTGGGCCGCGTGCTCGCGGTGACGAAGAACAGCAAGAACCCCGAGGCCGCCTACTGGGTGGCGAAGTACATCAGCGACGACGTGAGCTACTTCAACGTCTCGACGCCCGCCGACGGCCTCGACCCGTACCGGTACAGCCAGCTGAAGCCGAAGTACTTCAAGGTGTTCAGGAGCACGGCCGACGCGAGCGCGTACCTGGCGGCGGTCAGAGGCGTGCTCGAGCACGGCTTCCCCGAGATCTACATCCCGGGCGCCGCGCAGTACGAGGACGCCCTCGATCTCGCCGTGAACAAGGTGATCTCCGGCCAGGAGACGGCTCCGAAGGCGCTCGGGGATGCCGCGAAGTCCTGGAACGACATCACCGACAAGCTCGACAAGAAGCACCAGACGGAGCTCTGGCGCGAGGCGCTCAAGAACTACAAGGCGCTGGGCCTGATCAAGTAGGGACTCCGGGTCCCCTCGCACCCGCGGGGGGACCCATGTCCACCGATGGCAGTCTCGTTGCGAAACCGCCTCACGCGCCCGCGCCCCCGGCGGGCGCCCCTGTTCGCGTGGCTGATGGTGCTGCCGACGGTTCTCGTGCTGCTGGCGGTGACGGTGTACCCCCTCGTCTACTCGCTGCGCGAGAGCTTCTACCGGCTCGAGCTGACGTTCTCGCCGGTGGCCACGTGGGTCGGCTTCGACAACTACGTGAAGGCGATCAGGCATGACCCGCGGTTCTGGCACGCGCTGGGGCGGAGCTTCTATCTCGTCGTGCTCGGCGTCGGCATCGAGCTCGTGCTCGGGCTCGGGCTCGCGTTGCTGATCTCGCGGCTCGGGCGGCTTCGCAGCCTCGTCACGGCGCTCATGCTGGTGCCGGTGATGATCGCGCCGGTGGCGGTCGCGACCGAGGGGATCGTCATCTTCAACAACTCGTGGGGGCCGCTGAACTACCTCCTCGACGAGGTCGGGGCGCACGGCCCCGTCTGGCTCGGCGATCGCTCGGTCGCGCTCTACACGATCCTCCTCGCCGACGTGTGGCAATGGACGCCGTTCGTAGCGATCATCATGTCCGCCGGATTGCGGACGCTGCCGGAGGACGTCTACGAGGCGGCCCGGGTCGACGGCGCGAGCAGGTGGGGGCTGTTCCGGACGATGACGCTGCCGCTGCTGCAGCCGCTGATCATCGTCACCGTGCTGCTCCGGTCGATGGACATCTTCAAGACGTTCGACACCGTCTACGTGATGACCGGCGGCGGTCCCGGCGACGCGACCGAGACGGCGAGCTTCTACACGTACCTGCAGGGGCTCCGCTTCTTCAGCTTCGGCTATGCGGCGGCCGTCAGCTACATCCAGCTCGCGATCATCAGCGTCGTGGCGACGCTCCTCGTCCGGCGGATGCGGAAGGGGCTCGGCTGAGCGCGCGCCGTCTCATCGGTCAGGTCCTCTCGTGGTTCGTGATCGTCGCGGCGCTCGCGTTCTTCCTCCTGCCGGTGATCTGGATCGCGCTGACGTCGTTCAAGACGCAGGGCGAGGTCTTCTCGTACCCGCCGGTCTTCTGGCCGAAGGGGATCGGCAACTTCACGCACTACTCGTCGATCTTCGGCGGCCAGGGCGGGCACGCGCTGAAGGACAGCCTCGTCGTCGCGTCCGCGAACACGGCGCTGTCGCTGCTCGTGGGCGTGCCGACCGCCTACAGCTTCAGCCGCTTCCGCGTCGGCGGCGACCACCTCGCGTTCTGGATCCTCTCGATCCGGATGTTCCCGCCCGTCGTGTCGGCGATCCCCCTGTTCCTGCTCTTCCGCGACTGGGGGCTGCTCGACACGTACTGGGCGCTGATCATCGCGTACCTGACGTTCAACGTCCCGTTCGTCGTCTGGTTCGTGAAGGGGTTCTTCGACGACCTGCCGCGCGACCTCGAGGAGGCGGCGCTCGTCGACGGCGCGAACCGCTGGCAGGCGTTTGCGGGGATCGCGCTGAGGCTGGCCGTCCCGGGGATCGTCACCGCCGCGCTCCTGGCGTTCGTGTTCTCGTGGAACGAGTTCCTGCTCGCGCTCTTCCTGACGCGCTCGGAGGTGCGGACGGTGCCGGTCGCGCTCGCGAACTTCGTCGGCGGCCACGAGATCCTGTGGGGCCAGATCGGCGCGCTGACGATCCTCGCGATCCTCCCGGTGGTCGTGCTCGCGCTCGTCCTGCAGCGGTATGTCGTTCGGGGTCTGACCTTCGGAGCAGTCAAGGGGTGAACATGTCGAAACCGGTCAAGCTCATCGCATTGCTGAAGGCGGCGCCCGGGATGAGCCGCGAGGACTTCGCACGCCGCTGGGTCGAGGGCCACGCACCGCTCACGCTGAAGTTCAAGAACCTGAAGGGCTACCGGATCAACGTCGCGATCGACGAGTACCAGGAGCTCGAAGGGGAGCTGCCGTACGACGGCACGGCCGAGCTCTGGTGGGACTCGCTCGAGGAGATGCACGAGGACTTCGCGTCGCCCGAGGCTGAGGCCGCCGTCGCCGACGCCGACACGTTCACCGTCGTGCGGACGCACATCTACACCGAGGAGCACGTTCTGAAGTGACCGGCGAGGCTCGCGTCTGTGTCGTCGGCGCGTCCAACATCGACCTGATCAGCTACGTGCCGCGGCTGCCGCGGCTCGGCGAGACCTTGCACGGGTTGCGCTTCCAGATGGGCTACGGCGGCAAAGGCGCGAACCAGGCCGTGATGGCGGCGAAGCTCGGGGCACGCGTCGCGATGGTGACGAAGCTCGGTCGCGACGTCTTCGGCGAGGGGACGCTGGCGAACTTCCGCGAGTGGGGGGTGGACGCCGAGCACGTCCTCTTCACGGAGGACGCGTTCTCGGGCGTCGCGCCGATCGCCGTCGCGCCCGACGGCAGCAACTCGATCATCATCGTCACGGGCGCGAACGACCTGCTCACGGAGGACGAGATCGAACGCGCGCGCCCCGCGATCGCAGCGTCGACGGTCGTCGTCTGCCAGCTCGAGATCCCGGTCGAGATCTCGCTCGCGGCGCTGCGCGTCGCGCGCGAGGAGGGCGTGACGGCGATCTTCAACCCGGCGCCGGCCCGCCCCGAGCTCCCGGAGGAGCTGTACCGCCTGAGCGACGTCCTCTGTCCCAACGAGCCGGAGACCGAGCTGCTGGTCGGTCGCCCGATCGCCGGCGACGAGGAGGGGGCGGCGCGCGAGCTGCTCGCACGCGGCGCCGGCGCGGTGATCCTCACGCTCGGCGAGCGCGGCTGCCTCGTCGTCGACGGCGGCGACGCACGGCCGGTGCCGGTCGAGCCCGTGGAGGCCGTCGACACCACGGGCGCCGGCGACGCGTTCGTCGGCAGCCTCGCGTACTTCCTCGCGCAGGGGCGCTCGCTTGTCGACGCCGCGGCGCGGGCGAATCGGATCGCCGCGGTGAGCGTCCTGGGCCGCGGCACCCAGACGAGCTTCCCCGCCGCCGCCGACCTGCCTGCGGAGCTGCTCGAGTGATCGAGCGCGTCCCGTTCGGGAGGACGCGGCTGACGGTGACGCGGGTCGGGCTCGGCACGGCGCCGCTCGGCGGGCTCTACTCCGGCGTCGTCGAGGACACGGCGCTCGACACCGTGCGGCGAGCGTACGACCGCGGCCTGCGCTTCTTCGACACGGCGCCGCTCTACGGGCACGGCGTGGCCGAGCAGCGCACGGGGCGTGCGCTCGCGGAGCTGTCGCGCGACGGCTACGTGCTCGCGACCAAGGTCGGCCGGCTGCTCCGCGCGGACGCGCCGCCCGATGACAGCCAGCTCTCCGGCGGGTTCGACCGCTGGCCGGTCGCTCCGCCGGTGAACCCCGTCTTCGACTTCAGCTACGACGGCGTCCTGCGGTCGGTCGAGGAGAGCCTCGAGCGCCTCGGGCTCGACCGCGTCGACATCCTGCACATCCACGACCCCGACGAGCACGAGGAGGAGGCGCTCGCCGGCGCGTACCCCGCGCTCGACCGGCTGCGGGAGGAGGGCGTGATCGCGGCCGTCGGCGCCGGGATGAACCAGGCCGCGATGCTCGCCCGCTTCGCGCGTGCCGCCGATTTCGACTGCTTCCTCGTCGCGGGGCGCTACACGCTGCTCGACCAGGCCGCGCTCGACGAGCTGTTCCCGCTCTGTCTCGAGCGCGGGATCGCGGTCGTGCTCGGCGGCGTCTACAACAGCGGCCTGCTCGCCGATCCGCGTCCCGGCGCGATGTTCGACTACGCCCCCGCGTCGCCGGAGCTCGTCGAGCGGGCGCAGCGGCTCGACGCGGTCTGCGGGCGGCACGGCGTCCCGCTCAAGGCGGCCGCGCTCCAGTTCGCCTCGGCGCACCCGGCGGTGACGGTGCTGCTGCTCGGTGCACGCGACCCGGCCGAGCTGGAGGAGAACCTCGAGCTGCTGCGGACGCCGGTGCCGGCCGAGCTCTGGGACGAGCTCCGGCGCGAGCGCCTCGTCCCGGAGGAGGCCCCGACCCCGTGAGCCTCGTCCATTTCGGACGCGTCCTCACTCCGGAGTGGGGTCATGGCTGCGCGGGACGTGTCTGGCCGGGGGCGCGCCTCACGTGAGGGTTGACGCGCACGTGCATTTCTGGGGGCCGCGTGAGCTCGCTGCGTACGAGTGGATGACGCCGGAGATGGACGCGATCCGGCGGCCGTTCGCGCCGGACGACCTGCGGCCGCAGCTGGAGGCGAACGGGTTCGACCGGGTCGTGGTCGTGCAGACGTACTCGAGCGTCGACGAGACGCGCGCGTTCCTCGAGCTCGCCGAGCGGACGGACCTCGTCGCGGGCGTCGTCGGCTGGGTCGACCTGACGAGCCCGGATGTCGCCGAGACACTCGCGGAGCTGCGCGGCGGTCCCCTCGTCGGGATCCGGCACCAGGTGCATGACGAGCCCGATCCGGAGTGGCTGCTCCGCGACGACGTTCGCCGCGGCCTCGCCGCGCTGCAGCAAGCGGGGCTGACCTACGACATCCTCGTCAAGACGCCCGAGCTGCCGGCGGCGCTCGACGCCGCGCGTCGGTTTCCCGACCTGCCGATGGTCATCGACCACATCGCCAAGCCGCCGATCGCGTCGGGAGCGCGCGAGCCGTGGGCGGAGCGCATGGCGCCGTTCGCGGAGCTGGAGCACGTCCGCTGCAAGGTGTCCGGCCTCGTCACCGAGGCCGACTGGGAGAGCTGGACCGTCGACGACCTGCGGCCGTACGTGCAGCGCGTCGCGGACTGGTTCGGCGCGGACCGGCTCCTCTTCGGCTCTGACTGGCCGGTCTGCACGCTGGCCGCGTCCTTCGACGAGGTCGTGCGCGCGTGCGAGGATTCGCTCGGTGGACTCGGACGCTCCGCGCGCGACCTGATCTTCGGCGCGAACGCGATTTCCTTCTACCAGCTGGGAGGCTGAGCGGTGGGGAGGATCATCATCGACGGCGTGACGAAGCTCTTCCCGGGCGGCGTCAAGGCCGTGGACGATGTCACCCTGACCGTCCGCGACGGCGAGTTCATCGTTCTCGTCGGGCCGTCGGGCTGCGGAAAGTCGACGCTCCTCCGCATGATCGCCGGGCTCGAGGACGTCACCGAAGGGAAGATCCAGATCGGCGACCGCGACGTGACCCGCCTCGAGCCGCGGCAGCGGGACATCGCGATGGTGTTCCAGAACTACGCGCTCTACCCGCACCTGAACGTGCGCGACAACCTCGCCTACGGCTTGAAGATGCGGAAGACGCCCAAGCGCGACGTCGGCCGCCGCGTGAACGAGGTCGCGCGCATGCTCGGGCTCGAGGAGCTGCTCGAACGCCGGCCGGCCGCGCTGTCGGGCGGGCAGCGCCAGCGGGTCGCGATGGGTCGCGCGATCGTGCGTGAACCAGTGGCGTTCCTGATGGACGAGCCACTCTCGAACCTGGACGCGAAGCTGCGAGTCGGCATGCGCGCGGAGCTCGCGCGGCTGCACGAGCGCCTCGGGCGGACGACGGTCTACGTCACGCACGACCAGATCGAGGCGATGACGCTCGGGCAGCGCGTCGCCGTCATGCGCGACGGGCGCGTCCAGCAGGTCGACGTGCCGCAGGTGCTGTACACCGCGCCGCAGAACCTGTTCGTCGCCGCGTTCATCGGCTCGCCGTCGATGAACCTCGTGCACGCCGTGCTGGAGGGCGACACAATCGAGTTCGCCGGGTTCCGGCTTCCGCTCGGGCGCCGCGCTCCGGCGCGCGGACCGGTCATCCTCGGCATCCGTCCGGAGGCGTTCGAGGACGCGGCGTTCGCCGACCCCGCGCTGCCGACGATCGAGATCGAGGTCGACGTGCTGGAGGAGCTCGGCTCCGACGCCCACGTCATCTTCCGCGTCGACGCTCCGCGAGTGGAGACCGAAGACGTCCGCGCGGTCGTCGAGGAGGAGGACGAGGCGCTGCTCGCGGACGAGCGGACGTCGGTCTTCAACGCCCGCGTCAATCCGGAGACGAAGGCGCGCGTCGGCGAACGGGTGCAGCTCGCCGTCGACACGAGGACGCTCCACTTCTTCGACCCGGAGACGGCCGAGAGCCTGTCACGGGCCACGCGAGACTGAGAACCTCTGCAGCCACGCCTCGAATAACTCCGGCGCGCGACGCGGTCTCACTGGCCACCTCTGCGGCGCGCAGTCTCTGGCTGGGGTCAGGTCTTGCACTGCCACATTTCATGCGTTCAAAGCAAGAAGGTGTTTGAGGCGGCGGCTGACCGTCGAGTAGTGGACGCCGCACAACGCTGCGATCTCGTGCAGCCGGTAGCCGTGGTCGAGGTGAGCGACGAGGATCGCGCGTTCGCCCTCGGCGGCGAAGATCTCGGTGAGCGTGCGGCGAGCCGGTTGTTTGTGCGCGAGCGGGATCTCGTGCTCGAGATCGTCGTTGATCGAATGGGCGTGCGCGAACGCGTCGCTACCGAGGTAGAGATCGCCCTTCAACTCACGCCACGGATCGTCGTCGACATGCTCGTGGACGAAGTCGGCGTAGAGCCGCTCGGCGTCACGGCGGCGGCGCGCAAACTGGCGCAGTACCCACACGGTGGTCAGCCAGGGCGGCGCGGGAGTGCGGCCGGCGAGCGCGAGGTAGCTGCTCCAGCGGTACTCCTCGAGCGGCGCCAACGGCGGTCGCCAGCGCAGCGGGTTGCGGGCGATGTAGCCGCAGAGGTTGAGCAGGTAGGGCTCGCGCTCGACGAGGATGCTCTTGAAGCGGCCGCCGAACAGATGCCCGGTACGGCCGTGGAGCTTGTTGAACGTCTGTGCGTAGACGCCGTTGAGCTGGCGCATGCCGCGCGAGAGGTTCGGCTCCGGCGTCTCGATCATCAAGTGGTGGTGGTTGGGCATCAGGCAATAGCTGTGGCACACCCAGCAGTGGCGCTCGATCACATCGCCCAGCAACCGCAGCAAGAGCGCGTAGTCGTCGTCGCCGTAGAAGATCGGACGGCGCTCGTTCCCGCGCGCGGTGATGTGGTAGAGCGCGCCGGGGAACTCGATCCGAAGCGGCCGTGCGATCGCCCGACGCTACGCCCAACGGCGCAGATCTACTAGACGCTCTTTCGGACAGGCACGAAGAACCCGCGTCCGTCTCAGACGCTGGCTTACCAGTCGCAAACTTCAAAATGTGGCAGTGCAAGACCTGACCCCAGCGGTGAACGCACGAGGGGATGTTCGGCGGGCGCGACTTCGCCTACCTGCGCGTGGTCGGCCCGGGCGCGGCCGTGACGGCGGCGACCGGCCGGGCAGAAGGGGCTCTGGGCTGTCGGCTTCGTCCTCTTCGCGGCCGCAACGGCGAGCGAGGCTGTCGCGCAGCGGATCGGCTGGTCCGCGGCGCTCTTCCGCACCTACTACCTGACCGGCGGCGTGCTCACCGTCGCGTATCTCGGCGCCGGCTCGGCGTGGCTGCTGCTCCCGCGCCGCGGGCGCGACGTGCTGCTCGGCGCGCTCGCCACGGTCGCGGCGGCGGCGGCCGTTGGGCTCGCGCTCGTGGACGCGCACGCGGTCGCGAGCACGGCCGGCGGCCGGCCGCCGGCGAACGAGGCGTTGCTCGGGCATGCGTACCTGTGGGCGATCGCGCTCAACACGTTCGGGAGCGTCTTCCTGATCGGGGGCTCGCTCTATTCGATCGTGCGCGGCCGGCGTGTTCGGACGAATGTGTGGATCGGGTCGGGTGCGGTCGTGGTCGCGCTCTCGACCGGGCTCTCGCGCGCCGGCGACTATTCGTTCGTCGATACCGGCGAGCTGCTCGGGATCGCGTTGATGTTCGCGGGTTTCCGGCTGGTCGGAGCGCAGTCGCGCCCCGTCCGCCGTCAGCGGCCGGCGGCTCCGCGGGTGATCGGCGCCGTAAGAACTCTGTAAAGGGGAATTCCCTCGCCGGGCGATCGCCGCTACGGTGCGGCCTGCGGCAGGGATTTCCGTGCCGACCGCGTAACGCCGACACGATGACGATTCGCCGCCTCCTCGCCTTCTGCGTCCTTGCGCTCTCGTTCGCGCCGAGCGCGTCAGCGGGCAGCATGATGTTCGTCGGCGCCGCAGAGGATCAGGCGCGGAGCCTCGATCCCGTCCTCGCCAAGTCGCGGATGGACCTCGCGGCGCTCGCGGGGTTCGACGCCGTGCGGATGACGTCGATCTGGGAGCCGGGGCAGCGCGAGGTGACGGGAGACGACCTGAGAGCACTGGACAACGCCGCCACGGCGGCTCAGCTCGACGGGATCCGCCTGATCGTGTCGGTCTACCACCGCGACCATCGCACGACGCCGCTGACCGCGCGGGCGCGCTCGGACTTCGCCGCGTACACCGCGTCCATCGCGCGCAAGGTGCCGACGATCGCCGACTTCATCATCGGCAACGAGCCGAACCTCAACCTGTTCTGGATGCCCCAGTTCACGGCGCGCGGCGCGGACGCGGCCGCGGTCGCCTACGAGCGGCTGCTCGCGCAGACCTACGACGCGATCAAGCGGGTGTCGCCCGAGGCGAACGTGATCGGCGGCGCGCTGGCGCCGCGCGGCCAGGACGAGCCGCTCGCGCTGCGCCAGACGCATTCGCCGACGGCGTTCATCCTCGACCTCGGGGCGACGTACCGGAAGAGCGGCCGGAAGAAGCGGATCATGGACATGTTCGCGCTCCACCCGTACGCGGCTGCGTCGCGGCTCGCGCCCACGTTCACGAACCCGCGCAACACGAGCATCGGGATCTCGGACTACGACAAGCTCAGGAAGCTGCTCGACCACGCGTTCGGCGGCACGCCGCAGCCGGGGGCCGGCGTACCGATCCTCTACGACGAGTTCGGGTACCAGTCGACGATCCCGGCCGCCAAGCGGCGGTTCTACCGGAACCTCGGGTCGCCGGCGGCGCGCGACGCCATTCCGGAGTCGCAACAGGCCGCCTACTACCGAAAGGCGTTCGCGATCGCGCAGTGCCAGCCGACGGTTGCCGGCATGCTGATCTTCCACGTCGCCGACGAGCGGAACGCCAAGGCATGGCAGTCCGGCGTGTACTACTACGACAACACGCGCAAGTCGAGCTTCGCGTGGGTGCGCTCGGCGGCGTTGCGCGCGCAGGCCGGAACGCTGGTGCAGTGCTCGCACGGCAAGGTCCGGACGGGGCTCGGGGACGTCGTCTTCCACGAGCCGGCTCTCGAGGGGCCGGCCGCGCTCGGAATCGACTTCTCGTGCTCGTTCATCTGCCGGTACGAAGCGCGCGTCGTCCGCGTCGAGACGGGCGCCGTCGCGCTCTCGAGCTCCGGGACCGCGCCCGTCGGCACGCAGAGCCTCACGCTGCCCGCGGACGAGCTGCAGCCCGGGACCTACCAGTACGCGTTCCGTGCGTCGGCCGCGGGGAGGCCCGGCACCGCCGTCACGCGGTACAGCCGGCCGTTCACGCTCGGCGAGCCTGCTCCCGAGCCGGCGGCGCTGCTGCCGACGCTCGAGCCGACCGTCCCGGCGGTCGCGGTCGCGCGCTGAGCGCCCGGGCGGACCCGGGCGCTCGCGATTCGCTCGGCCGGGGTCAGGCTCCGGCCGCGTAGATGTTCTGGTCGAGCCCTCCCTGCGAGAGACACGGGTCGCCGATCGTCGGCGACGAGTAGGAGGGGGCGTTGATGTCGTTCGGCACGTAGGTGCACGGCTGGAAGACGTCGAAGCCGTCTTCGTCGTCGTCGGCGCCGGTCTCGCGGGGGTCGGCGCCCGGGACCAGGTCGCGCGAGTCGGTCCAGACGGCGACGACCGTTCGGCCGACTGCGGAGATGTAGATGTAGTCGCCCCAGAAGCCGACACGGCGCGACCCGTGGGTCTCCCAGCCGAAGTTGCTGCCTGCGGTCGAGATCTGCGTCTCGCTCCAGCTCGCGCCCCCGGTCGTCGACTTCGCCACGAACGTGTTCACGACGTCGCCGGAGTTCGTCCCGCTCGCCGTGTCGCCCGGCGGGAGGCTCGGCGAGTACGCCGGGTCGCCGCGCGAGTCGTAAAACACGACGCTGATCACGCCGGCGGCCGACGCGATGTCGGGTGTCCACTGATGCCCGACGGGAACGGAATCGAGCGTCCTGGCCGGGGTCTTCCAGTTGACTCCGTTTGCCGAGCTGCGGACGAACACCTTCGACTGTCCGCTCGCCAGCTCCCCGTTCCAGACGACATGCACGCCCGTCGCGTCGGCGGCGACGGCGGGCGCGCTCGTGAAGCGGGAGTACGTGAGCCCGCTCGGGCAGGCGAAGGGCCCGTCCCCACAGTCGCCGAAGCCGTTGCCGCTGAACTGGCTCGAGTCGAAGTTCACGATCGTCGCCACGTGGGCCGGATCGCCGAACGACACGCCGCCGTCGGTCGACTTGGCCAGCCAGACGTCGGTGCTCGGATTCGACGACGACGGGTAGGTCAGGTACGTCAGGTACACCGCTCCGTCCGGTCCGACGGCCAGATCGGTGAACGAGCCCGTGCCGAGCGACGTCGGCGTGATCCGGATCGGCGGCGAGTACGTCACGCCGTGATCGGTGGAGCGGGAGAACAGGACGGCGTTGTTCGGGGCGAAGCCGTCGTACTGCGACCACGCCACGTAGACGTTGCCGGAGAACGCCCCGGCGGTCTGGTCGACCGTGAGATTGATCTTGTCCTGGAAGAGCCCGGTCAGGAAGAGCCCTGACGGCGTGCCGGCCTTCACGAGGACCGTCCGGTCGTAGGCCCCGCCGTCGCCGGTGTAACGCGCGACGTAGACGCCGCCGTTGACCGGCTGCGCGCGGTTGAAGCAGATGAACGCGTAGAACAGCCTTCCGTTGCGGTCGAACGCCTGCGCCGGGTCGCCGGCCGCGCCGCACGTCCCGTGAACCGGAGAGGCGACGCCGGCCGGGGACGAGTCGTTCGGATACCCCGGCACGAGGCTGTCCCGCCACGTGGAGCCGCCGTCGGTCGAGCGGTAGTAGCCGGCCCAGACGTCGCCGTTCACGATCGCTGCGCAGTAGTCGTTGGCGCCCGCGACCACGACTCTGGGGTTGCGCGGATCGACCGCGACCGCCGGCTCGTTCTGCGAGCGTCTGCCCGTGCTGCACGCGGTCGTCGTGGCGTCGCTCGACCCGTCGTAGCGCAGGTAGCTCGACGGCGTCGCGTCGCGGGTCACGTTGACGTTCCCGCTGATGCCGAGCGCCGCGCCGCTGAACACCGTCGCGACCGCGGCTGCGAATGGAAGGAGTAACCACCGGGATCTCATGGGACCTCCATCGGCCGCCGGACGAGGGTTCCGCGTGGGGAGACGGCCGGAGGCGCGAGCCTCGCAAACACACGCCCGGCGGTCAACCGGCACAATGAGGTCGTGGACGCGACGACCGTCCGCACCTCCTACTGGCACCGTCTCGACGACGGCCGGGTGCAGTGCGACGTCTGCCCGCGGGCGTGCAAGCTGCGGGAGGGCCAGCGCGGACTCTGCTTCGTCCGGGCGTGCGAGGGTGGCGAGGTCGTGCTGACGACCTACGGGCGCTCGAGCGGCTTCTGCGTCGACCCGATCGAGAAGAAGCCGCTCAACCACTTCCTGCCCGGCAGCGCAGTCCTCTCGTTCGGCACCGCGGGCTGCAACCTCTCGTGCAGGTTCTGCCAGAACTGGGACATCTCGAAGTCGCGCGAATGGGACACGCTCGCCGACGCGGCCTCACCGGAGGCCATCGCGGCCGCGGCGGAGGAGCTCGGTTGCTCGAGCGTCGCGTTCACCTACAACGACCCGGTGATCTTCCTGGAGTACGCAATCGACGTCGCCGACGCGTGCCGGGAGCGCGGCATCAAGGCCGTCGCGGTCACGGCCGGCTACATCTGCGACGAGCCGCGGCGCGAGCTCTACGCGCACATGGACGCCGCGAACGTCGACCTGAAGGGATTCACCGAGCGCTTCTACGCCGACACGTGCGCCGGCCACCTGCAGCCGGTCCTCGACACGCTCGAGTATCTGCGACGCGAGACCGGCGTCTGGTTCGAGATCACGAACCTGCTCATCCCGGGCAAGAACGACTCCGACGAGGAGTTCGAGGCGATGACGCGCTGGATCGTCGACCACCTGGGCGCGGACGTCCCGGTGCACTTCACGGCGTTCCACCCGGACTACAAGATGCTCGACACGCCGCCGACGCCGCCCGCGACGCTCACCCGGGCGCGCGAGATCGCGCGGGCGAACGGGATCCGCCACGCCTACACCGGCAACGTCCACGACCGCGGCGGGCAGAGCACGTACTGCGCCGGGTGCGGCGAGTGCGTGATCGAGCGCGACTGGTACCGGCTCGGGAGGTACCGCCTCGACGAGGCGGGCCGGTGCACGGCGTGCGGCACGCAGGTTCCGGGCGTCTTCGCCGGCCCGCCGGGAACGTGGGGGCCGCGGCGGCTGCCCGTGCGCCTTGCGCCGCCCGGGCGCCGGGAGGATGCTTTCGCCGTCTGATCACGAGCGGGAGGAGGAGCAATGCCGACCGATCTGACGATCACGGGCTTCGAGGATCGTCCGGGCGTGGCCGCCTCGATCGGCGAGGCGCTCGGCAACGCGGGCGTCGACGTCCAGGGCCTGTTCGGGTCCGGAAGGCTCGGTGAGATCCACGTCCTCGTCGACGACGCCGCGGGCGCGCGG
>DASXTR010000065.1:0-6121 GCA_036505325.1 Gaiellaceae bacterium
GCGTCCACCTGCGCGACCGATGCAGGGGCATCCAGCCCCCACACCCGCTCGACCGCCCGGCGCAGCGCCAGGTCGGCGGCGGGCCAGACGTCCGGCCGGCGCAGCGCCAGCATCAGCACGCCGTCGGCGGTGAACCGTCCCACGCCTTTGACCTGGGTGAGCTCGGTTCGGGCGGCGTCGTCGTCGAGGGTCCGCAGCCGCTCGAGATCGAGCCGACCGTCCACCAGGCGCGCGGCGAGGTCGTGCAGGTACACCGACTTCGCCCGGGACAGCCCGATCCCGCGCAGCGTCTCGGCGTCCGTCGCGAGCAGCTCCGCCGGGGTCGGCAGCCGGCCGCCCTGCAACGCCTCGAGCCGGCCCAGGATGGCAGCGGCGGCCGCCCGCGAGAGCTGCTGGCCGATCACCTGCAGCACGAGCGCACCCCACAGGTCGCTCGGCCAGCCGTCCAGCACACCGTCGGGGTCCAGGCCGGGATCCGCCTCGACCAACGCCGCCATCCGCGGGTCCGCCGCACGCAACACCGCTCTGCCGGACGCCCAACCGTCGATGTTCACCGTGACCGCTCTCGGACGATCGGCTTCGGCGGCACGATGCTCGCGCGCAGCAAGCCCGCCTCCAGCAGCTGACAGAGCCAGGCCGCGTCGGAGACACCGGTCTTGCGACCCGGCACCTGCTTCACGTGGCGCGCGTTGACGAGCAGACACTCGAACTCGTCCTCGAGGATCGCCCACGGCGGCTTCCAATCGACACCGCTCGCTTCCATCGCCACCTGCCTCACGCCGTGCGCCTGCAACCAGTCACGCAGCGCCGGTAGGCCCTGCACCGTCCGCCCGCGGGTGGCCGGCACGGCCATGGCCAACTAAACCGGTGACGATCACACTTGCAAATCCGGCGGGGTGTCACCGCGACCCGAGCGCGACGGGATGCTCGCCGATAGTTGTAAATGTCACTTGCACTCCTGTACAACCTCCCTCACGGCTCTGCCGTCGTCTGAGATGCCCGATACATGAATCGCTCTGGCGAACAGAGTGCCGTCGTGCTCGACATCCGTCCGCTCTGGGCGGATGCGATTCGCGGGATCCTGATGCGCGCGGGCGTCAGCGCCGTTTCGACCGCGACGGAGTGGCCGGCGGCGCTCGAGCTCGTCGACGAGCTCGAAGCCGACCTTCTGGTCGCCGACATGGAGCCGGCGGAGGGCGTCGAAGCCGCGGAGTGGGTGCGGCGTGCGAAGCAGCGGTCGCCGCGGCTCCGCCTGATTGCGATGTCCATGGATGAAGACCCAGACCTGATCGACGCCGCACTGCGCGGAGGCGCTACGGCGTTCGTTCTCAAGACGGCGAGGCCAGAAGATCTCGCGTCCACGGTGCAGCAGGTGTTCCATCGCTCGGTCTACTTCGCCGAGGGCGCGCCCGCGGCCGATCCTGCGTCCTCGATCGCGCGTTTCGGCATCGTGCTGACGCGGCGCGAGCGGCAGATTCTCGAACTCGTATCGGAGGGACTCGCGAATTCGGAAATCGCGCAATCGCTCGGGGTGAGGGAGCAGACGATCAAGTTCCACCTCTCGAACATCTATCGGAAGCTCGGCGTAGCCAACCGGACGGAAGCCACGCGCTGGGCGCATGTGCACGGGCTCCTGGGGCAGGGACCCATCGCGCGCTGAGCAGGCGGAGCGTCGCGACCCACGCGACACCAAGGCACCAGCCGGCGAGCACGTCCGTCGGGTAGTGGCTGCGGAGGAAGAAGAGCGAGAAACCGTACGCGGCGACGAGGACCGCTCCTGCGGCGGCTGGGTACCGACGCCGGCGCGAGGATCCCACGAGCAGCACGAGCGCGGCGACCACGGCGATCGATCCTGCAGCATGGCCGCTCGGAAAGTACGAGGCGCCCGCCGCGCCTGCGTGCAGGAGTGGGCGCGGGAAGACCGGCTTCAGGAGCGGGACGGCGATCAGCGGACCGGCGGCGGCGGCGGCAAGGAAGAGCGTGCTTCCGTAGCGTCGCGTGGCGGCGAACGCGACGACGACGCCGCCGACGAGCAGGAACGGGAGCTCGGGATATCCCTCGCCGCCGATCGTGAGCAACGCAGCGGCGATCGAATGCGCCGGTTCGTCGTCATAGTGCGGCCGGAGCCGCCCGAGAATCTCGCGGTCCAGCGGCAGAACGCCGTGGATCCGAACCTCGACGGCGAGAAACGCGAACACGGTCGACGGACCGACGACGGCGGCGAAGAGCGCCGCGTGCGGGGAACGCCGGGCGGAAGTGCTCATCGCGCTTCAGCCGCGTGCGGCCCGATCTCTCGGCCGACCCGCGATGGCCGCGCGTACGCAGCCGTGAAGCATCCCGAGGCCGTAGGCAACGTGGAACGTCGGGAACACGGCGACGATCCGCGGCAACAGGCGCCACGACTCTCGTCGGCCGAGGATGGTCGCCGTGCCGAAGGCGGCGGCGCACGCGGCGTACGAGCCGAGGTCGACGGTGAGTGCGAGGCGGGCGACGCGAGAACGAGGGACAGCTGGGGCGAGGACGAGGAGCGAGCTGACGAAGACCGACGGCGCGATGCTGCGCGGGCTCGGTGCCTGTCCGTGCTTCAACATCACCGGAACCTTCCACAGGCCGTACTCGAAGTACTGGCGGAAGAGCCCGGCGAACGTTCCTCGGGGTCTGTAGTGGACGCGGATCGCCGGATCGAGGACGACGCGGCCGCCGCTTCGCCGAACACGGAGGTTGAATTCGTCGTCCTGGTTGCGCCGGAGCGACTCGTCGAACAGGCCGACGCGTCGAAACGCGTCCGGCGAGAACGCGCCGAACGTGAGGGTGTCCGACTCGACTCGCGTCGGCCGGTCGCCGTCGCCGGCGCGACGAACGCCGAACACGCCCGCGATCCGGCCGAGGAGTCCGCGGTCGCCGGTGAAGATGCGGTAGAAGCCGATCCCGCCGAACGGCGTGTCCATCGCGCACGCGACGGCACGCTCGAACGGCGTACGCCCCTCCGCGACGATCACGCCGCCGACCACGAGCGCACCGGTCTCCTCCGCCGCCGAGGCGCAGCGACGGAGATAGTCGGACGGGTAGCGCGAGTGGCAGTCGAGGCGGACGATCAGATCGCCGCGCGCCTCGCGGATGCAGGCGTTCAATGCGTGCGACACCCAGCGCTGCGGATTCCGGAGGACCGTCAGGCGGACGCCGTGGCGGCGCGCGGCAGCTTCGAGTCGGTCCCGAGAGCCGTCGGTCGAGCCGCCGTCGGCGACGATCACGTCCACGTCGCCTTCGAAATCCTGTGCGGCGATATCGGTGACGAAACACTCGACGTGCACGGCCTCGTTCAGCATCGGCGCGATGATCGAAATCGCCTTGACAGTCATCAGGAAGCGCGCTCGTTCACCGAATGCCGCTGGCGGGAACGCGAGTATATTGCAGAGGTCGTGGGCGGCGAAATCGGCGGCGCGGGCGCTTCGGCAACTCCTACGACATCGATCCTGCTTCCGCCTTCGATGCGCCATGAAGGCGGTACGCGTCCCGCGAGCGCGTTTACCGTCGACGTCGAAGACTGGTACCAATCGTGCATCGACCCCGATGCGCCGATCACGGAACGGGTGGTGCGGAACGTCGACCTCGTCCTCCGCGTTCTCGACGAGTGTCGCGTGAAGGGGACGTTCTTCGTCCAGGGCCGCGTCGCCGAGCGGTTTCCAGACCTCGTTCGGATGCTCGCCTCCGAGGGGCACGAGGTGCAGTCGCACGGGTATAGCCACAAGCCACTCTCCGCGATGGACCGCACCGCTCTACGCGAAGAGCTCCGTCGCGCGAAGGAGACCGTCGAGGATGCCGGCGGCACGCGCGTCACCGCGTTTCGCGCGCAGGATTTCTCGATCCTCCGGGGAAACCTGTGGGCGCTCGAGACGATCGTCGAGGCCGGCTTCCGGGTCGACTCGTCGATCTTCCCGATGCGCTCCCGCAACTACGGGATCGGCGGGTGGCACGTCGGGCCGCATTACGTGACGGTCGGGTCGGGCGCGACGCTGCTGGAGGTGCCGGTCGCCGTCTGGGCCGGGCGCGCGCTACGGGTGCCGGTCGCCGGCGGCGGATACTTCCGTCTTCTGCCGCTCCCCGTGCTCAGACGCGCGCTGAGCTCGATCGTCAGAAGCGGCCGACCGGCGATCGTGTACTGCCACCCGTACGAGTTCGACGCGACCGAGCTCGCCGACTACCGCGGGAAGGCGCCGCGAAGCTACCTCATCGCACAGGGTCTCGGCCGGAAGTCGTTCGTCAAGCGCGTTCGAAGGCTGCTACAGGATCTCTCCTTCGGCCGGTTCGACGACGTCCTCGCCGCGTGGAACCTCGGATGCGAATTGCGTTCCTGACCACCGCGGATCCCGTTTACCTGCCGTCGTTCTTCGAGCGCGTGCTCGACGCCTGCGCGTCGGAGACACACGCCGTCTACGCCGTCCCGCCTCTGTACAAGAACCAGACGTCGCTCGAGGCCGCGCTGCGTTTCTACCGGACGTTCGGGATCGAAGGCGTCCGCGGCCTCGCCTTCCGGACGCTGGGCGCGAAGCTCCGCCGCCGGTCGATCGCGTCCGTCGCGCGCGCCCGCGGCGTTCGGTGCATCGCCGTGGCGGATGTAAACGCCCCGGCGTTTCTCGACGAGCTTCGAGCCGCGGACACCGATCTGATCGTGTCCGTCAGCTGCCCGCAGATCTTCAAGAGCGAGCTGATCAACCTCCCTGCGCATGGGTGCCTGAACGTCCACGGTGCGCTTCTTCCGTCCTACCGCGGCGTCCTGCCGAGCTTCTGGATGCTCGCGAACGGTGAGCGGGAAGCGGGAGTGTCGATCTATTTCGTCAACGAGCAGATCGACGCCGGCGATCTCTGCGCCCAGCGGAGCTTCCCGATCGAGTCCGACGACACGCTCGACAGCCTCCTGCGCAAATCGAAGGCGATCGCCGCCGATCTTCTTCTCCAGGTGATTCAGTCGATCGCGGCGGGAACGGTCACGCGAGTGCCGCTCGACGCGGCGACCGGGTCGTACTACTCGTGGCCCGACGCCGACGCGGTCGAGCGACTGCGCGCGCGTGGCCGGCGGCTGTGGTAGCAGCGGGTCGTCGCCGAGCTGCGGTCACGCGCGGGCGCGCGCCGCGGCCTTCGCGGCGGACGCGGCGCCGCAGGCCTCGATCACGAGCGCCACCTGCCATTCCTCCATGTGCGGATAGAGCGGCAACGTGACGAGGCGGTCCGCGACGGCGTCGGTCGCCGGGAGGCGACGCACGCCCGGCTCGTCGCGATAGCGGGAGAACCGGTGGATCGGCGGGTAGTGCACGCTCGTCTGGATGCCCTCGGCCGCGAGCCGCGCGCGGAAGTCGTCGCGCGCGCAGGTCTCGGGCAGCACGACGACCGCGAGGTGATGCGAGGCGAGAGACCCGTCGCGGTCGTCCTGGAACGGCATCGACACGCCGTTGAAGCCGTCGAGCGCGTCGCGGTAGAGGGCGACGATACGCGCGCGCCGCTCGTTCTGCTCCAGCAGTCGCTCGAGCTGCACGAGACCGATCGAAGCACGGAGCTCGTCGAGGCGGTAGTTGAACCCGTCGGTGACGACGTCGTATGCATGTGCGTGCCCGCGGTGTCGGTCCCAGGTCACCGCTGTCATCCCGTGCGAACGAAGGAGCTTCAGCCTGTCGGCGAGATCCGCGTCGTGGGTGACGACCATGCCACCCTCACCTGTCGCGAGGTTCTTGTTCGAGAAGAAGCTGAAGCAGCCGATCGTTCCGATCGTGCCGCACGGCCTTCCCTCCCAGCGCGCGCCGGGAGCGTGAGCGGCATCCTCGATGACCACCAGGCCGTGGCGCGCGGCGCACGCGAGGATCTCGGCCATTCGGCAGGGATGGCCGCCGTAGTGCATCACGACGACGGCCTTCGTTCCGGGACCGACCGCCGCATCGAGGTCGTCGGCGCTGACGTTGAGGTCATCCGGGCCACCGATGTCGCAGAACACCGGTGTCGCGCCTATGTGGAGGATCGCGTTCGCCGCGGCGACGAAGTTCAGCGACGGAAGGAGCACGTCGTCGCCGGGGCCGCAGCCGGCGGCGAGGAGGGCGAGGTGGAGCGCGGCGGTTCCGTTGGCAACCGCGAT
>DASXTR010000066.1:0-8245 GCA_036505325.1 Gaiellaceae bacterium
GCCCTTGATGCCGAAGCCCTTCAGGAAGCCGTTGTGGCGCAGCGCTCCGACCGACGACCCGGCATGCTCGTCGAGCATCGCGATCGTGACGGTCTTGCCCTTCGTGGCGGCCCGGGCGTACTTCCCGATCAGGGTGCCGGCCTTGAAGTTGTCGGTCGCGAACAGCGCATCGGTGGCGCTCGGCGGAACCGTCGGGGTGTCGAGTGCGATCACGAGCACGCCGGCCTTCCTCGCCTTCGCGATCGCGGGATTCTCCGCCTTGCCGTCCGCGACCGTGATCAGGATTCCCTTGACCCCCGCCGTCGTCATGTTCTCGATCGCGGCGATCTGGGCCGCGTTGTCGGAGCTGCTCTTGCCGGCGGCGTAGATCAGCTGGGCGCCGAGCTTCTTGGCCTGGGCCGTCGCTCCCTGCTTCATCTTCACGAAGAAGGGGTTCGTGACGTCCTTCGTGATCAGCCCGACCTTGATCGTGGCGCCGCTCGACGCGGCCGTGTTCGGCGCCGAACCTGCCGACGCGACGGCGACGGCGATGGCGGCGGCGGCGACGACGGCGAGGGCCGCGGCGGTCAGGCGCCCCTGCGGTTGACGCATAACGGTTTCTCCCTTCCCGACGGGGGTTGCGATGGTTGTGTTACCGATAACAGATCGTGAGTCGCAGAGTCAAGCAATCGGGGATGAAATCTGCCCTGCGACTGTGGTACTGATAACAAGGGGATGCGTGTGACGACGGTCACGATCCGGGACGTCGCCCGGAAGGCGGGCGTCTCGCCGATGACGGTCTCCCGCGTGATCAACGACAGCGCGCGGGTCAGCCCCGACGCGCGCGCACGGGTCGAGCAGGCGATCGCAGAGCTCGGCTACGTCCCGAGCCGGCTCGCGCGCGGGCTCTCGGCTCAGCGCACGGGCACGCTCGCGCTCATCGTCCCGGACGTCGCGAACCCCTTCTTCACGCTGATCGTCCGGGGCTCCGAGGACGTCGCGCGGCGAGCCGGGTACCGCGTGATCCTCTGCGACACCCGGGCCGACCTCGAGATCGAGCGCGAGGTGATCGAGGAGATGATCGCCCATCGCGTCGAGGGGATCTTGATCGCGCCCGTGAGCGATCGCTCGCTCGTGCACCTGCGGCGGCTCGCGAAGTTCGCCGTTCCATATGTGCTCGTCGACCGGACGGTGCGAGGCGTCGAGGCGGACGCGGTGCTCGGCGACAGCGCGGCGGGCGCGCAGCAGCTGATCGAGCACCTGATCTCGCTCGGCCACCGCCGGATCGGGATGATCATCGAATCCGACGACGTCTCCACGGCGCGCGAGCGGCGCCAGGGTTACCGCGCCGCGCTGGAAGCGTCCGGGCTGCACGTCGATCCGGCGATCATCGTCGAGGCCACCGTCGACCCCAGCGGCGGCCTCGACGGGATGCGCCGATTGCTTCAGATGAGCGACCGGCCGACGGCCGTCTTCACCGTCAACAGCCTCGTCGCCCTCGGCGCGATCGAGGCCGTGCGCGCCGCAGGGCTCGAGGTGCCGGACGACGTCGCGCTCGTCTGCTTCGACGACATCGAGTACGCCTCGCGCCTTTACCCCTTCCTCACGGTGATGGAGCAGCCGGCCGAGACGTTCGGCACGCTCGGCACGCAGCTGCTCCTGGAGCGCATCGAGAACCGCGGCCCGCAGCGCGCCCGAGTCGTCGTCCTCCCCGGCGAGTTCGTCGTGCGCAAGTCGTGCGGCGCGGTCGCTGCGTGACCGTGTACGGCGGGATCGAGACCGGCGGCTCGAAGTGGGAGCTCGCGGTCGGAACGGGCCTCGGACGACCTGCGCGCGACCGAGCGGATTCCGACGACGACCCCGGAGGAGACGATCGGCCGCGCGGCCGCGTTCTTCGAGCGGGAGGGCCCGTCGACGCGGTCGGCATCGGCTCGCCGGAGCGGATCGTGATCGGCGGCGGCGTGACGCGCAGGCCGTCGCTGCTGCCGCGCGTCAGGGAAGAGGTCGTCGCGCTCGTCAACGGCTACCTCGACGCGCCCGCGGTGGGCGAGGAGATCGCCACGTACATCACCCGCCGGCGCTCGAGGCGCGCGCCGGCGTGCTCGGCGCGATCGCGCTGGCGCAGCGCGCCTAGCGCGGCTACTTCTTCTTGCCGCGGTTGTCCTTGCCCTGGGCCGAGTCGTCCGCGACCGGGGCCGGAGCGGGAACTGCGGCGGGCGCCGGCGAGGCCGGCGCCGGGGCGGCCGGCGGCGTAGCGGCGGTCGACACCGTCGCGTCGTTGAGCTCGCGCTCGAACTTCTTCGCCTGCCCGGGCGGCGTCTGCGCCTGGACCGTGACCGGAACCGGCGGGACGGCCTGTGTCTGCTGCTGCGGCTGAGCGGTCGGCTCGTCCTTCTTGCCGTTGTCCTTCTTGCCGTTGTCCTTCTTGCCCTCGTCCTTCTTCGCCTGGCCCGGAGGAGTCGTGCTCGGCGTGGACGCGGCCGGGGGCGGCGCGTCCTTGCGGTCGTCGTTCTTCTTGCCCTCGTCCTTCTTCGCCTGGCCCGGAGCAGTCGTGCTCGGCGTGGACGCGGCCGGGGGCGACGCGTCGTTGCGGTCGTCGTTCTTCTTGCCCTCGTCCTTCTTGGCCTGCCCCGGGGGCGTGACCGGCTGCTCGTGCGCGGGCGTCGGCGCCGGGGTCGGCGTCGCGGCGGGCGCGGCCGCGGCCGGCTCGGGCGCGGGCTGAGCAGGGGCGGGAGCAGCAGCCGCAGCCGGCGCCGCCGGCGGAGCCGCGTGCGCTCGGGCGCCGTGTACACGGCCGGCGGCGATCGCTGCGACGGCCGCGGTGTGACCGGGCTTGGCGGCGCGCCTCGGCGTCGCCGCGACGGGACGAACCGTGTCGGCGGCCGCGTCGCGCCACACGACCGGCGCCGCGTCGTGCACGACGGGCGCCTTCGCCTCCGGCGCAACGGTCGTGGCCACGTGCGTCACGGCGGGCTGGGCGGGTGCGGGCCCGACGAGCTTCGCGACGTCGTGCCGCACGGCCGGCGTGGCCGCGACGACGGACGTCGCGGCGACGGTGGCGACGGTCGCCGCCACCTTTGCGCCGCCGCCGAAGAAGAGCGTCTTGACGAGCGCCGCGACGGACCCCATGTCGCCGCTCGTGCGGAGGCGCTTGCGCAGCCCCTTCTCCTTCTTCGGCTCCTCGGTCAGACCCTGGGCGAGCGACCGGCGTGCGCGGAAGAGGAGCGTCTCGACAGCCGGCTGCGACAGCTCGAGCTCCTCCCCGATCTCCTTGTACGACAGCCCCTGCCACTCGCGCAGCAGGAGGGCTTTCCGCTGCTGCTCGGGCATCCCGTGCAGCGCGTCCGTGAGGCGGATCAGCTCGTCCGCGTCACGCTGGGGAGAGGGCAGCAGGTCCTGGATCGCGTCGAGGTCGCCGGGCGATTCGACGCGGCGCCGGCGGAACGACGAGCGCTGCCGCGTGAGGCAGACGTTGTGCGCGATCTTGAACAGCCACGCCGACTCGAACTCGGGCTCCACCCCACGCTCGAGCCCGCGGAAGGCGTTGAGGAAGGTGGACTGCGTTGCGTCCTCGGCCTCCTCGCGATTCCCGAGCTGGTGCAGGCAGAAGTTGTGGATCTGCTTGGCGTACCGCTCGTAGAGATCGTGGGTCGCGACGGCCCCGCGCGACGCGGGTCTTGGGGTTACGGCCGTCGCGCGGCCTATGGACGGAACAGCTGCCATGTCGTCTCTCGTCTCCCTGGATTACGAGAGCGCCGTCCGCCCACGACGCTCGTCGCTCAGTCTGTGTCCATATCGGCAGGCCGTCTACCGGGACCTGAGCAATCCTTACATTTCAGCTTTGTAAAATCTATACCTGTAACTCTCGAGCGACACGGACGAACAGCGCCTCGAGCGCCAGCTGCGGCGCCAGGTTGAACTCCTCGAGCGCGCGCCAGGTCTCGCGGACGGCCTCGGCTGCCCGTTCGGCGCCCAGGAGCCGTTCCCTGGTCGCGTCCTCCTCCAGCTCCGCGAGCCGGTCGACGTGCACCGCCGCCTCGCGGGCCCCGACGGCCACGACCACGAGGTCGCGATACCACGCCGCGAGCTCCTCCAGCTGCGCGAGGAGCTCGTCGCGCTCGGCCCCGCGCGCCGCGCGCCGCACGCGCTGGTCGGCCTCGCGCGCCGGCAGATCCAGGCCCTGCACCCTCACCTCCTCGACGTCTCGCGCCGCCGCGCCGCGCTCGCGGGCGCACTCGAGAAGCGCCGCGGCGGCGGCGGCCGGCTCGAAGGACGCGTCGCGGTAGACGCCGCGCGCCTGCTCGAGCAGGATCTCGCGGCGCGCTACCGCCTTCGGGTCGAGCAGCCGCTCGAGGCGGTCGAGCCGGCCGGCGGCGACCCGCGCGTACGCGATCCGGCGGTCGTCGTCGAGCTCGGGCGCACGCGCCTCTGCGACCTCGCGCACCGCGCGCTCGCTGAGGCGCCGGAAGGGGACGAGCTGGCAGCGCGAGCGAATCGTCTCCGGGATCGGCCCGAGGTCGTCGGCGACGAGCACGATCACGGCGTAGGACGGCGGCTCCTCGAGATCCTTGAGCAGCGCGTCGAAGGCGTCGTCGTTGATCCGGTGCGCGCTGAAGACGAGGTACACGCGACGATCGGCCTCGAACGGCCGCATGTGCAGGTCGCGCCGCAGCTCGCGGATCGCGTCGATTCGGATCATCTCCCCGAGCGCGTCCAGTTCGTACAGATCGGGATGGAACTCGCGCGCCGTCTGCAGCAGCTCGTGCGCGAACGCGCGCGCGGCCTCGCGCTTGCCGACGCCCGGGGGGCCGTGGAAGAGGTAGGCGTGCGCCGGGCCCTCGGCCAGCGCGGCGGCGAGGAGGCGCTTCGCCTCCCCTTGCTCCCTAACCTGCTGAAAGGTGGCCACGGACCTCCTCGGCGAGGGCCTCGGGTGGGCGGCGGCCGTCGAGCGCGATGATGCGCTGCGGGAAGATCGCCGCGAGGCCGCGGTAGGCCTCGTCGACGACGCGCAGGAACCCCTCGCCCTCGCGCTCGATCCGGTCACGCGCGCCGCCTGCGCGGCGTGCGGCCTCCTCGGGCGGGATGAGGAGCACGAACGTCTGGTCGGGCAAGAGGCCCCGCGTCGCGGCAAGGCTCAGCTCGAGGACGCGCCCGACGCCGAGGCCGCGGCCGATCCCCTGGTAGGCGACGGAGGAGTCCGTGTAGCGGTCGCAGACGACCCAGGCGCCGCGGTCGAGCGCGGGCCGGATCACGCGCTCCACCAGCTCGGCGCGCGCCGAGGCGAAGAGCGCGGCCTCGGCCCACGGCGTCATATGCGGTCCTTCGAGGAGCAGCTGGCGGACTCCCTCGCCGAGGTCGGTGCCGCCCGGCTCGCGCGTCAGGACGACTTCCTTCCCCTGGGCCGCGAGCCACTCGCCGAGCAGCGTGGCCTGCGTGCTCTTCCCGGCCGCGTCGATTCCCTCGAACGTGATGAACATGCGGTGCCTACGATAGGCGGCCTTGCGGACCGTCGTGACAGGAGGGGCAGGTTTCATCGGGTCGAACCTCGTCGACGCCCTGCTCTTGCGCGGCGACGACGTGACGGTCGTCGACAACCTCTCGTCCGGAACGCGGCGGAACGTCGACCCCGCCGCGGCCTTCTTCGAGGACGACATCCGCGGCGAGCTCGACTTCACCGGTATCGACGTCGTCTTCCACCTCGCCGCGCAGGCGGACGTGCAGACGTCGGTCAAGCGGCCCGACTACGACGCCGACGTCAATGTCGTGGGGACGGTGCGCGTGCTCGAGGCCGCGCGCGAGGCGGGCGCGCAGGTCGTCTTCTCGTCGACCGGCGGCGCGATCTACGGCGAGTGCGTCGAGCCGGCGCGCGAGGACGGGAAGCTTCAGCCCATCTCCCCGTACGGCATCGCGAAGCTCGCCGGCGAGCACTACCTCGCCGGGTGGAACCGCATCCACGGGTCGCGCCACGTCGTGCTCAGATTCGGCAACGTGTACGGGCCGCGGCAAGACTCGGGCCTCGAGGGCGGCGTCGTCGCGATCTTCCTCGAGCGCATGGCGCGCGGCGAGGAGACGGCGATCTTCGGCGACGGCCAGCAGACGCGCGACTTCGTCTACGTCGGCGACGTCATCGACGCGCTGCTCGCGGCCGGCGGCCGCGAGGGCGGCCCGTACAACGTCGGCACCGGCCGCGAGACGACGGTGCTCGATCTCCATCGCGCCTGCGCCGCCGTTGCCGGTTCGGACAACGAGCCGCAGATCCTCGACGCGCGACTCGGCGACGTCCGCCGCTCGGTGCTCGACGTGTCGCTGATCGAGCGCGAGCTCGGCTGGCGCGCGCAGACGTCGCTCGAGGACGGCCTGCGCACCACCTGGGAGTGGACGCAGGCCGAGCTAACCGACCCGGACGCCGCGTAAGCACGCCAGAAAACGCCATGCCCGTTTTGGCCATGTCAGGACTTTGAGCCCTGACATGTCTGAAATGGACGGTACTGAACTGTCCCGAATGGACGCTACGCGACCCAGACGCCGCGTGAGAACGCGACGCCGGCGACGGCCGTCGCGGCGGCGAAGCCGACGAGCGTCCAGGTTCTCGCGCGCGGACGGTCCTGCACGAGCGCGGCGAGCGCGAGCACGATCGGGAAGTCGCACATCAGGAACCGCGGCAGCGACACGAGCGGGAAGCCGCGCGACGGCGCGGCGAGCACGACGACGATCGTCACCGCCGAGTAGAGGCCGGCCGCGCGCGAGACGCGCTGCCACGCGACCCACGTCAGCCACGCGGCCGGGCCGAGCAGCACCAGGTGGACGAGGTTCCAGAACGCGATCTGCTGCGGCTGCGTCAGGCCGGTGCCGCGCGGCAGATCGCTCAGCAGCACGCGCGCGCCGTGCCCGCCGGCCTCGATCGCCCACCACAGGCCGGTGAGCGGCCCCAGCGCGGGCGTCTCGCGGTCCCACGTCGCCTGCGCGTGCGTGAACGCGAACGCGTCCCCGAGCTTCCAGTGGAGGTAGAGCGCGTACGCGGCGACGGCCGCCGGCAGGAGCGCGAGCGGCAGGAGCTTCCGCGGCGTCCGCCAGAGGAGCAGCACGAGCGCCGGCAAGAGCGCGAGCCCGAGCAGCCGCGTCGCACACGCGAGCGCGCCCGCGACGCCCGCACGCCACGCCTGGCCGCGCTGCGCGAAGAGGAACGACCACGCGCTGAACGCGAGGAAGAGGCCGTCCGAGTACACCGACGTGAACACGAACGCGGTCGGGAAGAGCGCGAGCAGCAGGACGCTCTCCTCGCGCAGCCGCGGCGCGATCTCCGCGACCGCCCACGCACCGAGGCCGGCGGCGACGAGCGACACGAGCGTCGCCGTCACGATCGTCGACCCGAGCAGGTGCACGACGAGCGGGTAGAGCGGAAAGAACGCCGCGGACGTCTCGTCGTAGCCGTGGCGCGCGATCTGGAGGAACCACTGCGCGTCCCAGCGGTCGAACGCCGCGAAGAAGCGGTCCGACAGCGGATCCCAGGCGCGCTCGGGCGCGGGCGGCGCCGGCGACCAGAGGAGCGCGAGCGCCGTGCCGGCCCAGAACGCGAGGCGAAGCCCGATGAACGTCCGCAGCGCGCGCACGCGGAAGGACTCTACGAGGGTCGCGCGAATCCCGTTCTGCCTTGGACGCGCCGCTGGTCTCGACCCAGGAGCTGATCCGCCCGTGGCGGCGCGCGACGATCGTCGCGAGCGTCGTCGCGGCGCTCGAGCTCATCCTGCTCCTCGGAGCGGGCGCGCTGCTGCTCGCGAAGCCGCTCGTGCGCGCGCTCCAGCCGCACGCCGAGGCGAGGGCGCTCGCGCCCGCGCAGAAGGCGGCGAAGTCGGTGCTGCCGGACACGATCGCCGTCGGGCTGCCGCGCCTCGCGCGCCAGGAGACCGGCGTCTTCGTCCTGAACGGGAACGGCAAGGCGGGCGCCGCGGCCGCGGCTGCCGCGAAGCTCCACGGCCTCGGCTACGTCGTCCCGGGCACGGGCAACGCGACCAGGCAGGATTACGCGACGACGGTCGTCATGTACCGCCCGGGCTATCGCGCCGAGGGCGCGCGCCTCGCACGCGACCTGCATGTGAAGGCCGTGTCGCCGCTGGACGGCATCTCGCCGGGCGCCCTCATGGGCGGCCACTTGGCGATCGTGCTCGGCGCCGGCTGAACCGGAGTAGCATCGCCTCGGGGGGAGGAGGAGTGTTCCCATGAGGGTGAAACGCATCGTTCTGCTCGGGACGATCGCCGCTGCGTGCCT
>DASXTR010000067.1:0-6802 GCA_036505325.1 Gaiellaceae bacterium
GCGGGCGTGAAGGGGTTCGCGTTGATGCTGCTGATCGGGACGGTGATCTCGCTGATCACGGCGGTGGCGGCGACGCGGGCGATGCTGGGGCTGCTGGCCGGGTTCCGCTGGTTCGAGAACCCGGCGTTCATGGGCGCCTCCGGCGGCCAGAGCGCGAAGTGGCTGCAGATCGACTTCATGAGGCGGCGTTATCTCTGGTTTGCGATCTCGGGGACGATCGTCCTGATCGGGCTCGGGTCGCTGGCGCTGAAGGGGTTGAACCTGGGGATCGACTTCAAGGGCGGCACCCAGATCACGTTCAAGACGTCGCAGCCGGTGCCGCTCGGGAGCGTGCGCGACCAGGCGCGCAAGGTCGGCCAGGGCGACGCGGTGATCCAGGGCCGTGGGACGACGACCGGCAAGGACTCCTACAAGGAGTTCCAGATCCGGACGAAGCACCTGACCGACAAGCAGCAGGAGGACCTGACCGGCGATCTGAAGCAGGCCTACGGGCAGCGGATCGCGATCGGGGTCAAGAACGTGTCCTCGAGCTTCGGCCGCCAGATCGCGCGCTCGGCGATCCTGGCGATCGTCTTCAGCCTGTTCTTGATCGTGCTCTACATCACGATCCGGTTCGACTTCAAGTTCGCGCTGCCGGTGATCGTGGCGTTGCTGCACGACATCGTGATCACGGTCGGCGTCTATTCGCTGTGGGGCCGGGAGGTGTCGACGTCCACGGTCGCTGCCGTGCTGACGGTGCTCGGTTATTCGATCTACGACACGATCATCATCTTCGACCGGATCCGGGAGAACGTGCACATCCTCAGGCGGGCCTCGTTCGCGACGATCACCAACGTGTCCTTGTGGGAGACGATCCGGCGCTCGCTGGCGACGACGTTGATCACGTTGCTGCCGGTCGCTGCGCTGCTGCTGTTCGGCGGTGACACGCTGAAGGACTTCGCCTTCGCGCTCCTGGTCGGGGTCGCCTCCGGCGCCTACTCCTCGATCTTCATCGCCGCACCCCTGCTCACGATCTGGAAGGAGCGCGAGCCGGAGTACGCGCGGCGCGTGGACCACGACCTCGATCCGCTCACCGGCGAGCGCATCCTGCGCCAGGCCGAGAAGGCCGCCGCCGACGAGCCGGCGCCCGCAACGCCGGTCGACGAGATCGTCGCGGCCGTGACCGACGGCGGCGACGGCGCGCGCGACGCCAAGCGCGAGCGGCGACGCCAGCGCAGGAAGACGCGGCCGCATGGACGCGCACGGTAACGGCGACAGCTTGCCGGACAAGGCCGAGCGCGACGCCGTCACGCGTCTCGTGTCGTTGCTCGGGGTGCGCCTCGACGAGGCGCGGTCGCTCTTCGACGAGGCGACGTCGCGCTGGCGGGGCGACGCGCTGCGCGTCGGCGAGGGCGGCCGGGTCCGCCTACGCGACCTCTTCCGCGAGCTCGGCCTCGTGACGCGCGACGACTGGGACGAGCTGGAGCTGCGCGTCGCCCAGCTCGAGCACCGGCTGCGGCTGCTTGAGGATCGCTCCGATTAGCCGATAACCCTGCTACCTTGAAAATACGGAGGGCAATTCGGCTCTCCCGTGAGGTCCGCGTTTCCTCTTTCGGCAACGGGATCTCGACCACCGAAGGAGTAGGAGACACAACTTGACCCAGCAGGACTTTCGCGCGCTCGGCGCGTCGGAGGCCGTGAGCAGCGCGCTCGAGGCGCGCGGCATCCGGCATCCGTTCCAGATCCAGTCGCTCGTCGTGCCCGAGGCGCTGCGCGGCGGCGACGTGCTCGCCAAGAGCCCGACCGGCTCCGGCAAGACGCTTGCGTTCGCGATCCCGATCGTGCAGCGCGTGCCGCTCGACGCTCCCACCCCCGGCGCGCTCGTGCTCGTCCCGACGCGCGAGCTCTGTGCACAGGTGACCGAGGAGTTCGAGCTGATCGCGCCGGAGGGGATGCGAATCGCGTCGGTCTACGGCGGCGTGAGGATGAAGGCCCAGATCGCCCTCGCCAAGCAGGCGCACGTGATCATCGCGACCCCCGGCCGCCTCCAGGACCTCGTCGACCGCCGCGTCATCTCTCTGGCCAACGTGAAGATCCTCATCCTCGACGAGGCCGACCGGATGCTCGACATGGGCTTCAAGCCGCAGGTCGACAAGCTCGTCCGGCTGCTGCCCGAGGACCGCCAGACGATGTTCTTCTCGGCCACGCTCGACGGTGAGGTCGGCGAGGTGGCGCGGCGCTACACGCATTTCCCGGCGCGCTTCGAAGCCGAGCTGCCGGCGCACCTGCGCCTCGGCGAGGTCGAGCACCGGTTCGTGCCCGTGACCGCCGAGAACAAGGTCTCGACGCTCGTCGACCTGCTCAACGAGGAGGTCGAGGGGCTCGCCCTCGTGTTCGTGCGCACGAAGGCCGGCGCCGACCGGCTCGTCGAGAAGCTGCGCCGCCACGATGTGGTTGCGATCTCGATTCACGGCGACAAGGGCCAGGCGCAGCGCGAGAGCGCGCTCGCCAGGTTCGACTCGGGCAAGGTGCGGACGCTCGTGGCGACCGACGTCGCCGCCCGCGGCCTCGACGTCGACGACATCACGCACGTGATCAACTTCGATCCGCCCGAGGAGGCCGACGGCTACACCCACCGGGTTGGGCGCACGGGCCGGGCCGGCCGCGGCGGGACCGGCATCACGCTCGTCCTCCCGGAGCAGCAGGCCGACGTATCGCGCGTCGCGCGCCTGCAGGGCCACGCCGAGACCTTCGAGGCGACCGGGATGAAGATGGCGCGGCCGAAGCTCCTCTACACCTCACGGCGCGGTCGCCGCTCGAAGTGGTAGGACACCGGGGATGAGCGACCCGCAGCACGACCGGCTGACCGCCAAGCAGGCCGATGCGCTCCGCACCGAGCTCGCGGAGCTCGAGGGCCCGCGACGCCAGGAGGTCGTCAAGGCGATCGCGAAGGCGCGCGAGTTCGGCGACCTGTCGGAGAACTTCGAGTACCACGCCGCGAAGAACGAGCAGGGCCTGCTCGAGGCGCGCATCCGCTCGCTGCGCTCGCGGCTCGACGGCGCACAGATCGTCGAGAACGCCGGCACGGACGAGGTCGGCATCGGCTCGGTCGTCGAGATCGAGGACGAGCAGGGCGAGACGATCACGGTCGAAGTCAGCGCGGTCGGCGGCGCCGGCACGGTCTCCCCGACGTCGCCGCTCGGGTCCGCCGTCCTCGGCGCGAAGCTCGGCGACACCGTCGAGGTCGCCGCCCCGCGCGGCTCGTGGCGCGCGACCGTGCGCGCGATCCGCTAGGCCGCACTCCGGAGTGGGGACGTGTCCCTAGCGGACACGTCGGCCCGACGGCTCAGACCGGCAGCGTGAACGCGACGCGGGCGCCGCCGCCCTCGAGCGGCTCCGCCCAGATGCGGCCGCCGTGGCTCTCGACGAGGCCGCGCGCGATCGCGAGGCCGAGGCCGGCGCCGCCGTCCGACGACCGCGCGGCGTCGCCGCGCCAGAAGCGGTCGAACATCCGCCGCGCCGTCTCGGGCGTGATGCCGACGCCGGTGTCCTCGACCGCGATGCGCACCTCGCCCGCGCCGCTCTCGACCGCGACGACGATCGCGCCGTCGGACGGCGTGTGACGCAGCGCGTTCGCCAGCAGGTTCACCAGTACCCGCTCGACCTGCTCCGGCGCGCACGAGACGATGCCCGGAGCGCCGTCGATCCGCCGCTCGAGCCGCACGCCGCGTGCGGCCGCCTCCGCCTCGAGACCGCGGATGCACCCCTCGACGAGTCCGACGACCGACGTCGGTTGCAGCTCGTGCGCGAGCGCGCCCGCGTCGATTCGCGCGAGCTCGAAGAGGTCCTCGACGAGGCCGGCGAGTCGCTGTGCCTGGTCTCGCAGAGCCGGCACGTACTCCTGCGGCTGCGCGACACCGTCGTCGATCGCCTCGAGCATCGCGAGAATCGATCCGACCGGCGTCCGCAGGTCGTGGCTGGCCGACGCGACGAGGTCGCGGCGCGTGTCGAAGAGGTGCTCGATCGTCGCCGCCATCTCGTTGAACGAGCGGCCGAGCTGCGCGAGCTCGCGCGGCCCCGTCTCGGGCGCGCGTGACGCGAGGTCGCCGGCGGCGAACTCGCGCGACACGGCCTCGAGTCGCGCCACGCGCCGCGCGACCGACGACCCGACCGCGAGCGCGACGCCGACGGCGGCCGCCGCCGACGCGGCCGCGACGATGAGGATCTTCAGGTCGTCGCCCATGTGGAACATGACCCAGCCGGACAGGAGGACCGCGCCGAGCGGCACCGTGACGGCGAGCAGCGCGAGCCCCGCCAGCTGGAGCCGGACGGTCGGCAGGAGCCGGAGCAGGAGCGCGGCGGCGATTCCCACCACCAGGGTCGCTCCGCCGACCGCCAGGGCGAGGCCGGTCACGGGACGAACCGGTACCCGACGCCCCAGACCGTCTCGAGGCGGGTCGGCCGTGCGGGGTCGCGCTCGATCTTCGTCCGCAGCCGGCGGAGGTGCACGGTGAGGGTCCCGGTGTCGAGCGCCGCGGTGTAGCCCCAGATCCGTTCCATCAGCTGCTCGCGTGAGAACACCCGCCGCGGGTGCGAGGCGAGGAAGTGGAGCAGGTCGAACTCCTTCGCCGTGAGCCGTAGCCGCTCGCCGTCGCGCTCGACCTCGCGCGTCTCGGGATCGATCGTCAGGCCGTCGAAGACGAGCCGCGCGGCGCTCGACGGCGCGGGCCCGGCCCGCCGCAGGACGTTGCGCACACGCACCGCGAGCTCGCGCGGCGAGAACGGCTTCGTGACGTAGTCGTCGGCACCGAGCTCGAGCCCCACGATCCGGTCGGCCTCGTCGCCGCGCGCCGTCAGCATGATCACGGGGAGATCCGAGCGCTCGCGGATCCACCGGCAGAGCGCGAGGCCGTCCGTGCCCGGCAGCATGACGTCGAGCACGACCAGCTCGGGCGCGTGGCGCTCGATCAGCTCGCGCGCGGTGTCCCCGTCTCCCGCCTCGAGCGCGGTGAACCCGTCGCGCTCGAGGTAGCGCACGACGACGTCCCGCACGATCGGCTCGTCGTCGACCACCAGGATCGTCGGCATGCCCACATTGTCGCGGACGGAGGCGCGACCAGGACGCCGGCCTCCTTACGCGTTTCTGAACTCGGCGATCGTCAGTCGCGCTGCAGGACGAAGAACGCGATCGTCACGTACTGGCACGCCGCCGCCGCGATCACGAGCAGGTGGAAGATCTCGTGGTACCCGAACGTGTGCGGAATCGGGTCGGGCTTGCGCGTCGCATAGACGATCGCTCCGACCGTGTAGCAGAGCCCGCCGATGAGGAGGAGCACCATGCCGGCGGTGCCGATCTGCGCGAGCTGCGGGAAGGCGACCACGCCGACCCAGCCGAGCCCGATCCCGATCGTCGCGGGAACCCACTTCGGGGCCTCGCTCCAGAAGATCTTCAGCAAGATGGCGCAGGCAGCTCCCGCCCACACCACACCGAGCACGACCCACCGCCAGGCGCCGTCCAGAACCAGGAGGCCGAACGGCGTGTACGTCCCCGAGATGAGCAGGTAGACCCCCGCGTGGTCGATCTTCGCGAAGAGACGCCTGCGCTCCTGGGTCGGCCACATGACGCGGTGGTAGAGCGCGCTCGCGCCGAACATGGCGGCGACGCTGCCCGCGAAGATCGCCGCGGCCACGACCTCACGCGCGCCCGAGGCGCTCGCGACGAGCGCCGCGCCGATGCCGAGAGACGCGAAGAACGCCCACTCGTGCGAGACGCCGCGGAACTTCGGGCGCATCCGGGGTCCCGGGATCGCCATGGCGGAATCTTAGAGCGCGTCGCAAGAATCAGTCGCTCGAGGTGAGCGACGCAGACGGACGCATGGGCAAGCCCATGCGTCCTGACGGTCGGCGCCGACAAGCGGCGCCTTAGGAGATCCCGTCCGCGTGCAACACTGACGTCGTGGCGACGCGTACAAAGCAGCGCAACCTCGGGCGCCTGAGCGAAATCGCCCAGGTTGCCGTCCGGCACGGCTTCGGCTATGCGTTCGAGGGCCGGCGCGGCGGAACGATTGAGGACGGCGGCACCGCGCGCGGGCGGCACCTGCGGGAGATGCTCGACGAGCTCGGGCCGACGTTCGTCAAGTTCGGCCAGCTCCTGTCGACCCGGCCCGACATCGTCCCGCCGGACATCATCGCCGAGCTCCGAAGCCTCCAGGACGACGTCAGCCCGTTCCCGTACGGCGACGTCGAGCGCGTCGTCCGCGAGGAGCTCGGCCAGCCGATCGAGCGCCTCTTCCTGGAGTTCGACAACCGGCCCCTGGCGGCGGCGTCGATCGGCCAGGTGCACCGCGCCGTGCTCCCGAACGGCCGCCGCGTGGTCGTGAAGGTGCAGCGCCCGAATGCGCCGCGGCAGATCGACAGCGACATCGCGCTGATGGAGCAGGCCGCGCGCCTCGCCAAGGAGCGTGTGCGCGCGCTCGACTTCGTCGACACGCGCGACATCGTCGACGAGTTCGCGCGGTCGATCCGTCAGGAGCTCGACTACCGCCTCGAGGCGCGCAACGCCGACGCCTTCCACAAGAACTTCGCCGGCCACCCGCACGTCTCGGTGCCGCGCGTGTACTGGAGCTACACGCGGGCGCGCGTGCTGACGCTCGAGTTCCTCGAGGGGACGCAGCTGGCCGACCTCGAGCTGGACCGGTGGACGCTCGACCAGCGCCGCCGGCTCGCATACGTGATGGCGGAGGCGTGGATGACGATGATCTTCCGCCACGGCTTCTTCCACGGCGACCCGCATCCGGCGAACATCCTCGTCCTCTCGCCGGAG
>DASXTR010000068.1:0-8772 GCA_036505325.1 Gaiellaceae bacterium
AGCGTTCCCTCCGGCCACTCCATCACGTGGAGGTCGCTGTGGCAGAGCCCCGCCGCGGCGACCTTGACGAGCACCTCGCCCGGGCCGGGCTCGGGCACCTCGACCTCGCGCAGCTCGGGCTCCGCCTGCCAACGGACGAGCTGGACCGCCTTCACTCGGCCGTCGCCGCGACGCGCTCGAGGATGTGCGCGAACTTGCGCCGCGCCGCGTCGCGCCGTGCCGGCACGTACTCCGACGGCACACCGTCCGCAGGTGCCTCGTAGCCCTTGAGGATCGCCCGCGCGACGGACTCGCGATGCACCTCGTCGGCCCCGTCGACGAAGCGTGCGTGACGCGCATAGCGGTAGCGCGCCTCCAGCGGCATGTCCGTCGAGTACCCGAGCCCGCCGTGGATCTGCAGCGCGCGGTCGACGACGTCGTGCAGCACTTGTGCACCAAAGAACTTGATCAGCGACACGTCGGTGCGCGCAGCGCTCGACCCGTAGGTGTCGATCTTCCACGCCGCGTGCAGCGTCATCAGCCGCGCGGCCTGGATCTGCGCAGCCGAGTCCGCGATCCAGTTCTGCACCGTCTGCTTGTCGCGCAGCAGACCGCCGCGCACCGGCCGGTAGAGCGACCGCTCGCAGAGCATGTCGAACGCGCGCCCGGCGACTCCGAGCCACCTCATGCAGTGGTGGATGCGGCCGGGGACGAGGCGGTGCTGCGCGATGAGGAAGCCTTCGCCCTCCTTCCCGAGCAGCGCGTCCGCGGGCAGGCGCACGTCCTCGTACAGGATCTCGGTATGCCCGCCGAGCATCCCGAAGTGCGGGTACGGATTCTCCATGTTCGGCACGTCGCGCACGATGTTCACGCCGGGGGTGTCGACCGGGACGATGAACATCGACGCGCGCTCGTGCGGTTTCGTATCCGGGTCTGTGACCGCCATCACGACGAGGAAGTCCGCAATCGACCCGTTCGACGTGAACCACTTGTGGCCCGTGAGGACGTACCCGCCGTCGTCCTGCCGGACGGCGCGCGTCCTGAGCTGGGTCGGGTCCGATCCCGGCGTCTCCGGCTCGGTCATCGAGAACGCCGACTTGAGCTCGCCGTTCAGCAGCGGATAGAGCCAGCGCTGCTTCTGCTCGGGCGTGCCGGCGAGCGCGATGATCTCGCTGTTACCGGAGTCGGGCGCCTGGCAGCCGAACGCGTTCGGCGCGTAGATCGACGTGCCGAGGATCTCGTTCATCAGACCGAGCTTCACCTGGCCGAACCCTTGCCCGCCGAGCTCCGGCGGCAGGTGCGCCGCCCACAGCCCGCGCTCTTTCACGCGTTCCTGCAGCGGCGCGTAGATCCGGTCGAGCTGCGCTTGGTCGATGTCGTGCTCGATCGCCTCGATCGGCCAGATCTCCTCGCGCACGAACGTGCGCATCCACTCGAGGTGCTCCTCGAACTCGGGCTCGGTGGAGAAGTCCCACGCCATTACTTGAAGAGCCCGGTCCAGTACTGCTGGTACGCCGTGATCTTCGCGCTCGTGAGGTTCGAGAGCTTCTGCGCACGCAGCGGCACGTAGAACGTGTCCGGAATGTTCTTCAGCACGGCACCGTAGTGCCGGTTCACCGCCTGCTGCCCCTCGGGCGTCACCATGTAGTCGGCGAGCAACTGGGCGGCGTTCGGGTGCGGCGCCTGCTTGAGCACCATCGCAAACCACGGCGCGTTCCACGCGCCGCCCTTCGGCAGCACGAAGTCGATCGGCGCACCCTGCGCCTTCAGGTCCAGCGCGTTGGCGCCGACGAGTGCCGAAGCGGCGAGCTCGCCCGAGCCGAGTGCCTGCAGCTGCGGCAGCGTCGAGAGGTAGATCTTCGGCTTCTGCGCCGCCAGCTTCGGAACGAAGCTCTTGCCGTAATGCGAATCGAGCATCTGGTAGAAGTCGACGAACGACGGGCCGGTCGGCTGGACGACGCCGATCTTCCCGCCCGACAGCGCGGCGTTCAGCAGGTCCGGATAGTCCTTCAGGCCCTGCGGGAAGAGCTTCGTGTTCCACCCGATCCCCTGCACCGCGGCGCCGACGGCGAACGCCTTGCCCGGCTTCGCGTACTTCGCACGGTCGTAGCGCTTGTTGAAGAGGTCGGGCCCGACCGCGTCGACGGCCCACCCGTTCTTGAGGCCGCCGAGCACGTACGGCCGGCTGGCGATGACCCACATGTCGGCCTTCGCGTTGCCCGTCCCGTGCTCCGCGGTCACCTGCGCGGCGAGCACGCTGTCGATCTGGCGGCTCCACGTGACCGTGATGCCGTAGCGCTCCTTGAACTTCGCCGCGAACGTGGCGAGCGTCGTCGGGTCCTGGCTCGAGTACAGCGTCACCGAGCCCTCCTGCTTCGCCTTCGCGACGAGCGCCTTCCACTGCTTCGCGGTCGCCGGCTTCGGCGTCGTCGACTGCCGGGCCTGAGAGGCGAGCGCCGCGCTGCCGAAGACCGCCGCGAGAGCGGCGACGAGCGGGACGACGAGTGCTCTGTTCCTGATCAACGAAGGCTCCCTTTCCTCGGAATGTACCAGAACCGAATTCGATTCTAAACGTACCTAGGGCGATAAATCAAGCCGGAGTAGGTTGAAATCGCCCCCAGATCCGGTAATACTTGAAGTCAATTCAGCAAGCTCGGAAAGGAGCGCGATCGTGAGTCGCCGTGTGATCGTTGTTGGCGGCGGGATGGCCGGTCTCGTGACGGCGATCGCCGCAGCGGAGCGTGGTGCGCAGGTCACGGCGCTGGAGGCGGGACCGGCGGTCGGCGGCTCGATGGCGATCAGCGGCGGGCTCGTCTGGTCGCCCGCGACGCTCGAGGACGCGCGGCGCTGGATCCCTCGCGGCGACGAGCGCCTGCAGCGCATCGTCGTCGACGAGATCGCCCCGGGCTGGGAGTGGCTCGAGTCGCACGGGCTGCCGCTCCATCCGAAAGCGACGTGCATGAAGCACGGCTTCGGCCACGGCCGCCTGATGGCGATGGGCGACGTCGGCGCCCGCCAGCCGTTCGCCGACACGATGGCCGCGAGCGCCCGCGAGCTGGGCGCGGAGGTCGTCGTCTCGGCGCGCGTCACCGGCGTCAGCCGCGACGGCGAGCACTGGACCGTGACGTGGACCGGCGACGGCGGCGAGCACGGCGCGGAGGCCGAAGCGGTCGTCTTCGCGGCGGGCGGCTTCCACAACAGCAAGGAGCTCGTGTCCCGGTTCATCACGACGTACCCGGAGGAGCTCGTCATCCGCGGCAACCGCCAGAGCGACGGCGTCGCGATCCGCTCGCTCACGCCGCTCGGCGCAGAGCTCTCCAGGGACATGCACTCGTTCTACGGCCACACGTTCCCGTGGGCCAAGGGCCACGAGTGGGACACGAAGGACTTCCTGCCGGCGACGATGTTCTACACCGACTACTGCGTGCTGCTGAACCAGCTCGGCCTGCGGTTCAAGGACGAGTCGGTCGGCGTCGTCGACGAGCACAGCGCGCAGGTCGGCTCGCGACAGCCGGGCGGCCGGTACTACACCGTCTTCGACGAGCGCATCCGCCGCGACTACGTCGACGCCGACCTCGTCGGCATCCCGGGGCTCCCGACCACGGCCACGGCCTACCGCATCGGCAAGCTCGAGCAGTTCGGGACGAAGATCCTGAAGGCGGACGACATCGACTCGCTCGCCGCCGCGATGGAGCGCGAGTTCGACGTCCCGGCCGTCAACATCCTCGACTCGATCAAGACGTTCAACGAGGCCTCCGACCCGATCAGGGACCTCGAGCCGCCGCGGCGCGAGTCGCACACGCCGCTCGTCGAGGCGCCGTTCTGGGCGATCCCGAGCGTCGCAGCGATCACGTACACGATGGGCGGGCTGCGGGTGAACGAGGACATGAGCGTCCGCGGGCTCGGCGGAACGGTCTTCGCGGCCGGCGCCGACGCGGGCAACGTCTACGAGGACGTCTACGGCGGCGGGCTCGGCTGGGGCCTCGTCTCCGGGCGCCGCGCGGGCGCCGCGGCTGCCGGCGAGCCCGCGCCGGTGGGCGTCGCCGCCGCGGGGGCGGCCGCCGCGTGACGCACCTCGTCCTCTACTCGCACCCCGGCTGACCGATCTGCGGGCTGACCAAGGAGTTCCTTGGTGCGAACGGTGTCGAGTTCGAGTCCGTCCCGATCAACGAGCAGCGCGAGCGCTGGGTCGCAGCGGGATCTCCCCCGGTACCGACGCTCGTCGTCGACGACGTTCCGCACGTCCTCCAGCACCCGAGCCAGGCCGCGATCCTGCTCGGCTTCGAGCCGCCTCCGGCGCTGCGCGACGCCTGGCAGGTCGCGTGGGACGTGGACGCGATCGCGCAGGCGTGGCTGGAGGTCGCACAGGCAACGCCCTGGGACGCGCTGCTCGAACCCGTGCCGGGACTCGGCCGGACGCCGCTCGCGCTGACGGTCGACGCGCTCGTCGGGATCGCCGCCCTTACCGACGCGCTCGTGTCCGGCTGGTTCCACTGGCCGGGCAACCCGCGGACGGGCGAGCTGGGAGACGCCTCGGTCGTCGCGTACGAGGCGTCGATCGTCGCCGGGATCCGCGACCGCGACGACCTGCTCGCGTTCGCGCGTCCCGTCGTGCGCGCGTGGCGCGACGGCGTCGGCGAGCACGAGGACGCGTTGCGGAGCGAGCCGGACCGCATGGTGGACGCGCCGCGGGGCGCGCTCACCCTCGTCGAGCTGCTCGAGGCACAGCGGCTCCATGCAGCGCAGCACTATCGCCAGGCGACGACGTTCCTTGCAGCGCAAGGGCAGCCGATCCCCACGCTCGACTTCGACAGCCTCTACGGTCTCCGGCTGCCCGACGCGATCTGTTGAGTCAGAGGCGCTCGCGCCGCAGCCGGATCCCGGCCGCTTCGCGGTCCCACGTCGCGTCCGAGACGCCCCGCTCGCTCAGCACCTGCTTGTCCGGACGGAGGGCGGCGGTCCGCGGCAACTCGTCGGCGAACTCGAGGTAGCGCGGCACCGCGTAGTACGGCAGGCGATCCGTCACGAACTCGATCAGCTCCTCGGGCGCGACCTCGGCGGTAGGGCGAAGGACGAGGAACGCCATCACGTCCTGCTCGACATCGGCTCTGATCCCGATCACGGCGGCATCGGCGATCGCATCGTGTGCGAGTAACTCGCGCTCGACCTCGGCTGCGGAGATGTTCTCGCCGCGGCGGCGGATCGAGTCCTTGACGCGGCCGACGAGCGAGTAGTTCCCGTCGGGGTCGCGGACGAAGACGTCACCGCTGTGGAACCACCCGTTGCGCCAGACCGTCGCGGTCGCCTCCGGGTTGTGCAGGTAGCCGGGTGTGATCGCCCACGCGATCCTGTGGCGGACGAGCAGCTCGCCCGGCGTCCCGTCCGGCACCTCGCGGTCGTGCTCGTCGACGAGCCGCAACTCGACGTCGGGGTCCCACGGCTTTCCGAGCGTCCGGTGGTCGACCGGGTCGAGGATCGAGAACGGGCACGGGATCTCGGTCATCCCGTAGACGGTGTAGAGCCGGATGCCGAAGCGCTCGGCGAACTCCTTCATCGTCGGCAGGAGCGGCGCCTGCATCGCGAGGCGGAGCGGATGATCGCGGTCGCCAGGGCTCTCCGGCTGCTCCCAGAGGAAGTGCGCCATCGCGGAATGAATCCACGCGACCGTGCACTCGTAGCGGCGGATGTCGTCCCAGAAGCGGCTCGTGCTGAACCCCGTCACGATCGCGACGGAGCCGCCGTGCCTGAGCATCGAATAGATCGGGACGTCGGCGCCGCCGTGGAACATCGGCGCGCAGACGAAGAACCGGTCGTCCGCGCCGATGCCGACCTGGTCGAAGCTCGGCTCGCACATCTTCAGGTACAGCACGTTGGTCCGGCGCACGGCCTTCGAGGCGCCCGTCGTGCCGCCGGTGAACATCACCATCTGGTCGTCCCACGGCTCGATCGGCGTCGGGAGGACGGGCTGCGACGCGTCCGCGGCCGACGCGACCTCTTCCCACGCCACCGCCGGCGGAAGGCCGTCCGGCAGGCTCCCGGCGTCGCCGACGATCACGAGCTGCTCGAGGTGCGGCAACTCGAGGCCGGCGAGGCGGTCGACGAGCCCTGCGTGCAGAACGAGGACGCGCGTCCCCAGGAGGTTGAGCGCGTTCTCGAGCAGCGCACCCTTGTACGCGGTGTTGAGCGGCGTGTACACGAGCCCGGCGGCCGCCGCGCCGAACCACGCGAGCAGCGCCTCCCTGCCGTTCGGCAGCCATGCGACCAGCGGCTCGCGCTGGTCGAGGCCGAGCCGGCGCAGCCCGTTGCCGCAACGCCACGTGCGCTCGGCCGTCTCGCGGTACGTCCACTCGTCGCCGTCCTCGAAGACGACGAACACCTTGTCGGGCTGCCGCTCGGCGTGCGCGCGGAGGAGCTCCGGGAGAACGCACTCCTCACGCGTCGGAAAAGTCGCCACCGGCCTACCCGGTCGGGACCTTACGGTCGGCGCCGGCCGGGATCTTGCGGAAGTCCCACGACGACGTACGCGTGACGTCGATGCGGTACCACGCGTGCGTGCGGCGCTGGATCTCGTCGATGCTCGACGCCTCCATCGCGCGCATGTACGCGTGCTTGGCGGCGTCGAGCTCGGGGCCGTCCTCCGCGACGACGCAGTCGCCGTAGAGGATCGCGCCGCGCCGCTTCGTGTACGGGTCGCCGGGGCCGACGCCGTCGTCGACGAGGAACGCGACCTTCGGGTTGTCGGCGAGATCGCGCCCGCGCCGCCCCTTCACCATCGCGTGGAAGTAGACCGCGCCGCCGTGGAAGACGAACCCGAGCGGCGTGATGTGCGGCTCGAGCTCGAGATTCGCGGTCGCCAGGCGGCCCCACTTGCTCGACCGCAGGAACTCCTCGAGCTCCTCGTCGGTCAGCCGGAGCTCCGATCGCTTCACGTACGGCATTGCGCCTCCACTTCCAGAATTGAAGTCAGTTTAATCACTCGGGTCACCGTGACAAGACCGTGCAGGCGCTGACCCCCGGTGCCCCGTAGACGTGCGTGAACCCGGTGCGCGGCGTGCCTGGGACCTGCCGCTCGCCGGCCTCGCCGCGTAGCTGCATGACGATCTCGTACACCTGCCGCAGCCCCGACGCGCCCACGGGCTCGCCGTTCGCGAGACAGCCGCCGTCGGTGTTGACCGGCAGCCGTCCGTCGATTCGCGTCGCACCGGTCGCGTACAGCTCGACCTGCTCGCCGTGTTTGCACAGGCCGCACTCGGCGAGATGGATCAGCTCTGCACCCGATTCGGTGTCCTGCACCTGCGCGACGTCGACGTCCTCCGGCGCGATGCCGGCGGCCTCGAAAGCCTCCCGCGCGGCGTCGACCGTCGGCGAGGGCGCGATGTCGAGCGCGAGCGACGGGCTGAAGACCTCGAACGACCCGGCTCGCCGCGTGCGGAACGCGACCGACCGCAGCCACACTGGGCGCGCGTCGGGCAGGCGGTCGAGGTACTCGCGCCGGCACACAACGAGCGCGACGGCGCCCTCCCCCGGCGAGCAGAGCATGTACTGCGTGAGCGGATGGGCGAGCATCCGCGCGCCGAGGATCTCGTCGACCGACAGCGGCGTGCGACGCCACGCATGCGGCGTGATCGCGCCGTTCGCGAAGTTCTTCTCGGCGACCTGGGCGAGCGTCACCTCGGGGATGCCGTGGTCGTGCATGTACCGCTGGAGCTTCGCGCCGAAGAACTGCGTCGTGACCATCAAGCCGTCCTCGCCGTACCAGGCGGGCAGGGACCAGTCGGCCGGGTCGTTCTGAAAGGCGCCGCGCGGGTGCTTGTCGAACCCGACGACGAGGGCGACGTCGTACGCGCCCGACCGGATCGCGGTGACGGCGGAGACGAGCGACGAGCCGCCGGTCGCGCAGCCGTTCTTCACGTTCACGAACGGCAGCCCCGTCGGGCCGAGGTCGCCCACCATCGTGTCGGCGTTGCCTGCGTCCTCACTGCCGCCGTAGGCGACCTGGATGTCGCGCCACTCGACTCCCGCGTCCGCCAGCGCCGCGCGCACCGCGTGCACGCCCATCGCGAGGCCGCTCACGCCGTCGTGGCGTCCGAAGGCGTGGATGCCGGCGCCGACGATCGCGATGTCGCTCACTCGTCACCCACCGGGGCGAACGCATACGTGACGCGGTCCCCGCGCTGCAGCGGGACGACCTCCATCGGCATCCCGATCCGCACGCGCTCGGGGTCCGCCTCGGTGAGGCGGCCCTCGACCCGCAGGTAGCCCTCGAACTCGACGTACCCGACGCTGTACGGCTCGAACTCGCCGTCGTCGGGGACGTACGGCGGCTTGGGCTCGAAGCCCTGCGTCGTCCAGGTCCAGAGCGTGCCGCGCGCCGGCAGGAGCGTCCGCTCGACCGCGCCGCCGCACGCCGGGCACTGCGCCCGCAGCGGGAACGTCAGCGCGCCGCAGCCTCCGCACCGGCCCGCGACGAGACGGGGCGGATCCTCGTCGAGGTCGAGCGGTCCGTCGGCCGTCAGGTGAGGACTTCCCGCTGGAGCTTGATCCCTGCCTGCTCGCGGTCCCACGTGGCCGGCGTGATCCCGGCCTCCCGCAGGTCTCCCTTCTTCAGCTTGTGGGACTCCGTCCGCGGCAGCTCGGGCAAGAACTCGACGAACCGAGGCACCCAATACGCGGGCATACGGGCCGCGAGGTACTCGACGAGGTCGGCGGGCTCGAGCGTCGCCCCATCCTCGAGGACGACCGCGATCTTGACCTCCTCGTCGCCGGCGGACTCGTCGAGGTCGGGGTTCTTGA